>NZ_JBIUCH010000008.1:0-294814 GCF_044548625.1 Micromonospora sp. NPDC051925 | reverse complement strand
CAGACAGACCACAGCCTGCCCAGCACGGGGTATAAACAAATTGGCACTGGCTTATCAAGCACCCTGTTGAGTTCTCAAAGAACAACCACACACCATCCAGGTCACCGCATTTGCGGCTTTCCCTTCCGGGGCAACTCCTTTAACTTACTTGGGCTGACTTTCGCTGTCAAATTCGCTTTCGCGATCTTTCAGCTTTACTCAGCCATTCCACGCCGACGCACGCCAATATCAGCGGTCGTTTCTGTCGTGGGAATCGGCAGACCGGCCGGCATCCGTTTTCACGGTGCCCGCCCGGCTCCCTGCCGGCTTCAGAACTCTACCCGGCCGGCTTCGCGTTCGCAACCCCAACTTCTAGGGAGTCTCGCACCGCCCGATCCTCAGCATCGCTCGGCGTCTCCGCCACGATCCTGGTGCCCGTTCTCGGCCAGTTCGTCCGGCCTCCCGCGTGCAGAGAGAAAGTTACGCGGACGCCCCACGGAAGGCAAATCAATGATCGTCACTCGCTGCGATGCCGGGCCGCCCGCGCCGACCAACTGCCACCCGTCCCGACAGCGGCCTTCTCACCCGCACTGCGGTGTGCACCCGGGAAGCAACGCCGGGGTGGCCGATCCGTGCCAGAGTGGCTGCCATGGATGAGGCGTCCCGATCCCCCACGGTCACCCTCGCCGACGACGCGCTGCTCGGCCTCCTGTTGCCCTTCTGGCAACTGGTGATCGCGGCTGTCGTGCTGGTCGTCGTCGGGCTGTCGATCGTTCGACTGGCCCGGCGAGGACCCTCCCGAATGGGAACCGCCCTGCTGGTGACGGCGGCGGCGATCATCGGCCTGGCCGTCGTGGGGATACTGCTCAGCTGACCAGACGAAGCAGGCCAACCGGCTCAAGCCGCGAGCAACTCCCGGCGGACACGGTCAGAGGCGACGGTTCGCCAGACTGGGCAGCTCGGCCCGGATCGTCCGCAACCGCTCCAGGTCCAGGTCGACCACGGTCAGACCCGGCCCGTCCGGCACCTGGCCGAGCACCGTGCCCCACGGGTCGATCACCATGCTGCGGCCGAAGCACGTCCGGCCCGGATCATGGTCGCCGGTCTGTCCGGCGGCAGCCACGAAACACTGGTTCTCGATCGCCCGGGCCCGCAGCAGGACCTCCCAGTGGTCCCGCCCGGTGTGCGTCATGAACGCCGCCGGAACGACCAACAGCTGCGCGCCCCCGTCCGCGACGAGCCGCCGGTACAACTCCGGAAAACGCAGGTCGTAGCAGATCGAAAGGCCGACCCGCAAACCTTCCACCTCGACCACCACCGGTTCCTGCCCCGGGGCCACCGTGGCGGACTCCAGGTAGGACACCCGGCCGGGGATCTCCACGTCGTACAGGTGGATCTTTCGGTAGCTGGCGGCGAGCCTGCCGGAACGGTCGAAGACCAGCGACGTGTTCCAGGTGTGCGTCGGGTCCGGGCCGACCTCGTGGAAGGAACCGGCGACCAGCCAGATCCCCAGCCGGCGGGCCACCTCGGCGAAGAACGTCCCCACCGTGCCGTCGACCCCCTCCGGCGGCGGCATCCCGTCGGCTCGACCGAGATAGTCGACGTACTCGGGAAGGACTGCCAGGTCAGCTCCGGCCGCCGCGGCCCTGACCAGCAGGGCCTCGGCGGCGGCCAGGTTTGCCGACCGGTCGTCGCGGGCGTTGAGCTGGCAGACGGCGACGCGCATGGAGATCAGGGTACGGGCGGACGGCAGCCCAGGACAGCGGGTGACGGATGTGAGCCGGCCGGAACCGGTGACCGGTCCGCCTGCGCCCGGTCGCGAAGGACTGCGGCGGGTACCGGGCTCACAGGTGCGGAGACTGGGGTTGAGCGGCTGGCGAGGTCGGGCCATCGAGGGAGAGTCTTCAACCCCGCCGGCCCTGAAACCGCACCGGGCGTCGGCGGCGGACCCGAGTCCGTCCCGCTGCGCCGGACGCAGCCGTTCCCGGTCGACGGCGAGGGCCAGCGGCACGTCGGGTTGACCCGGTCGGCCCGACCACGAGCGCGCGCCGAGTTCCGGTGACCTGTTCGGCTACGGGTGCCGCCGGACGGGGCGCGGCGATTCCGGTAGCCACGGGCGCTGTGGTGGCGGATGCGGTGGCGGCTGGTGTGGGTCCGCCCCCGGACACCACATCGGGCGTCCTCGGCCGCCGAGGGCAGGCACAGCCCGTTCGCTGCGCTGTCCAGCAGCCCGGCCCAGTGGCCCAGTAGAACACCTCGCCCGGCCGGGGCGGCACACGCCGGAACCCACCGCCGCCGGTTCGGACCGATGGGGCTGAGCCGGACCAGGGCCACCGGCCGGCACCCGGATCGGCCCGGTCGACCAGTGCGAGGTAGACGCCGAACAGGGCCAGTCGAGTCCGGTACGCGCAGAAGCACGGCCCCGTACGGCGGCCGTGCTTCTGTCGTTGGTGAGTAGAGGTGACCGGTCAGGCCGACTTCTCCTCGCGGTCGCGGCGGGCCCGGCGGCCGGTGAACTCGCGCGGCACGATGGTCGGGTTGACGTTCTCCAGGACCGCCTCGCGGGTGATCAGCACCCGGGCGGCGTCCGGGTTGCTCGGCACCTCGTACATCACGGAGAGGAGAACCTCTTCCATGATCGCGCGCAGGCCACGGGCACCGGTGCCCCGGAGCATGGCCTGGTCGGCGATCGCCTCCAGCGCCGGCGGCTCGAACTCCAGCTCGACGCCGTCCAGCTCGAAGAGCCGCTGGTACTGCCGGACCAGGGCGTTACGCGGCTCGGTGAGGATGCGCACCAGGGCGGAGCGGTCCAGGCTGCGCACGTTGGTGATCACCGGCAACCGGCCGATGAACTCGGGGATCAACCCGAACTTGAGCATGTCCTCCGGCATCACCTGGCTGAAGATGTCGTCGGTGGAGCGCTCGGAGACCGACCGGAGCCGGGCACCGAAGCCGGTGCCGCCGGAGCCCGTCCGCGACTCGATGATCTGGTCGAGGCCGGCGAAGGCACCACCACAGATGAACAGCACGTTGGTGGTGTCGATCTGGATGAACTCCTGGTGCGGGTGCTTGCGTCCGCCCTGCGGCGGCACGTTCGACACCGTGCCCTCCAGCATCTTGAGCAGGGCCTGCTGCACACCCTCGCCGGAGACGTCCCGGGTGATCGACGGGTTCTCCGACTTTCGGGCGATCTTGTCGACCTCGTCGATGTAGATGATGCCGGTCTCGGCGCGCTTGATGTCGTAGTCGGCGGCCTGGATCAGCTTGAGGAGGATGTTCTCCACGTCCTCGCCGACGTAACCCGCCTCGGTCAGCGCGGTGGCGTCCGCGATCGCGAAGGGCACGTTCAGCATCCGGGCCAGGGTCTGCGCGAGGTGCGTCTTGCCACACCCGGTCGGGCCGAGCAGCAGGATGTTGGACTTGGCCAGCTCGACCGCGTCGCTGCCGGAACCCGGTGCGTTGGCCGCCTCGGCCTGGATCCGCTTGTAGTGGTTGTAGACCGCGACCGCGAGCGCCTTCTTGGCCTGGTCCTGGCCGATGACATAGTTGTCGAGGAACTGGCAGATCTCCATCGGCTTGGGAAGCTCTTCCCACTTCACCTCGCCGGACTCGGCCAGCTCCTCCTCGATGATCTCGTTGCAGAGGTCGATGCACTCGTCGCAGATATAGACGCCTGGGCCTGCGATGAGCTTTTTGACCTGCTTCTGCGACTTGCCGCAGAACGAGCACTTCAGTAGGTCGCCGCCGTCACCGATCCGTGCCACCTACGTTCTCCCTGCACTCGTCGACCGGAACCCGGCCCTGAACCGCGGGCGCCGGGCGCCCGTCCGTGGTGAATCCGTTCCGCCGGTCCGACCCGGCCACGCCGTACGGACCCGACGTTACCCGCTGGCGGTGGTTTCTCCGACCCCCAAAACGGGTGTGTCAGAGGTCGGCCGGCACCGCGACGCCCGACCGACCTCCGACCCGATCGCGCTCAGCGGGCCGCGTTGGCGGCCAGCAGGCCCTTCTTACGGCTGGTCAGGATCGTGTCGACCAGCCCGTACTCCTTGGACTCCTCGGCCGTCATGATCTTGTCACGGTCGATGTCCTTACGAACCTGCTCGATCGGCCGGTTGCAGTGCCGGGAGAGCATGTCCTCCAGCTGGGTCCGCATCCGCAGGATCTCCCGGGCCTGGATCTCGATGTCCGAGCCCTGCCCGTAGCCGCCCTCGGTGGCCGGCTGGTGGATGATGATCCGCGAGTTGGGCAGCGCCATCCGCTTGCCCGGCGTGCCCGCCGACAGCAGCACCGCCGCCGCGCTGGCCGCCTGGCCCAGGCAGACCGTGGAGATGTCCGGCCGGACGTACTGCATGGTGTCGTAGATCGCCGTCATGGCGGTGAACGAACCACCGGGCGAGTTGATGTACATGATGATGTCGCGGTCCGGGTCGGTGCCCTCGAGCGTCAGCAACTGCGCCATCACGTCGTTGGCCGACGCGTCGTCGACCTGGACGCCGAGGAAGATGATCCGGTCCTCGAAGAGCTTGTTGTACGGGTTGGACTCCTTGACCCCGTACGAGGTGCGCTCGACGAACGACGGCAGGACGTAACGGTTGTGCACGGCCGCGAACTGGGGCGGCAGGCTCAGATCGGTCATCGTCAGCTCCTCAGCTCAGGGTCCCGGCGCCATCCGGAACCTGCGTGGCCCCGATGATCACCTTGTCGATGAAGCCGTAGTCCATCGCCTCCTGGGCGGTGAACCAGCGGTCCCGGTCCGAGTCGGCCTCGATCTGCGCCTGGCTCTGGCCGGTGTGGTGGGCGACCCGCTCCTGGAACATCCGCTTGGTGTAGAGCATCTGCTCGGCCTGGATCGCGATGTCCGACGCGGTGCCACCGAGGCCACCGGACGGCTGGTGCATCATGATCCGCGCGTGCGGCAGGGCGTACCGCTTGCCCTTGGTGCCCGCGCAGAGCAGCAGCTGACCCATCGAGGCGGCCATGCCCATCGCCACGGTCGACACGTCGTTGTCGATGTACTGCATGGTGTCGTAGATCGCCATGCCGGAGTAGACCGAGCCACCCGGCGAGTTGATCCAGAGGAAGATGTCGCGGTCCGGGTCCTCCGCCGCGAGCAGCAGCAGCTGGGCGCAGATGCGGTTGGCGACCTGGTCGTTCACCTCGCTGCCGAGGAAGATGATGCGCTCCTTGAGCAACCGGTTGTAGACCGAGTCGTCGAGGTTGCCAATGGTGTCGCCACCTCGGGCTTCGATCGCCCGGAGCGGCTTCGCTGGGATGTGCATGTCGGTCATGGCAGCCCTTCGCTCTCCGTACCGTCGTACCCGACATTAACCGCTCGACCGGGTGATCGACTCCCGGTCGCGGCACTGTTCGCTCTCAGCGCAGCTGGGTCGGGACGTACCCGGAAAAGCGGTTCGGCCGCCGTCTGCCGCAACGGGCGGACGGCGGCCTACCGGGTCGGATCAGTGCTCGTGGTCGTGGTCGTGCGCCTGCTCGCTCTCGGCCCGCAGCGCGTCGAGGGTGACCTCGTTGCCGGCCGAGTCCTTGATCTTGATCTTCTCCATCACGGAGGCGAGCGCCTTGCCGCGCCGCACGTCGCCGAAGACGGCGTTGGCGGCACCGGAGCGGACCAGCTGGTCGTAGTACTGCTGCGGGGCCATCCCGGCGCGCTGCGCCCGGTGGACGATCTCGTGCCCGAACTCGTCGTCGGAGACCTGGGTGTCCTCGGCGTCGGCCAGGGTGTCCAGCAGCAGCTGGATCTTGACACCCTCGGTCGCCGCTTCGGCCAGCTCGGCGTCGATCTGCTCCTCGGTCTTCTCCTCGGCGGCCAGGTACTCCTCCATCGAGGCGCCGATCCGCTCCAGCTGGTCGACCATCGCCTGCTTGCGGCTCTCGACCTCCTCGCGGACGACACCCTCCGGCGCCGGCACCTCGGCGGCGGCGACCAGCTGCTCCAGGGCCTTGTCCCGGGCGGCGTAGATCTGCTCCACCCGCTTGCCCCGGGTGACCTTCTCCCGCAGGTCGGCGCGCAGCTCCTCGATGGTGTCGAACTCGCTGGCCATCTGGGCGAAGTCGTCGTCCAGCTCCGGCAGCTCCTTCTCCTTGACCGTGCGGACGGTCACCGCCACCTCGGCGTCGCGGCCGGCGAAGTCGCCGCCCACCAGCTGGGTGGTGAAGGTGGTGCTGTCACCGGCAGCCAGACCGACCAGGGCCTCGTCCAGCCCCGGCAGGAGCTGCTTGCTGCCGACCTCGTGCGAGATGTTGCTCGCCGAACCGCCCGGCAAGTCCTCGCCGTCGACGGTCGCGTTCAGGTCGATCTGCACGTAGTCACCCTCGGCGGCGGCCCGCTCGACGGTCTTCAGCGTGGCGAACCGCTCGCGCAGGTTCTTGACCTGCTCGTCGACCTCGGTGTCGTCGATCTGGAGCTCGTCGACGGTCACCTCGACGGTCGCCGGGTCCGGCAGGGTCAGCTCCGGCCGGACGTCGACCTCGGCGGTGAAGTTGAGCGAGTCACCGTCGTTGAACTCGGTGATCTCGACCTCCGGACGACCGAGCGTCTTGAGGTCGTGCTCGCGGACCGCGGCGAGGATGTTCTGCGGGATGGCCTCCTGCACCGCTTCGTTGAGCACGGTGCCCCGGCCCACCCGCTGGTCGATGACGGCGGCCGGGATCTTGCCCCGACGGAAGCCGGGAACCTGGACCTGCTGGCCGATCTCCCGGTACGCCTTCTTGAGGCTCGGCTCGAGCTCGACGAACGGCACCTCGATGGCGAGCCGCACGCGCGTCGGGCTCAGAGTCTCGACGGTGCTCTTCACAGGCGTACTCCTTGACGGATCTCAGTTTGGGTCTGGGCGTGTTCGATCTGGGCATGATTGCGCGCATCGAGTGTAGGCGAGCCGGGACGCTGCTCCGGCAGCGCCCGGCGTACCGCACGGAATCGGCGTCACCTCGGGGGTCACCCGGATGCGCACGCAGTCGGGGTGGCGGGATTTGAACCCACGGCCCCTCGCTCCCAAAGCGAGTGCGCTACCAAGCTGCGCCACACCCCGTGGCGAAAGAAGTGTATGCCGTCCGGGCCGGGTGGGGACGCCGGGGCGTCACCCAACGCGCCGAACCGGCAGCAACGGACCAAACGCCCTGAGCCGAACGGGCCGGCGCGGGTGGCGACCGGTCGGGCCGGGCCGCCGCAGGTACGGGCCGAGCGGGGTGGGACGTCCGCGCCCTGGCTGCGCCAGCGGCGGGCCGTCCGTCCGTTCGACCCGGGCGGGGTGAAGTCGGTGCCGGAATGCCGCTGCGCGGGCGGGCTGGTGACCGGGTAGGCTGTCGGCGCGGCCCGGGATGTCGGGGCGGACGCGGGCGTAGCTCAATGGCAGAGCTTCAGTCTTCCAAACTGACGGTGCGGGTTCGATTCCCGTCGCCCGCTCCACACCTTCCGGCCCAGGTCAGCGGCGTGACCGCCGAGCCTGGGCCGTTCCCGTGCCATTGGTGCCGGTAGCGCCGGCCGTGCCGCCCGAGGCGGGTTCGCGTGTCGGGCCGCATGACCCGTACCGGTGCATCAGGTCCCGAGGCCCACCGCCAGATTGCTGCCCGTACGCCACACTTCGCGGAAGTGGCCTGTGATAGCGGTCATGGCCCAGGATGCAACACGGGTTGCTCGTCCTCCTGCACGGCGGGTGCTGAGGATCGCCCAGAAGGAAGGGAGAAGCGGCCCCTCCCGCCGCTCTCGGCCTGCTGGCGACCTTCGGCCGACATCTACCGGCGCGGCGGGCACTTTCGGTTAGGTGGTCACGCCCGAGGTGAGCTGACCGCGGCTTCGATGCGCAGGCCGATCCCGGTGACAACAAGGAATCCCGCCAGGATGTACGGCTCGGCCGACCCGAGGTCGTCCGACAACGTGATGACCGAGACCAGAAGACCAGCGACCAGGGTTATGTTGCCGATGATTCGGATGGTGGAGGCGTGCCTCGCAGCAGGGCTCATCCGCTGGACCGTACCGGGGGCTCGGGGCTGCCGCCGTCCTGATCTGCACCCGCAGCTCGCCTGGTCAAGGAAGCCGACCTGCCCACCCACACCCTGACCAGCTACTACCGGCCGGAAGACGTGGAAGGAACCTCCCTGGTCGATCCGACACCCGGGCCAGCCGGACGAGGCGGAGGCTTCGCCATCCTCACCGGCCGAGGACTGGAACCTGACACGATCACCGAATCCGCACGCGCCCGGATGCCCACCCCCGAGGAGACCCAACTCCTCCAACTCCCCGCTGGCGAGCCTGTCATGGTCCTGCACCGCACGACGTTCACCCACGATGGCCGACCGGTCGAGTTCGCCCGAGGGGTCCACGCCGCATCCCGCTTCACCTGGTCGTACACCTTCAAGATCCCCGACTGAGAAACGGCCGATGCCCATGACTTCCTTGACCATCCCCGCCGAACACCGCGCAGATGTCGAACGCTTGTGGAACTACCACCACATGCACCACGAGATCCGGCCGGTCGACGTGGGCGTCGGACTCGGCAGCCACGACCTCGGAGTCGCCCGGATCGCTACCGACCTTTACCACCGAGGGATGTATCCGACGCTGGTCTTCACCGGTGCCAACGCACCGACCACCATGGAGACCTTCCCCCGAGGCGAAGCCGTCCACTACCGCGAGTACGCCATGACCCACGGCGTGCCGGCCGACGCGATCCTCATCGACACGCAGGCCAAGAACACCGGCCAGAACATCGAGCACACCCGCGCGCTCCTCGCCGAACACCAGGTCCAGGCCCGATCGGTGATCCTGATGTCCCGCCCGTACCAACAGCGCCGTGCGTACGCCACCTGCAAAAAGCTGTGGCCCGAGGTCGACGTGATCTGCGCGTCGCACCCGCTCTCACTCGACGACTACGTGACCAGCATCGGCGACACCAAGAAGGTCATGGACATGCTCGTCGGCGACACCCAACGCATCGACAAGTACGCCGAACTTGGCTTCGCCATCCCCCAGCACGTACCCGACGACGTCCGCGCCGCGTACAACCGCCTGGTCGACGCCGGCTACACCAGCCGACTCGTGTAGAAGAACCAGCTACCGACCCAGGCCCGCCGGCCAGCCTCCGCCACCTCAGGTGACACCTGCCGGTGCAGCAGACCCTCGGCCGGCGCGGCTGGCTGTGGGACGGTTGGGTAGCTGCCTTTGCTACTCGTAGACGCAGGCAGCCCGAAGGATGTCTACCAACAGCGACCAGGTGGGCTGCTCGGGCAACTCTCGGCCTTGATTGCGTGCCCAGCCGTCCATGCTGCCGATCCAGCGGGAGGCGGCTTCGAGGTACCGGGGCAGGTCGACATTCTCCCAGGAGTCCGGAGGTGCCGCTGATTCCTCGGCGAGCGCCCGAACGTAGGCCGCAAGATCCTCACGGCTTCGGACCGCGCCAGAATCATTGAGACCCATCAACGGATGATCGCCTACCCGCTGAAGAGTCCCACGGGCCCCCAACCCCCGCCCAGAAGGCCGTGACGATCGCGGGGTACCGAACCACCGCCGAAGGCGCGATCGCTGCCGCGCCGCTTCGCGGCTTGCCACCTGGTACCGGGGTTCAGGCGCGCGAAGAGCCGACGACACGCCCACCGCGCAGCCGTGCCGGTCGCTCTGCCTGCGCTTCGATCTTGCGGCTCGTCCGTGACCGTTCCATTCACCGCGGCAGTAGCGCGTCGGTGATCTCGACCAACGTGGAAGCGACAGCGGCAGGATCCCGCAGCATGTGAAGATGGCCGCCGTCCAGAAGCCGAACCGGCCATCCCCGGCCTTCGGCCTCCCGAAGCTCATCGGCGTACGTGGTCCCGAAGGCCACGTAGCCGGCGCGGTGCGTTGCCCAACCGGCAGGGACATCCACCTCGGCGGTGAGGTAGTCCCAGGGCACCCGGCGCTGATCGGCCTCGACCCGCCGTCGGGTCTGCGGGTCCGGGAACAGGGCGGCAACATTCTTCTCCGGCCACCACTCGCTCCACAGCGGCAGAAGGCCGTCGGTATCGACCCGGTCCCGGAGCATCGCGATCAACCCCGCTGGTGCGACCGGTATGCAACCGTTCTCTGGCGGCAACACGGCATCGAGGAACACCGTCGCGCGCACCGGACGCGAGGCGACGAGCGCGGGTACGTACAGGCCAGCGTTGCTGTGCGGCACCAGGACCAGCTCGCCGAGACCGGGTACGGAGTTCTCCAGTGCGCGTAGCACCTCTTCAGGGGAGAACAGCGGCTCCCGTGGGAGCGAAGGAACGATGACGTCGTACCCGCGCGCCGTGAGTGCGGAGGCGACCGGATCCCACGCCACAGGACCGAGGAACGGGCTCGACAGCAGTACAAAGGTTCGCTCCATCGCCCACCCCTACCACAACACGACACCCCAGTGCTCACCTCCGAGTGACTTCCGTGCGCGGCGGTCCCGAAGTCGCCGGTCCGCCCGAGCCGCGCCACCGGATCAGATTCGTCTGGGTCTGATCCGGTGTCCAGCCCGATGTCGTCCCTCAGCCAACAGGAGATCCACGGCAGCGAGGACAGTTCGCCAGGCATGGGTGGACTCCGGGTCGTGGCGCTTGGCGAGTCGCTCGAAGGTCGCGATGCTGTGCCGTACGGACTCCAGGTGCGGATCGAAGACCGAGGGCCGATGCCACCGGAGGTAGCCCGGCGTCACGTGCAGCCGGACGTAGTTGGCGTCTCGGTAACGTGGGTTGCTCAGTGAGCGTTGGCGGAGGTAGGCCAGCTTCCCCAGCGCCAGCGTGTCGGCGAGCGGCAACTCCTCGGCAATGGCCACGTAGGGCATCTTCGCTGTGGTTCTCACTCTGGGGCCAGTGGTTTGCGGCCTGTGACGATCACGAGGACCAGGGCTGCCGCCATTGGCCGGGCGGCTGTCCGAAGCGGTCGGCCAGCTTCGTCAGCTTGGTGACGTACGCCGGCCAGTCATGGTCGTCGGGGATGTTGGTGTTCTCCCGCCGCAGGCCGATCACCGCGTCGTGCTGCTCGCGCATGATGTCGGCGTGACCGGTGTGCCGAGCGAGATCACAGGTCACATGGACGATGATCTGTTGCAGCGTCACGTCCTGCCGACCTGGCAGCCACCACGTCACCCGCCCCGGCGCGTCGAGCGGTAGCTGTTCGATCGTCTGATCCGCGAACGTCCCGACCCGACGGTACAGGTCGATCAGCCCGTCCTTCGTTTCGTTCTCCCGCGCGTACCAGTCGGCCTGCGGGTCCTCCTCGTACGCCTGCAGGGGGATCAGTTCACCGGGCGTCGGGAACTCGCGCCCGAAGGTGGGCCCGAAGTAGCCGGCTTCGACGTTGAGGCAGTGTTTGACGACTCCCAGCAGGTTGTTGCCGGTCACCGTGCGGGGCAGCCTGGCCTCGCGTTCGCTCAGCCCGTCGAGCTTCCAGATCAGGTCTTCGCGAGTCTGCCGAAGGTAGTGCTGGAGCACGGTCTTCGCATCGCCCGGTTCACCCATGCCCGCCAGTCTTCCTCATCCGGCGTACCGTCGTGTGGGGTGTCGTCTGCAAGATCAGCGCCCAGGTCAGGCCCGAGGTTCGACGATCGCCGCCTCGATGCACAGGCGGACCTCGGAGGCGAACGGCACTCGCCCCTGGCGGAATGGGAGACCGGCGGTCAGACGGCCCGGGAGAACGGCGGTCAGAGCAGTCGGCCCTTGGCGTCGCGGGCGACGATGCCGTCGAGCCGTGCCCCGGGGGCGAGGTCCGCCGGGTCGAACCAGAAGACCACCACGTCCGGATCCCTGCTCCAGCGCGCCAACCGGGCGTCGACCTGCCGACCGTCGATGGTGCCGACGATCCGTTTCGCGGGTCCGACGAAGTACCCGAAGGTGGGCACCGGCGGGCGGTCGTCCGAAGGCGTCGACTCGCCGTAGCCGATCGCGTGGAAGCCGGGTCTCCGGTCGCTGCCCTGCACGTCGTTGATCATGATGTCGGGGGTCAGTTCGCCGGTCAGGGAGCGCCGGCCGGCCATCAGCCCGATCGTCACCTTGGGCGCTTCCGGCAGGTCGACGGCGACGAAGTAGAACACCCGCTGCTCGGTGTCGTACCGGATGCCGCTGTCCACCACGTCGCCGACGGCTCGCTGCTCCGCCCCCCTCCAGGTCGGACGCGGGGTGGGGGTCGAGGTGCCCGTGGGTGGCACGGCCGGGGCGGTGGCGACGGGGGCCGGCGGCGGCTCCGGCGTCGGGGGCCGGGTCCATCGCACGCCGAACCCCACCCCGCCGACCACCAGCGCGGTGGCCAACGCCGCCGCACCGGCGCCCACGAACCGGCGCCGTCGACGCAGCCGCCGACCGTCCCGCATGATCACGGTCAGGTCGAGGCCGTCGGGGTACGGTCGTTCGGTTGCCCGCATCGCCCGGCGGAGCTGGTCCGGCTCGTTCATCGGCGGGCCCCGTGGGTTTCCGGAGTCCCGGTGGCACGCAGCTTCTGCAACGCCCGGGAGCTGGTGCTCTTCACCGTTCCCAGCGACACGTTCAGTTCGCGGGCCACCTGTGCCTCCGAAAGGTCGAAGTAGTAGCGGAGCACGACGATGGCCCGCTCGCGGGAGCTGAGCGTGCCGAGGATGTCGAACAGCCAGCGGCGGGTGGTGACGTCGTCGGCGACGTCACCACGCCGCTGCTCGGGGAGTCCGTCGGTGGGGTACTCGCGGATCGGCCGCCGCCAGCCGTCGACGAGATGGTTGACCAGGACGGTGCGGGCGTACCCGTAGGCGTCGTCGTCGCGGATTCGGGACCAGGACGCGTACGTGCGCACCAGGGCGGTCTGCGCGGCGTCCTCCGCCTGGTGGTGGTTGCCGGTCATCAGGAAGGCGGCGTGTACCAGCCGCCCGGACGCCGTCCGGGCGAACTCGACGAACTCGGCGTCACCCCTGGCCATGCCCGCTCTTCCCACATCCCACGACGGACCCGACGGGCGGGACCACCGAAAGGTTGAGTCCGTACGAGATCAACTGTTCCACCGGGTCGCCCGTCCTTCCCGCTGCCCACTGCCGACCGGCGGGGCAGGGAGGAAGCACCATGGCGACGAAGGTTACCGCCCGCGTGGGCAACGGCCTGATCGGTCGGTCAGCGACGGCGCTGCTGGCGGCGGGATGGTTGACCGGCTGCGGCACGCCGGCCACGGCGGACCACACCACGGCGGGTCCGGCCGTCCTGGCCACCCCGACGGCGGCGGCCGACGGGCCCGGGGTGTCGGCCGTGCCGACGCCGGTGCGCTCCGCACCCGCCGCGATCGACTATCCGGCGGACGGGGGCAACCGCTGGCAGGTCGCCGCCGGTGAGCCGGCGATCCCGGGGGGAGCCGGCCGGCTGCTGCGGTACCGGGTGGCCGTGGAGCGCGACATCCGGGGCCTGCCGGTGGCGGAGTTCGCGGCGGAGGTCGGCGGGACGCTGAACGCCCCGCAGGGTTGGACCACGGACGGGACGCGGCTGCGCCGGGTGGGGCCCGACCGGCCCGCCGACTTCACCGTCTACCTGGCCACCCCGGGCACCCGCGACGCGCTGTGCGGGGACGTGGCGGACGGCTACACGTCGTGCCGCAACGGCGACCGGGTGGTGGTCAACGTGGCGCGCTGGGTGAAGGGGGTGCCGGGCTACGGCGCGAGCCTGGCCACCTACCGCCGGTACGTGATCAACCACGAGGTCGGGCACCGCCTCGGCCGGGGCCACGAGCGGTGCCCGGGGCGGGGCCGACCCGCACCGGTGATGCAGCAGCAGACGCTGGGCCTGCACGGTTGCCTCGCCAACGCCTCGCCGTACCGCGGCGGCGTGCGCTACTCGGGGCCGGTCGGCTCCTACACCGACGAGGTCCCGCCCCGCGACCCGGGCCGCCAGGAGGGCCACCGGGGCTGATGCCGGCCGGCGGATCGAGGGGGCGGCGCGGGCTGCGTACCATGCGGGACCGGGCATCCCCTCGTCCCGGCGGAGGTAGCGACACATGGCAGGCCAGCAGGACGGATACGCCCTCGGGGTCGACCTGGGCACCTCCAACACCGTGGCCGTGCTGCGCTGGCCGGACGGACGGACCCGACCGCTGCTCGTCGACGGTCAGCCGATCCTCCCCTCCGGGGTCTACGCCGATGCCGACGGCCGGTTGCACGTCGGCCGGGACGCCCAACGCCTGGCCCAGGCCGACCCGACCCGGTACGAGCCGAACCCGAAGCGTCGGGTGGACGAGCAGTCGGTGCCCCTCGGCGACCGGTCGTACGCCCCGGCAGAGCTGCTCGCGGCGACCCTGTGGGCGGTGGCCGAGCAGGCGGTGGCGACGGTGGGTTTCCTGCCCCCGGCGGTGCTCACCTGTCCCGCCACCTGGGAGGCCGCCCGGCGGCAGGTGCTGCACGACGCGTTGACCCTGGCCGGTTGGCCGTCGGCCGCCGAGCACACCATGTCCGGCCCGGTGCCGGTCGGCACCCGGCTGCTGCGGGAGCCGGTCGCGGCGGCCCGCTACTACACCGAGGTGCTGCGCCGGCCGGTGCCGGTGGGCGGGTCGGTCGCGGTGTTCGACTTCGGCGGCGGCACGCTGGACGTGGCGGTCGTCCGCAACGAGGGCGCCGACCCGTGGGGCGACTCGGGCTTCTCGGTGGTCGCCGCCGGCGGGATGGCCGACCTCGGTGGGCTGGACCTCGACGCGGCCCTGCTCGCCCGGCTCGGTGAGCTGATCGGCGGAGATCATCCGCAGCTCTGGGACCGGCTGACCCGACCGGAGACGACCGGGCAGTGGCGGGACCGCCAGCAGCTCTGGGACAACGTACGCGGGGCGAAGGAGATGCTGTCCCGGGCCGCCGTCGCGCCGGTCGCGGTGCCCGGCCTGGAGACCGCCGTTCCGCTCACCCGCGAGGACCTGGAACGGCTCGCCACCCCCCTGCTGACCCGGGCCGTGGCCCGGACCCGGGAGGTGGTCGCCGAGGCGGGGCTCACCCCCGACCGGCTCGCCGGGCTCTTTCTCGTCGGCGGCTCGTCCCGGGTTCCGCTGGTCGGCCGGCTGCTGCACACCGGGTTGAGCATCGCGCCGACCGTGCTGGAGCAGCCCGAACTGCCGGTGGCCGAGGGCGCGCTCACCGACCTGCCGCTGCCCCGCCGGAGCAACCGCCCCGGGTCGGCCGGTCCCGCCCCCGCCGTCGCGCCGGCCCCCGCCCCGGCGTACCCGTCACCCGCCGGACCACACGGCACCCCGCCCGCCGCACCGGTACCCGCCGGACCGCACGGCACCCTGCCCGCCGCAGGAGCGGGTGGGACGCTGGTGGCGACGCCGGACGGCATGACGCCGGTCAGCCCCGCACCCGCCGACGTACCGGGGCAGGGCGGCTACCCGCCGGTACCCGGCGGCCCACCCGCTGCGCCGGTGCGGCGCGGACGTCGGGGGCGGTGGATCGGGCTCGGCGCGGGCCTGGCGCTGATCGGCGTGCTCGGCGCGGCGGCGCTCTGGTTCACCCGGGACCGCTACCCGGCGCTGGATTTCCACACCCTCACCGAGGTGGCCCGGCCGAACGCCGGCGCGGAACGGCCGACGGCGATGTTCACCGCCGTGCTCGGTGACCGCGCCTACCTGGCCTATCAGCTCCCCGACGACCGGCTGACGGTGGTGGCGGTCGACGCCGGCACCGGGAAGCAGGCATGGCAGCGCACGATCGCGGCAGGCACGCAGCAGTGGACCGGTGTCCGGGCGGTGCCGGGGGCGGTGCTCGCCGTCGCGGACGCGGCCGGCGACAGCACCCCGCGGGACGTGGTGGTGCTCGACGCCGGGTCCGGCGACGAACGGTGGCAGCTGCCCGTGCACGGGGACGACGCGTTGCACGTCACCCGGGACAGCCTGGTGTGGGTGGATCGCGCCGGCGGTCAGCTGGTCGGCCTACGGCTGCGTGACGGCCGGCGGAACTGGACGCAGCCGAACCCGCGCAGCGAGTACGGCGACACCCGGACCAGGGTGCTGCCGGTCGGCACCGAGCAGGGCGTGGGCGGCCCCGCCACCCTCGACGGGGTTCCCCGCGCGCCCTGGCTCGGCGACGCCGGCCGGCTGGTGCAGGTGGGCGCCGACCGGTCGGTCCGGGTGCTCGACATGGACAGCGGGAAGGTGCTGCGCCGCCGCGACGGGGTCGCCGACGTCGACGACCGGATGGTCGCCCACGCCGACCGGTTGTACGTCGTCGAGGAGGACCAGGGCTACAAGCTGCTCGGGTACGACCTGGGCAGCTTCGCCGAGCCGACGGTGCTGTACAGCGCCGGCGACCAGCGGCGGGTCACCGCGCTGGCGGCCTGCGGCGAACACCGGGCCTGCCTGCTGGAGGTGCCGGAGGGGGACGCCGAACGGACCGAGGTGGTCGCGGCGACCGAGGGGAAGGGCAGTCGCCACTGGAAGGCACCGGGCGGTGCCGACCTGGTCCCGTTGGGTGAGCACCTGCTCGTCCGGCGGGAGTCGCCGAAGACGACCGTCACCCTCTTCGACCCGACCGGTACGGCGGTGCTTGCCGACCGGAAGGGGACGGCGGCCCGGGTCGACGCCGGCAACCTGCTGGTGTTCGCCGAGCCGCCGAGCACCGTCGAGGACGACCGCAGCATCGCCGGGGTGTCGACGGGCGGCGGGCTGACCGAGATGGGGGAACTTCAGGGCGTCCGCACCCAGTCGTGTTCGTGGAACACCTCGGTGATCGTGTGCGGGGCCGAGCGGGACTTCGTGCTGTACCGGTTCGCCGGGGACGGCTGACCGGGCCGACCGCCCCGGTCGGCCCACCATCGCCGCAGGCCCCGGCACCCGGTCAGCGGCCCGACGTCGTCAGGCACGGCGACGCCACCGACAGTCACTCGGACTGTCGGTGGCGTCGGGGGTGCTCCGGTGCCGGGGTCAGCCGCCGAGGCTGGCGGCGGCCGAGGCGATCGACGAGGCGAACGTGCTCACCTGGGTGTAGACGCCCGGGGCGTTGGGGCGGGCGCAGCCGTCGCCCCAGCTGACGATGCCGACCTGGATCCAGGCGTTCGAGGCGTCACGGCGGAACATGGGGCCACCGGAGTCGCCCTGGCAGGTGTCCGTGCCACCGCTGGCGTAGCCGGCGCAGATCTCCTCGGCGGCGACCAGGTCACCGGGGTAGGAGGCGGAGCAGCTGGCGTCGCTGACGAAGGGCACCGTGGCCTTGAGCAGGTAACGCTGCTGCGCCCCACCTTCGCGCGCCGCACCCCAGCCGGCGATGGTGAAGGTGCCGCTGTCGTACGCGGTGGTGGTGGCGATGGGCAGGGTGGCCAGCGTGGTGACCGGGGTGGCGAGCCGGATGAGCGCCCAGTCCTTGCCGGTGCCGGTGTAGCCGGGAGCCTGGTAGACGTAGTTGGACTTGACCTGGATGCGGCTGCTCGACTGGAGGTCGACCGCGCCGAGGGTCGCGGTGATGCTGGTGTTCGTGCCGGTGCGGTTGACGCAGTGGGCGGCGGTGAGCACCAACCGGGGGCTGTACAGCGCCCCGCCGCAGCCCATGGAGAGCCGGACCATGAACGGGAACTCGCCCTGCGTGGCCCTGGTGCCGCCGACGACGGACGGGGCGGGGTCGGCGATGGGCGCTGCGGTGGCCGGGACGGTCAGGACGAGCGACCCGGCGGTGATCGCCACCATGGTGGCGGCCATCCGGCCAATGAGACTGCGCCAACGGTTCACAGGGCCTCCAACCCTCGGCGGCGCACCTGGGGAGCGCCGGTTCGATGGCGGGAGCCTAGAGCGATCAATTGATGTACATCAACATATCGATGGGGTCATACGACCGTGGTCGACGACGCCGGGATCACCCGCTCGGACGGGGATGAAGACCGCGCGGCGGGGTAAGAGAGCCGCCGGCCTGGAGGAGTGTCGACCGGCGTCGCGGCAACCCCGCGACCGGACGCGCGGGCGGACCGGGCCACCGCCCGGCCCGCCCGCCGTGCCGAGGCGGTGCCGCTCAGTTGCCGGTGAGGAAGTTCCAGGCGTCCATCACCCACTGGGTCTGCTGGAGGTAGGCGACACCGACCCCGGCCAGGAAGACCCCCGTCACCAGGTGCGCGCCCCGGGCGCTGCGTCGTACCCGGCCCAGTTGGCGCTCCAGGATCACCCGGCCGAGCAACCGGGAGAGCGCGAAGAGACCGGCCGCCACGAGCAGGCTGAGCAGGAAGGTGAGCAGCGGGGCGCCCAGGTCGCCCCGGCCGGAGATGGCCCAGATGCCCCAGCAGACGAAGGCGAAGAGCCCACCGGCAGCGCTCCACTCGCCGCCCCGGCGCAGCTGCTCCATGTGCCAGCTCATCGGCCGGCGCGGCGTTGCCGGCTCGGACCAGCCGGGCTCGTCGTGATCGACCACCGGGAACGGCTCGGTGCGCGGAGCCCGGGGCTGCCCCACCGAGGCGACGCCCCGACGGAACGGCTCCCGCTGCGGCGGTACCCCGACACCGGGCTGGGGCGGCACCTCGACGGTCCGCTCGGCCCACGGCTGTGTCTGGTCTGCCATCTTGTGTCCTCCCCATGACCGGTGCCGGCCGTCGACCGGTCCACCGTCTTCGAGGGTAGCGAGCGGACAAACTGCCTCGCCGCCCCCGCCACGCGCATCCGGTCAGCACCGCGACCGGACGCTCGTCACCCGGCCGACGGTTCACCATGTCGGCGCCCCTCGGTATCCCCCTCCTCCGGACACCGCACCGTCGCCCCACGCGGTCCAGCCTCCCCGGACGAGCCGGGACGAGCCGGGACGAGCCGGCCGGCCAGGGCGGACCGGGCCAGGGCCAGGGCGGACCGGGCCAGGGCCGGGCCGGACGAGCCGGGCGGGGAGGCGGTACGGTCGGGGGATGGTGGATGCGGAACGGCGGCGACGCCGGTTACGGCACCAGCCCGAGCCGGTGGCCGGCGCGGGTGAGCCTCCGGCGGCGACCACGGCCGAGGTGCACGACGGGACTCCGGCGCCTCGGGTCCGTCGGGGTGGCGCGGGAGGCGAGGACGGCGAGCGGGGCCTGCGCGGGCTGGTCGGGTCCGGCTCGTCCCAGGTCGGAGTGAGCGCCGCGCTACGGGCCCGGGACGCCGCCCGGCCCACCGAGCAGGATCTGGCCGAGGCCGAGGAACAGCTGGTGATCATCCGACGGAACTGGGTGCCCCGGGAGGACCTCCCCCGCTCGGGCCGCTGACCGGGCCGGCCCAACGGCCGACCCGGTCGGTGGGTCAGGGCGGATCGAGGTCAGGGCAGGTCGGGCAGCTCGCGGGTGCGCTCGTACTCGGCCACCTGGGCGATGCGGCGGCCGTGCCGCTCGTTGCCGGAGAACGGGGTGGTGAGGAACGCCTCGACGATGGCGGCGGCCTCGTCCAGGGTGTGCTGGCGGGCGCCCACGGCCACCACGTTGGCGTCGTTGTGCTGCCGGCCGAGCTGGGCGGTCTCGACGCTCCAGGCCAGCGCCGCACGGACACCGACGACCTTGTTGGCGGCGATCTGCTCGCCGTTGCCGGAGCCGCCGATGACCACGCCCAGGCTGCCCGGATCGGCCACCACCCGGTCACCGGTGTGCAGGCAGAAGGTCGGGTAGTCGTCGTCGGGGTCGAAGGCGTGCGGGCCGACGTCGACCAGCTCGTATCCCTGCTTGGCCAGGTGATTGGCCAGGTGCACCTTCAACTCGAAGCCGGCGTGATCGGATCCCAGGTAGACGCGCATACCGGGCAGTGTGTCAGGGCCCCGCCCCGGCACGCCGTGGGGGCCGCGTGCCGGGGCGGATTCGTCACAGGATCTAACGGGGCAGTTCGGCGACGACCAGGCCGCCGCGCGCCTTCGGGGTGAACCAGGTGCTCTTGCGGGGCATCTTCTCCCGGGCCAGGTTCACCGCGACGAAGTCGTCCACGGTCACCGGGGCGATCAGGATGGCCAGCTCGGCGCGGCCGGCCTCCACCTCGCCGGTGAGCCAGCTCGCCGGGTAGTCGCCGCCGACGTAGGTGATCCGCTTGTCGCCCGGGTCGAGGCCGAGCGCGTCGCGCAGCAGCAGCCGCTCGACCAGGGCATGGTCGAGGTTCTCCAGCCGGGCGGCGTCCGTGTCGTGCGGCAGGGTGACCGCGTACCCCTGGCCGGCGAGCCGGAGGTGCACGGTGCCGCCGGCCGCCGGGACCTCAACCGGGCCGTCGATCGGGCTGATCTGCGCGCCGGCGGCGCGGAGCCGGTCGAGCAGCTCGTCGGGGGTGCTGGTCAGCTCGCTGACCAGCCGGTTGTAGGGCTGGATGGCGACCGAGGCCGGGGTGGTGATCACCGAGAGGAAGCGCGGGAAGCCGCCGGTCTGCGCGGCCAGGCTGCGGTGGTTGCCGTCGGCGACCACCAGCTCGCCGCCGCCGGCCAGGGCGGTCAGCGCGTCCTGCTCGGGCCCGGGGCCGAGCAGCCAGATGGCGTGCGTGCGGCCGGCCTGGTCGGTGTCGGTGGCGGCGGGCACGCCGGCCGACTCGGTCGCCGCTGCGAGCGCGGCGTGCAGCTCGTCGCCGCGCCCGGTCTGCAGCAGCAGTACGGGGGAGAGCAGGTGACCCAGCGCCTCGGCCAGGGCGACCCGCTCGCGCACCTTGGCGATGAAGACGTCCTCGTTGCGGATCACCAGGCCGGGTTCGTCGGCGCTGGTGGAAATCTGGTCGGTGTCGACCATCGCGAACAGCCCGTACGCCGACTCCTCCGCCGGGGCGCTGATCCGGTAGAGGACCACGACCTGCTCGGCCGGGGTGTAGCTGCCGTCGGCCTTCGCCTCGGTGAGCCGGGCCACGGCGTCACCGAGCGAGTCGAGGAAGGACTTCCCGAGACTCTCCGGCGCCCGGTGGGGCATCTCGATGCCGAGGGCACTGTGCGGGTTCGCCTCGATGATCGCGGTGATCTCCGCGTCGTCGGCGAACTCGTCGTAGTTCTGCGCGCCGGTGCCGCCAGTGGTGATCCAGGCCCGGGCGATCGGATGTACGACCGTCATGGGGGTTGACGCTACCGGCGACGGCGGTCCGCACGACGCCGACCCCGCGGCGGGTCCACCAGATGAACCGTCCAGCCGTCCGGGGTCCGCCCCGGGTGGGACGGGCCCCGGAGGGGCGGGCCGGATCAGTCGAAGATCGGGCCCAGCTCGCGGGAACGCTTCAGCTCGTAGAAGCCGGGGGTGCCGGCGACCAGCAGGACGCCGTCCCAGAGCCGGCCGGCGGCCTCGCCCTTCGGTGCGGGGGTGATGACCGGGCCGAAGAAGGCGATCTTGTCGCCGTCCGGGCCGGGGGCGTGCACCACGGGGGTGCCGACGTCGGTGCCGACCGGCCGCATCCCGGCCTCGTGGCTGGCCCGCAGCGCCTCGTCGTACTCGGTGGAGTCGGCGGCGTCGGCGAATGCCGGGTCCAGTCCGACGTCGGCGAGCGCGGCGGTGATCATGTCCCGGCCGAGCGGCTCCTTGCCGAGGTGGATCCGGGTGCCCATCGCGGTGTAGAGCTTCGCCAGCGTCGCCGCGCCGTGCGCCTGCTCGACGGCGATGCAGACCCGCACCGGCCCCCAGCCCAGCTTCATCATCTCCTGGTACTGCTCGGGCAGATCCCGGCCCTCGTTGAGCACGGAGAGGCTCATCACGTGATAGCTGATGTCCACGTCCCGGACCTGTTCGACCTCCAGGAGCCAACGGGAGGTGATCCAGGCCCACGGGCACAGCGGATCGAACCACATGTCGACGGCGACACGTTCGGTCACGGTGGGATCCCTTTCGCGACGGGGTACGCCGGGCAGACCCGGCGAGGTTGCCCTTCGATCCTCACCCCGCACGGCATCGATCGGTAGCGGAATGAGAGCGTGACGTCGACCACCGCAGGGTCGGTGCATGGAAGACTCGGCTCGGGTCGCCGCCACGAGCGGCCGGCAGGGGCTGGCGCAGCCGTGAGGCGGCGAGAGTGGGATGGAGACGAAAGTGCCAGGAGTGCGCAACCTGACCCAGGTCGAGGCCACCGAGCGGGCCCGCCTGCTGGAGGTCACCGGGTACGACATCAACCTCGACCTGTCGACTGCGGTGCAGGCCGAGGGCCGCACGTTTCGGTCGGTGACCGAGGTCAGGTTCCGCTGCACCGAACCCGGTGCCGGCACCTTCATCGAGACCGCCGCCGAGTCGGTGCGCGCGGCCACGCTCAACGGCGTGCCGGTGGACCTCTCCGGCTGGTCGGCCGAGAAGGGGTTGGCGCTGACCGGCCTGGTCGCCGAGAACGTGCTCGTGGTGGACGCCGACTTCGGCTACTCCAACAGCGGGCAGGGCCTGCACCGAACGGTCGACCCGGTCGACGGGGAGACGTACCTCTACAGCCAGTTCGAGACGGCCGACGCACAGAAGGTCTTCGCCTGCTTCGACCAGCCCGACCTGAAGAGCGTCTACACCTGGCACGCCACCGTCCCGGCGCACTGGCGGGTGGTGTCCAACATGCCCGTCGAACGGGAGGAACCGGCCGGCGAGGGGCTCAAGACCGTCCACTTCACCACCTCGGCGCGGATGAGCACCTACATCACCGCGCTGTGCGCCGGCCCGTACCACGAGGTGCGGGACAGTCACGACGGCATCGACCTGGGGGTCTTCTGCCGGGCGTCGATGGCGCCGTACCTGGACGCCGACGACCTGTTCCTGATCACCCGGCAGGGCTTCGACTTCTTCCACGAGCAGTTCGGGGTGCGCTACCCGCTGCCCAAGTACGACCAGCTCTGGGTGCCCGACTTCAACGCCGGCGCGATGGAGAACTTCGGCTGTGTCACCCATGCCGAGTCGCACTACCTCTTCCGCTCGCAGGTCACCGATTTCGAGTACGAGCAGCGGGCCAACACGATCCTGCACGAGCTGGCCCACATGTGGTTCGGTGACCTGGTCACCATGCGCTGGTGGAACGACCTGTGGCTCAACGAGTCGTTCGCCGAGTGGGCCAGCCACTGGTGCAACACCCACGCCACCCGGTTCTCCGAGGCGTGGACGACCTTCCTGTCGATCCGCAAGAACTGGGGTTACCGGCAGGACCAGCTCTCCTCCACCCACCCGGTCTACTGCGAGATGCCGGACCTGGAGGCGGTCGAGGTCAACTTCGACGGCATCACGTACGCCAAGGGCGCCAGCGTGCTCAAGCAGCTCGTGGCGTACGTCGGTGAGGAGCCGTTCCTGGCCGGGCTACGGGCGTACTTCGGCAAGCACGCCTGGGGCAACGCCACCTTCGACGACCTGCTCTCGGAGCTGGAGACGGCCTCCGGCCGGGAGCTGCGCAAGTTCGCCGCCCAGTGGTTGGAGACCGCGCAGGTCAACACCCTGCTCCCCGAGGTGACCATCGGCGCGGACGGCGGGTACGAGCGGGTGCTGGTCCGGCAGGAGGCGTCGGCCGGGCACCCGACGCTGCGCACCCACCGGATCGGGGTCGGCCTGTACGACCTCGCCGACGGCCGGCTGGTCCGCCGGGAACGGGTCGAGGTGGACGTCACCGGCGAGACGACCGAGCTGTCGGCGCTGCACGGCCGGCCGGCCGCCGATGTGCTGCTGCTCAACGACGACGACCTGACCTACGCCAAGCTGCGACTCGACGAGCGGTCCATGGCCACCGTGGTGCAGCACATCGCCGGCTTCGAGTCGTCGCTGGCGCGGGCGCTGTGCTGGACGGCCGCCTGGGACATGGTCCGGGACGCCGAGTTGTCCGCCCGCGACTACGTGGCGCTGGTGCTGGCCGGGCTGCCCGCCGAGACCGACATCAACCTGGTCACCGCCACCCTGCGGCAGGCCAGCACCGCGTTGATCTTCTACGCCGACCCGGCCTGGGCGCCGACCGGCTGGGCCGAGTTGTCCCGTACCGCGAAGGCGGCGCTGGCGGCGGCCGAGCCGGGCAGCGGCTTCCAGCTCGCCTGGGCCCGCGCGTACGCCTCGGCGGCCCGCGCCGACGAGGACCTGGCGACGCTGCGCGGCTGGTTGGCCGACTCCGGCGTGCCGGCCGGCCTGGCCATCGACACCGAGCTGCGCTGGACGGTCCTGCAGTCGCTGGTGGCCAACGGGGCGGCCGGCACCGCCGAGATCGAGGCGGAGCTGGCCCGCGACCGGACGGCCTCCGGTGAGCGGGAGGCCGCGTACGCGCACGCGCTGGTGGCGACGGAGGAGAACAAGGCGACGGTCTGGTCCCTGCTGACCGGCCCGGACGCGCTGCCGAACTGGCGTAACCGGGCGCTGCTGCAGGGCCTGACCCACCCGACGCAGGTCGCGCTGATCGCGCCGTACCGGGAGCGGTACTTCGCCACGGTGGCGCAGGTGTGGGCGCAGCGGGACAGCGAGCCGGCGCAGGAGTTCGTGCAGCTGGCGTACCCGGCCTACCTGGTCGACGAGGAGACCGTGACGGCCACCGACGCCTGGCTCACCGGCGACGGCCACCCGGCGTCGCTGCGCCGGTTGGTGGCCGAGGGGCGCGACGGTGTGGTCCGCGCGTTGAAGGCCCGCGCGCGGGACGCCCGCAGCGGCTGAGCCGAGCGGCACGGCCCGGGGCCGGCGGGGGTGGAGACCCACGCCGACCCCGGGCCGTCGTCGTGCGTCGGGAAGATCCCGTCGCGCTGGGACATGACGGAGCCCGGCCCGCGTGCTGCGGGCCGGGCTCCGGCGTACGTCAGGGTTCCCCGGTGCGGCGGGGAGGGCTCAGGCTCGGCCGGCGTGGCTGGCGAGCTGGTCGAGGCCCTGGATGATGCCGCCGGCCAGGTCGCCGCCGCCGAACGACGCCACCATGGACAGCGCGGCCAGCTTGGTGTACGTGTCGGGGATGCGCTTGCGGGCGTACCGGCCGGTGACGACCTCCAGCTGACGCTGGTTGGGCGACACGGCGATCAGCACGGACCGGTCCGGCTCGGCGAGCTGGCGGTGCAGCCGCTCGGCGTGCTCCCGGACCGGCTCGTCGAGTCCGCCGACGTAGACCGAGAAGACCAGGCCACTGCCCTGGTCGGCCAGGCGCAGCGCCTCGTCGATGCGCAGTAGCTGGCGGGTCGAGAACGGCCCGTCCAGCACCTCGGGTGGGGTGCCCGTCCCGGCCTGCTCAGCCTTCTCACCAACGGTCACTTGCGCCTCCGGTTCCACCGGCCGGCGCCTCGATGCCGGCCTGCTCCTGCTTGTGGCTGGTCAGCGCCGGTGCCTGGGCACCCGCGGCCAGGGCGGTGCCGGCCGAGTCGGCCAACTGCTCCGGGCGGCCCAGGAACCAGACCGGCGTGAAGTCGAAGCGTCGGCCGGGCCGGTAGCGCTTCGCGCCGCCGCCACTGCTGTGGTTGGCGGCGTAGACCAGCCCGACGATCACCAGCACCACCGCCGCCGGGATGCCGACGAAGATCAGCAACGTGTCAGTGACAGACAATCCCAACGCCCCCAGGCGGTAAGAGAGACCAGAGCTTCCGGGTCGGGTGGACGATCATGGCACCGAACTCCCGACTCCGCTGCCATTCACGTTAGCGGAGCCGACGCCCCGCGAGCCTGCGGGGTGCCGATCCCACCTGTCACTCCAGTGTTCCAGTGGCCTCGTGGTGGCGACGAGTCGGGTCGCGTGTCCCCATCGTGCCGGTTCGGCACCCGGTTCGCCGGGGGCGACACGGCCGGCCCGGGTGTGGCGTCCGCCCCATATTCCCCTGACATGACCCGACCGGGATTGCCGGTCGTCGCACCGGGACGCGGAGGATGACCCCTGTCGATCGTCCAACGTCGATCGAATCTGGTCCACCCACCCGCAGGAGCCCGCGTGCAACCCGTGCCCGACCTCGACCCCCACCCCGTCCGGTCCCGTCCCCGCCGACCCTGGCCCCGGCTGGTAGCCCGGCCGCTGCTCGCGCTCGCCGTGGTCGGCGTCGGCGCGGTCGCCGTGCCGGGCGCGACGGCCGCGACCATCGACGGCCGGGCCGTCGCGGCGACCGCCGCCAACCCCTACGAACGTGGCCCCGCCCCCACGGTGGCCAGCATCGAGGCCACCCGTGGCCCGTTCGCCATCGCCCAGAGCACCGTCGCGGCGTCCAGCGTGAGCGGCTTCCGGGGTGGCACCGTCTACTACCCCACCAGCACCGCCGAGGGCACCTTCGGGGCGGTGGCCATCTCCCCCGGCTACACCGCGAGCCAGTCCAGCGTCGCCTGGCTCGGCCCCCGGCTGGCCTCGCAGGGCTTCGTGGTCATCACCATCGACACCCTCTCCGTGTACGACCAGCCGGCCGCCCGGGGCACCCAACTGCTCGCCGCCCTGGACTACCTGACCGGGAGCAGTTCGGTACGGACCCGGATCGACCGGAACCGGCTCGCGGTGATGGGGCACTCGATGGGCGGCGGCGGCAGCCTGTCGGCGGCGAACACCCGGCCGGCGTTGCAGGCCGCCATCCCGTTGACCGGCTGGCACACCGTCAGGAACTGGTCGTCGGTACGGGTGCCGACGCTGGTGGTCGGCGCGGAGAACGACACCACCGCCCCGGTGTCGTCGCACTCGGAGCCCTTCTACACCAGCCTGCCGGCCACCCTGGACAAGGCGTACCTGGAGCTGAACGCGGCCGGCCACTCCGCGCCCACCTCGGCGAACGTCACTGTGGCGAAGTACAGCATCTCCTGGCTCAAGCGGTTCGTCGACGACGACACCCGCTACGAGCAGTTCCTCTGCCCGACGCCCCGGGGCACCGCGATCGAGGAGTACCGGGACACCTGCCCGCACTCCTGACCCACCACCGCCCGGCCCCGTCGCCCCGGCGGCGGCGGGTCCGGGCGTCCGGGAGGGGGCAGCCCGTTCAGGACAGGGTGCCGGGCGGTGCCACCCACTCCGAACGCGGACCACCGACCTCGGCCAGCAGGTCGAAATCACGGTCGTAGTGCAGCACGGTGGCGGAGTACTCGGCGGCGGCCGCCGCCACCACGACATCCACCGGGCTGGCCGCCCGGTGGCGCCCCCGGGCGGTCACCGCCAGTTGCAGGTCACGCGCCCGGGTGGCGACCGCCGGGGTGATCGGGAGGTCGATCATCAATTCCGCCCGGCGGGCCCGCATCACCATCGCGTCGCGGAAGTCTCGGGCGCTCCGCCCGTCCTCCAGGTCGAGCGGCACACAGGTGGCAGCCAACCGCTCGACCAGGATCGATGCGATGCGCTTACCGACGGTCGGTTGCCGGAGTCGACCCCAGGCGGACGTGTCGATCAGGTACAGCCCGGCCGTGGGAGTCACGCCGCGTCCTGGGCACCACGGGGTGTCTTGTCGCCCTCGAGCAGGCCCGTCCAGTCGCGGTCGATGGAGAGCAGTTCGCGCACGGCCTCCAGCCGCTCGCCGCGCTCCGCCACCAGCCGGAGCGCAGCATGGATGGTGTCCTTCTTGCTCTTGGTGCCCAACTCCAGCCGGGCCCGTTCGAGCAGCTCATCATCAAGATCGATAACAGTCTTCACCAGACGAGTACATATCCGCCGACGATCTGTATACACGAACCCGCCGAGGCGTGTCCGCCCCTCGTCACATCGCGGTACGGGCCGACCACAGCTCCGGGAAGACCACCCGGGACATGCTGCGCTGCAACCAGGCCAGCCCGGCCGACCCACCACTGCCGACCTTGGCGCCCATGGTGCGCTGGACGGCCTTCACGTGGTTCCAGCGCCAGTCGCCGAACTGCTCGGCCACCTCGGCCAGCGCCTCACCGAGCTGCCGCAGGTGGTTGTCCGGTCCGTCGTCGTCGTAGACCGTCACCCAGGCCGCCTCGACCCGGGGATGCGGCAGGTGCTCGACGGCGACGTCCCGGGCGAGCAGGTCGGCAGGCAGGTCGTGACCGTGCCGGCCGAGCAGGGCGACCACGTCGTCCCAGAGGCTCGGCACGGCCAGCGCGGCCCGCAGCTCGTCGTACACCTGGGTCTGCCGGCGGAAGGGGCGGATCAGCGCCGGGTCGCGCAGCCCGAGCAGGAACTCCAACTGCCGGTACATCGCCGACTGGAAACCGGAGCCCTCACCGAGCAGGTTGCGGAACCGGTTGAAGTCGGCCGGGGTCATCCAGCGCAGCCCGCGCCAGGCGGCGTTGAGCCCCTCCAGGTGCAGGGCGGCGCGACGCAGCGGGGCGAGCGCCGCCCAGACCCGGTCGGCCCGCAGGTCGCGCTGGGCCTGGCGCAGCTCGTGGCAGGTCAGCCCGAAGTACAGCTCCATGATCTGGCTGACCATCAGGAAGGACATCTCGCCCGGGTCGGCACTGAGCGGCTGCTGGAGGGTGTGCAGGGTGCTGGCGTGCACGTACGCGTCGTAGGGCACCCGGTCGGTGAACTCCAGGGTGGGCTCGCCGCCGTTGCGGGCGGCCCGCGCGCTGCGCTGCCGGGGCGTCGCCGGGCGCACCGCCGGGGCCGGCGTACGCGTCCGCAGGTCCGTCTGTTCCACCGTCTCGCCTCCTCCGGATGTCTCCCCGACATGATCTCTCGGCGGACACCGCGATGGAATGCCGGTTCGACGGCGCTTCGCCCATCTCACCTTCGACACTGAAGGCCCTGGCCCGGAACGGCTTGCCGAAGGTAAGATCACCGCGTGGACGAGATGGACTGGGCGCTGCTGCGGGAGTTGCAGGCCGACGCGCGGCTGTCGTACAGCGAGCTGTCCCGGCGGGTGCACCTGTCCCCACCGGCGGTCGCCGAACGGGTCCGGCGGCTCGAGGAGTCCGGGGTGATCACCGGGTACCACGCCCACGTCGACCTGGCCCGCGCCGGCCGGGGGGTGGTGGCGCTGATCCGGATGTCCTGTTACGGCGCACGCTGCATCCTGCACGACCCGCAGGTCGTCGACTGGCCGGAGATCCGCGAGATCCACCGGATCACCGGGGACGCATGCAGCATGCTCAAGGTCGCCGCCGGCTCGATCGGGCAGTTCGAGTCGGTGATCGACCGACTCGCCCCGTACGGGCAACCGTCCAGCACGATGGTGCTCTCCAGCCCGTTGCAGTGGCATCCGGTCACCCCGTTGCCGACCGGACCGCCCGCCCCTGGTCCCCGCCACCGCTGAGTCCGGGTTTGCCCCCGGGCCAGCGGGAATGCAGGCCCGAACACCCGTCGCAGGATTCCGGCGAATCGTCGCCGGGAGGGGGGAATCATGCGGGGGCTCACTCTGCACCGTCGTGCCATCTTCGCCGTACTGGCGATGTTCGCCCTGGTCGGGGCGTTCGTCCTGGTGGCGGCCCCGCCGGCGCGGGCCGGCGAGAACACCTTCGTCGAGGTGACACCGAACAGCGCGCAGGCCGGCACCCGGGTCACCGTCCGGGCCAGCTGCGACAACGCCAACAACCAGCAGGCCACCGTGCACTCGGACGCCTTCGGGCGGGTGGTGCTGCGGCCCGACAACGGGTTCCTCAACGGCACGGTCACCATCCCGGGCAACAAGCAACCCGGGGACTACCCGGTCGACCTGCGGTGCGCCAACGGCAACACCGCCTCGACCATGCTGACCGTGCTGAACATGGCGCAGCCGAGCAAGGGTCCGGCGACCGGCGGCGGCGGGACCGCGACCGACCGGGGCCCCGGTTCGCTGCTGCTGGTCGGCGGCCTCGCCGTGGTGGCCGTGGTGGCCGGGCTCGGCGTCTTCGGCGGCAACCGCCGGCGGACCCGGCCGGGTGCCTGACCAGCCGTCACCATGACCCGCACCCGCCACCGCCGGTCCCGGCCGGCCGGCAGCCGGCTGCGGGCGGCGACCCGGCGGACCGTCCGGGCCGCCGTCCGTGGCCGGAGGGCAGCCGGCCGGGCCACCAGCCGTCTTCGCCGGGTCGCCGCCCGCTACCGCCGGGTGGTCGGCCGCTTCCGCCGGGTGGCCGGCCAGGCGTTCTCCGCCAGCGTGACCACCGCCGACCCGGTCACCCAGGCCCGTCCGGTACGCCCGGTGCCCCGGCACCCGTCGATCGGCGGCCGGTTCGCCGGGCGTGGGCCGGGCCTGCCGGTGCTGACGATCGCCGCCGTGATGCTGCTGATCGTGGCGATGCTCGGGGTGGAACGGATCACCGGGCTGAGTGTCCTGCCGGACCGGTTCATCGCCGGCCTGCGCCCACCGCCGAAGAAGTTCCCGGTGCTGTCGGGGAGCCCGCCCACCCAGATCGCCATCTCCCGGATCGACCTCCGGGCGTCGGTGCAGGAGGTCGGCATCGCCCCGGACGGCAGCATCGCCGTCCCGGACGCCACCCGCGCCCAGGAGGCCGGCTGGTACGACCAGGGGCCCACCCCCGGCCAGTACGGCCCGGCGGTGATCGTCGGGCACGTGGACACCACCACCGGGCCGGCCGTCTTCCACGGGCTCAGGGAGCTGCGCGACGGCGACGAGATCGAGGTGACCCGCGCCGATCACCAGGTGGCCGTCTTCGAGGTCGACCAGGTGCAGAGGTACGGCAAGGAGCGGTTGCCGGTCGACCAGATCTTCGGCGACTTCAGCCGCCCCAACCTGCGGCTGATCACCTGCGGCGGGCGCTGGGTCGGTGGCGGGACCGGCTACGCCGACAACGTCGTGGTGTACGCCACCCTGGTCCGGGCCCGCTGACCTGCACCGCCCCGCCCACCGCCCCGGGCCGGTCCCGCCCAGGGGCGGACCCGGTCAGGCGGCCTCGGCTTCGCGTAGCGGCTCGCGCAGGTCGAGCCAGTCCGCCCAACGCGGGTCCGGCGCGCGGTGGCCGAGCACCCGCCAGGCGGTGCCCTTCGGGGCCGCCGGCAGGCTGTGCAGTCGCCAACCCAGCTCGGCCGGGGTCTTGTCGCCCTTGGTGTGGTTGCACCGGGCACATGCGGCGACCACGTTCTCCCAGGCGTGCCGGCCACCCCGGCTGCGCGGGAAGACGTGGTCGATGGTCTCGGCCGGCCCTCGGCAGTAGGCACAACGGCCACCGTCCCGGGCGAAGATCGCCCGGCGGGAGAGCCCGACGTGGGTGCGGTAGGGCACTCGGACGAAGCGGGTCAGCCGCACCACCGACGGGACGGGGAGCGCGTCGTGGGCGCTGTGCAGGATGCCCTCGCCGTCGGCGACACAGACGGCCTTGGCGGAGAGCACCAGGATCGCGGCTCGACGCACGGACACGACACACAGCGGCTCGTAGGTGGCGTTGAGAACCAGCGCGCCGGAGCCCACCGTGGGTCGTATGTCAGGCATCGTGCTCACCCTCCCGGTCCAGCCGCTCCCACCGCTGGCTGCGCCGGTCAGCCCCCGGGCAGCGGAGGGCCACGACCGACTCCGGCGGGATCACCGTCATCCGTTGCGCCAATCGTCCCTGATCGGACCCGGGATTGCACGTACTAATCCGGGGTACTCGCCGAACCCTCCGCGCGGTGTAGGAAGATGTCCGGTTCGGCGCCGTACGATCAGGGCCGGGACGGGACGGTGGGTCGGCCGTCGGCCGTCCGGCCCACTGCGGTACGAAGACAGGGTGAGCGTCCTCAGCCTGTTGTCCATCGTCCTGCCCGCCGCCCCGAGCCCGGAACAGAGCGCCAGCGCCGGTGCGGGCGCCGACTGCCAGGGCAGCACCTCCTGCGAGTACCTGTACAAGGTGACCGGTTCGAGCTGGTTCGCCGAGGGCAGCTACTGGATCCTGCTCAAGCCGCTGCGGGTGGTGCTGATCCTGGTGCTGGCGTTCGTCGCCCGCTGGGCGCTGCACCGGACGATCAACCGGCTGGTCCGTACCACCACCGACGGGGCGGTGCCCACGCTGCTGCGTCCGCTGCGCGAGCGGGTGCCCAGCACCACGCTCGACCCGACCGAGTTCGTCCCCGAACGGCGTCGTCAGCGTGCCGAGGCGATCGGCTCGGTGCTGCGCAGCCTGGTCACCGCCTTCGTCTTCGGCATCGCCCTGCTGATGATCCTGCGCGAGTTCAGTTTCGACCTGGCCCCGCTGCTGGCCAGCGCCGGGATCGCCGGGGTGGCCCTCGGCTTCGGCGCGCAGAGCCTGGTGAAGGACCTGATCGCCGGGCTGTTCATGCTGATCGAGGACCAGTACGGCGTCGGCGACACGGTCGACCTGGGCGAGGCGACCGGGGTGGTCGAGTCGGTGGGGCTGCGGGTCACCACGGTCCGCGACGGCCGGGGGGTGCTCTGGTACATCCGCAACGGCGAGATCATCCGGGTGGGCAACAAGAGCCAGGGCTGGGCGCTGGTGGTGATCGACCTGCCGATCGGCTTCGCCGGCACCGAGGAGGCCAACGCGGTGCTGCGGACGGCCGCCGCCTCGGTGGCGATGGACCCGGAGCTGGCCGCGGAGATCGTCGAGCCGCCCGAGGTGCTCGGCGTGGAGCAGGTGACGGTCGACGGCGCGGTGATCCGCACGGTGGTCAAGACCACGGCGGAGGGGCAGTTCGCGGTCAGCCGGGAGCTGCGCCGCCGGCTCGCCGAAGCGCTGGAGAACTCGGGCATCACCGCACGGATCGCGGCCCGGTTCCATCCGGGGCTGCCGGCGGCCGGAACGACCGTCGGCCCCGCCGCCCCGACCGGCCCCGCTCCGACCGGCCCCGCTCCGACCGGCCCTGCTCCGACCGGCCCCGTCGGGACCGGGCAGGGCGGGGCCGCCTGACTCCCCTCCGTGCCGCCTCCCCGGCCGCACGAACAGGCGCGGAGGGTCGTCACCACGGGTGCCCACGGCAGGCGCGGCGGGTCGTCACCACAGGCGTACGGAACAGGCACGGAGTGTCGCCAGCACGGGCGGGCCGACCCTAAGGTCGGTGGTCGCGCACCGGCCGGCCCCTCGGGTATCGTCCGTTCGTTCAGTCGGGGATGCGACGATCGATCCGTTCGCCCTAGTCAGTTGTCAGACGATCGGGCAGAATCCGGTGCACACGTTCCCGGGAGCGTGATCGCGTCATCGCTGATTCGCGAATCTGACGACGGGGCCCGCCGGGCCATCACAAGTGGCCGGTGTCGGGGCACGATGGAGGCGACGGTGTCCGACGAGCGACCCGCCCCGGACCAACCGGCCACCTTCCGCGAGGTGTTCGGCCGGACCGAGTTCCGCGCGGTCTTCGCCGCCAGTGTCCTGTCCTGGGTCGGTGACTACGTCGCCAAGGCCGCGGTCACCGTGCTGGTCTACCAGGAGAGCAAGTCCGTCGCCCTCTCCGCCGCCGCGTTCGCGGTCAGCTACCTGCCGTGGCTGGTCGGTGGCCCGCTGCTCGCCGCGCTCGCCGAACGGTACCGATACCGGCAGGTCATGGTGACCTGCGACGTGATCCGGATGGTGCTGACCGCCCTGATCGTGCTGCCCGACCTGCCGGTCTGGGCGATCCTGGCTCTGCTCTTCGCCGCCACCCTCGCCAACCCGCCCGGCCAGGCGGCCCGATCGGCGCTGCTGCCGGCGATCCTCACCGGTGACCGGCTGGTGCTGGGGCTGTCGCTCAACGCCAGCGCCAGCCAGGCCGCGCAGGTGGTCGGCTATCTGGCCGGCGCGGCGGTCGCCACGGTCAGCCCGGCGGCGGCGCTGCTGCTCAACGCGGCCACCTTCGGCCTGTCAGCGCTGATCGTCCAGCTCGGCGTCCAGGATCGCGAGCCGACGCTGAGCGCGGCGCACCGTACCCATCTGCTGCGGGAGACCGGCGAGGGCTTCCGGATCGTCTTCGGCACCCCGGTCCTGCGGGCGATCAGCCTGCTGGTCTTCAGCGCCATGCTCTTCTCGATCGTCCCGGAGGGTCTCGCCGCGGCCTGGGCCGGGGAACGCTCCGGCAACGGCCTGGACTCCGGTGCCGCCCAGGCCGTCATCATGGCGGCCAACCCGGTCGGCTACATCGTCGGTGGCCTGCTGGTCGGCCGGTTGGTGTCACCCGCCGGCCGGCTCGCCCTGATGCGACCACTGGCGGTGCTCGCTCCGCTGGCCCTGGTGCCGGCGCTGCTGAACCCGCCGCCGGTGGTGGTCGCCCTGCTCGCGGCGGCCTGTGGTTTCGCGGTCGCCGGTCTGATCCCGACGGCGAACGGCCTCTTCGTCCGGGCCCTGCCCAACGGCTACCGGGCCCGCGCCTTCGGCGTGATGGCGACCGGAATCCAGGTGATCCAGGGTGGTGCGGTGCTGGTCACCGGCCTGCTCGCCGACCGCTTCTCGGTGCCGATGGTGGTCGGGGTGTGGAGCGCCGCAGGAGTGCTGCTGATGCTGGTCACCGCGCTGCGGTGGCCGGATCGGGCGACCGTCGACGCCGCCGTGACGGCCGCCGACCTGGCCAACACCGCCGCCCGGCCGCAGCCGGACAACCCGCCCGAGACGGCGGCGACGGGGGCCGGCGAGCGGGCCGGCCACCAGCATGCTGTGACGTGATCGGCCGGTGGGCGGCGGTCGCGGCACCGCCACACCTGGCAGGATGGAACGGTGAATCCCGCAGGCGAGCCCCGGCCCGTTCCGTCGATGACCTTCTTCGAAGCGGTCGGTGGTGAACCCACCTTCCGCAGGTTGGTCGACAGGTTCTACGCCGGTATCGCCACCGACCCGCTGCTGCGGCCGATGTACCCGGAGGACGACCTCGGGCCGGCCGCCGAGCGGATGACGCTCTTCCTGATGCAGTACTGGGGTGGCCCGAACACCTACTCCGCCCAGCGGGGGCACCCCCGGCTGCGGATGCGACACGCGCCGTTCCGGATCGGCCCGGCCGAGCGGGACGCGTGGCTGCGTCACATGCGCCGGGCGGTGGACGAGCTGGACCTGCCGCCGGAGACCGCCACCGCCCTCTGGGACTACCTGGAGCGGTCGGCCTACTTCATGGTCAACGTGATGGAGGACCCGGCCGCCGGCTGACGCGGGCGCCCACGCCACCGGGCGCGGGACGCCGGCCGCCCGCTCAGAGCAGGGCACCCTCGTCGTGCAACCAGTCGACGAAGGTGGTCGCCACGGCCGCCCCGCAGTCCAGCATCTCCACCAGCAGCGCATCGTGCGCCCCGGCACCGAGCGGCACCTGCAACTCGGCGTAGATGGGCAGCTGACCGCGTTCGGTGGGATCACCGACGTAGGCCTTGCAGAACCGGCGGGTGTGGTTCCACTCGTTGACCACCCGGTAGGCCCGGTCGGCCCAGTCCGGCGGGACGGTCGCGTGTGGACGGGCCCGCATCACCAGGATCTCGTCCTCCGGGCCTTCGAGGGTGACCAGCACCGCGTGCCGTTCCCACATGGCCAGCAGGTTGCCGTCGCCGTCGGCCAGGTAACGCACGTCGAGCAGGTCGAGCGCGTCACAGACCCGGGCCAGGGTGACCGGTGCCACGGAGACTGGCCGGTCGGTCACGGCGGGCCGCTCCGTGACAGGGCAGTCGTCCGCCGGTTGGCGGGGGGCCGGTGGCCCCACCCGGACACTGTCCACCGTGACCCCGCTTCGAGTTTCCGGGTCGCCGCCAGCGGCGGGACCAGGGCGCCATGACCACCACGGCATCGCTCGCGCACCTCACTCCCCAGCGGATCCAATCGCCTACGGTGCGTTGGATCCGAGGATGGACGGTACCCGGACAGCCGGGTTGAGGCACCCCCCCAACGGCAGCACCAAACCGGAAGAATGAGCCGGGGTCATACTTTCGGCTGATCCCGCGCCGGACGAATTGCGAGATCCGAAACTTTCCGCGACCAGGCGGCTCCGTATGGTCCCACCAGGCCGACCCAGCGGCCGGCCACCCGGACCTGGACCTCCCCCGCTCCGGCGGCCTCGACCGAGCCGAGGAAGCCCATCCGGACCAGGCCCTGCACCAGTCGTTGGGTGATCTCCACCGGCTCGGTCGGATCGGCGTCCGGGGTGACGGTCACCGCGACGTGGTCGAGCAACGCGTCCCGCAGCACCCGCTGCCCCACCGCCCGACCGCGTACCCCCTCGGTGGCCGCCGTGCGCAGGGTGCCCGCCGCGGCCTCGGCGATCCGCCGCAGCTCGGCGGCGGGCAGCACCTCGACCGGTCGGCTCGCCACCGGTGGCAACGGCCACCGCCACCGCTCGTCCCGGCCGGGCGGGAGAGTGGTGTCGGCGGACGCCAGTCGGGCCAGCAGTTCGGCCGCCACCACGGTGACGTCGGTCGGGACGAGGCCGGCGACCGTCCGGACCACCAGCACGTCCCAGGGCAGCCGGGCCCAGAGCGCGGTACGGCCGACGTCGGTCGACGGGCGCAACCGGACCACCGCGGCCGGGTCGAAGCGCACCAGCCGGGCGAGGAAGGGCCCCGCGTCGGCGGTGTCCCCGCGCTCCGGGCCGGCGGCCGACCCGCCGCTCACGCCGTCCCGCCGACCACGGCCCACGACTCCAGGAAGGCCCGTTCGTCGTCGCTGATCCGCCGGGGCCGCTTCTCGACCAGGTCGAACGGGACCAGTACCGAACGGGCGGTGCTGGCCAGCACGTCGCCGTCGTACAGCTCGTAGGCGACGGTGAACGAGGCGGCCCGGATCCGCTCCACCCACAGCTCGATCCGGACGGTCGGTGCGGCCTCGGCGGTGGCCCGGCCGAGCGCGTAGTCGACCGGCCGCAGGTAGTCGACCTCGTGCCGCCGGATGACGACCCCGTCGGCGAACGAGCCGACCCCCCACGCCTTGCCGCCGGCGAACATCAACGCCACCCGCGCCTCCTCGTACAGGGTGAGGAAGCGCGAGTTGTTGACGTGGCCGTACGCGTCCAGGTCGGACCAGCGCAGGGTGCAGTGGTAGACGAAACGGTCCGCCATGCTCAGTCGCGGGTCAGCTTGCGGTAGGTCACCCGGTGCGGGCGGGCCGCCTCGACGCCGAGCCGGTCGATCTTGTTCTTCTCGTACGCGTCGAAGTTGCCCTCGAACCAGAACCACTTCGCCGGGTTCTCGTCGTCGCCCTCCCAGGCCAGGATGTGGGTGGCGACCCGGTCGAGGAACATCCGGTCGTGGGAGATCACCACGGCGCAGCCGGGGAACTCCAGCAGAGCGTTCTCCAGGCTGGACAGCGTCTCGACGTCCAGGTCGTTGGTCGGCTCGTCGAGCAGGATGACGTTGCCGCCGATCTTCAGGGTCAGCGCCAGGTTGAGCCGGTTGCGCTCGCCACCGGAGAGCACCTTGGTCGGCTTCTGCTGGTCTGGCCCCTTGAAGCCGAACGCGGCGATGTACGCCCGCGACGGCATCTCGACCTTGCCGACCATCAGGTAGTCGAGGCCGTCGGAGACGACCTCCCAGACGGTCTTGTCACCGTCGAGGCCCTGCCGGTTCTGGTCGACGTACGACAGCGAGACCGTGGGGCCGACCCGGACCTCGCCGCTGGTCGGCTGCTCCGGCCCGACGATGGTCTTGAACAGGGTGGTCTTGCCCACACCGTTCGGGCCGATGATGCCGACGATGCCGTTACGCGGCAGCGAGAACGACAGGTTGTCGATCAGCAGCCGGTCCCCGAAGCCCTTGCTGAGCTGCTGCGCCTCGATGACCGTGCTGCCCAGGCGCGGGCCCGGCGGGATCTGGATCTCCTCGAAGTCCAGCTTGCGGGTCTTCTCCGCCTCGGTGGCCATCTCGTCGTAGCGGTCCAGGCGGGCCTTGGACTTGGTCTGCCGGGCCTTGGCGTTGGAACGGACCCACTCCAGTTCCTCGGTAAGGCGCTTCTTCATCTTGGCGTCGCGCCGGCCCTCGACGGCCAGCCGGGCGGCCTTTTTCTCCAGGTAGGTGGAGTAGTTGCCCTCGTAGCCGATGGCCCGACCGCGGTCCAGTTCCAGGATCCAGCCGGCCACCTTGTCCAGGAAGTACCGGTCGTGGGTGATCGCCATGACGGTGCCGGCGTACTTGGCCAGGTGCTGCTCCAGCCAGGAGACGCTCTCCGCGTCCAGGTGGTTGGTGGGCTCGTCGAGCAGCAGCAGGTCGGGGGCCTCCAGCAGCAGCTTGCACAGCGCGACCCGGCGGCGTTCCCCACCGGAGAGCTGGGTGACGTCGGCGTCCGGCGGCGGGCAGCGCAGCGCGTCCATGGCCAGTTCGAGCTTGGAGTCGATGTCCCAGGCGTCGAGGTGGTCCAGTTCCTCTTGGAGCCGACCCATCTCCTCCATCAGCTCGTCGGAGTAGTCGGTGGCCATCTGCTCGGCGATGGCGTTGAACCGCTCCAGCTTGGCCTTGGTCTCGGCGACCGCCTCCTCGACGTTGCCGAGCACGGTCTTGGCGTCGTTGAGCGGGGGCTCCTGGGCGAGCATGCCGACGGTGTAGCCGGGCATCAGCCGGGCCTCGCCGTTGCTCGGCTTGTCCAGCCCTGCCATGATCTTGAGCAGGCTGGACTTGCCGGCGCCGTTCGGGCCGACCACACCGATCTTGGCCCCCGGCAGGAAGCTCAGCGTCACGTTGTCGAGCACGACCTTGTCGCCGTGCGCCTTGCGCGCCTTTTCCAGGACGTAGATGTACTGGGCCACGGTGCGGGCTACCTCCGTCGGTTGCTGTCGCCTTGGGCGGCGGCACGGCGCGGGCTGCGACTTCGCCCGCCGCCGCCGGCCGGGAGCCGGCCGCACGCACGCCACCGTCAATCCTGACAGGTACGGCCCGCCGCGCCCACATCACCCCGCCCCGGCAGTACGCGTGGCGGGTCGACGCCGGACGTCGCCCCCACCCGCGCCGTGCCGGTCACGAGGGCCGCGGTCGCGGCGGACGGGTGGGCGCCGCCCGCTGGCCGTCACCCGGGCGATGGCCGATCATCGACCTCATGAGCAGGCGATGTCGACAAGATCACGCTGCGGGTTCAGCCACCGTGGGACGGGTAGGTAACTGCGGCACGGGGTCCCAGACGCCGCAGCTACGCTCAGTACGCTCATCGCGGTGGACCCGTCAGCACCCGGAGGTGGCCGATCGTGACCGTCCGTAGCTCCTTTGTCGTTGTGGCCAACCGACTGCCGGTCGACGAGGTGAGCACACCCGAGGGACGGCAGTGGCGACGCAGCCCAGGCGGGCTGGTAACCGCGCTGCACCCCGTCCTCGCCGAGCATCGGGGCACCTGGGTCGGCTGGGCCGGTGGCACCGGCGCCGCCCCGGAGCCGTTCGACCTGGAGGGTATCCGACTGCATCCGGTGCCGTTGAGCGCCGAGGAGTTGGAACGTTACTACGAGGGCCAGTCCAACGCGACCATCTGGCCGCTCTACCACGACGCCGTCGAGACACCCGCCTACAAGCGCCGCTGGCGTGAGGCGTACCGGCTGGTCAACGCCCGGTTCGCGGAGGCCGCGGCGGACGTCGCGGCCGAGGGGGCGACGGTCTGGGTGCAGGACTACCAGCTCCAGCTGGTCCCGGCGATGCTGCGCGAGCTGCGTCCGGACCTGAAGATCGGCTTCTTCCTGCACATCCCGTTCCCGCCGATCGAACTGTTCATGCAGATGCCGTTCCGCACCGAGATCCTGCGCGGCCTGCTCGGCAGCGACCTGGTCGGCTTCCAGCAGCGGCTGGCCGCGCAGAACTTCGTCCGGCTGGCCCGGCACCTGCTCGGCCTGCGCTACGAGGGCCAGATGATCCAGGTCGACGGGCGGCAGGTGAAGGCCGGCGCGTTCCCGATCTCGATCGAGACCAAGGAGATGGAGCGGCTGGCCGAGGACCCGGCGATCCAGGCGCGGGCCAAGCAGATCCGCGAGGAGCTGGGCAACCCGAAGACGATCATCCTGGGCGTGGACCGGCTCGACTACACCAAGGGCATCGAACTTCGCCTCAAGGCCTTCCGCGAACTCCTCGCTGACGGAAAGTTGACAGTTCCGGACGCGGTTATGGTGCAGGTCGCCACGCCCAGCCGGGAGCGGGTCGAGCACTACCAGGCACTTCGCGTCAAGGTGGAGCGCGAGGTTGGTCGGATTAATGGCGAATTCGGCAGGGTCGGCGTGCCTGCGGTGCATTATCTGCATCAGTCGTACAGTCGCTCCGAACTGGCCGCGATGTACGTCGCGGCCGACGTGATGATGGTGACCCCGCTGCGAGACGGAATGAACCTGGTGGCCAAGGAGTACGTCGCATCGCGCGCCGACCAGGGCGGTGCGCTCGTGCTCAGCGAGTTCGCCGGCGCCGCCACCGAGCTGCGTCAGGCGTTCCTGTGCAATCCGCACGACCCCGACGCCGTCAAGGACGCTCTCCTGCGGGCTGTACACGTAGAGAAGCCGGAGGCCCGTCGACGCATGCGGATCATGCAACGTCATTTGCGCACCCACGATGTGGGGCACTGGGCGAAATCCTTTTTGACCGAATTGGGCGCGTCGGGGACGGAGGCCGAGTGAACGCCCCCACCGCCGAGATCATCACCCCCGCCGCCGGGACGATGGACCCGGAGCTGCTCGCCGCGATCGGACGGATCGCCCGCGTGCCACAGCTCCTGGTCGCCTGCGACTACGACGGCACGCTCGCCCCGATCGTCGAGGACCCGAGCAAGGCCGTGCCGCTGCCCGAGTCGGTCGCCGCCGTCCGGGCGCTGGCCGCGCTGCCGCAGACCACCGTCGCGGTGGTCTCCGGGCGCGCGCTGCGCGACCTGGCCGCGCTGTCCCGGCTGCCCAGCGAGGTCCACCTCGTCGGCAGCCACGGCTCCGAGTTCGACATCGGCTTCGTCGAGCGGCTCTCCCCCGAGCTGGTCGCGGTCCGCACCCGGCTGCGCGACGCGCTGCGCGAGATCGCCGCCGCCCACCCCGGGGTACGGCTGGAACGCAAGCCGGCCAGCGTCGCGGTGCACACCCGCGGGGTCGACCCGCAGGTCGCCGCCGCCGCCGTCGAGGCGGTCCGCAAGGGGCCGGCCAAGTGGGACGACGTCACCGTCACCCAGGGCAAGGAGGTCATCGAGCTGTCGGTGGTCGCCACCCACAAGGGCACCGCGGTCGACCAGCTCCGTACCCAGCTCTCGGCCAGCGCGGTGCTCTTCATCGGCGACGACGTCACCGACGAGAACGCCTTCGGCAACCTGCACGGCCCCGACCTCGGCATCAAAATCGGCCCCGGCGACACCCAGGCGCACTACCGGGTGGCCGAGCCGATCGAGGCGGCCCGCGCACTCGGCCTGCTGCTGGAGACCCGCCGGCACTGGCTCTTCGGCGAGCGGGCGGTGCCGATCGAACGGCACTCGATGCTGGCCAACGGTCGTACCGTCGCCCTGCTCACCCCCGAGGCCAAGGTCAGCTGGCTCTGCCACCCCAAGCCCGACTCGGCGGCGATCTTCGCCGACCTGGTCGGCGGCAGCCCGGCCGGGCACTTCACGGTCGGGCCGGAGCGCGGCGGCATCCCGCTGGGCCAGCGCTACCGCAGCGGCACGATGACCGTGGAGACCCGCTGGTCGGGGCTCACCGTCACCGACTGGCTGGACCTGCCCGCCCGGGAGACCACCCCGGACGGCCCGGCGATCATCACCGGCGACTCCACCCTGGTCCGGGTGCTCACCGGTTCCGGGCGGGCCCGGATCGAGTTCGCCCCGCGCCCCGAGTTCGGTCAGGTCGCCACCCAACTCCAGCCGATGGACGACGGCCTGCTGGTGCTCGGCTCCAACGAACCCGTCGCGCTCTACTCCCCCGGGGTGTCGTGGCAGGTCCGCAAGGACGGCGGGTACGAGACCGCGCACGCCGTGGTCGACCTCTCCGCCTACGGCGGCCAGGTGGTGCTGGAACTGCGCTTCGGCACGCACAGCCTGGAGGACCACGCGGTCGCCATCCACGACCGGCAGATCAAGGCAGAGCAGCCCTGGAAGGACTGGGTGGCCTCGCTGCGGCTGCCCGCCACCGCCCGGGACCTGGTCGCCCGCAGCGCGCTCACCCTGCGCGGGCTCTGCCACGAGGCGACCGGCTCGATCCTCGCGGCGGCGACCACCTCGCTACCGGAGGAACTGGGCGGCGTCCGCAACTGGGACTACCGGTACTGCTGGCTGCGGGACGCGTCGATGACCGCGCGGGCCCTGGTCGACCTCGGCTCGATCGAGGAGGCCGAGGCGCTGCTGCGCTGGGTGGACGGCTGCATCGAGCGCACCGGCGGGCACCCCGAGCGGCTGCACCCGCTCTACACGGTGGACGGCTACGAACTGGGTGCCGAGGCGGTCATCGACACCCTGCCCGGCTATGCCGGCTCCCGGCCGGTCCGGGTCGGCAACCTCGCCAACCACCAGCTCCAGCTGGATGTCTTCGGCCCGATCGCCGACCTGATCGCGGCCGTCGCCGACGCCCGGGGCTCGGTCCGCGACGACGAGTGGCGGGTGCTGGACAACATGGTCGAGGCGGTCCGTCGCCGCTGGCACGAGCCCGACCACGGCATCTGGGAGGCCCGCCTCCCACCCCGGCACCACATCTTCTCGAAGGTGATGTGCTGGATGACCGTCGACCGGGCCCTGCACGTGGTGCGCCAACACGACGGCGCGGACCGGCCGGAGTGGGTGGAGCTGCGCGACCGGATCGGCGCCAACGTGCTGGAGAACGGCTGGCACGAGGAGGTCGAGGCGTACAGCGTCGCGTACGGCGACGAGGACATGGACGCCTCCTCGCTCTGGATCGGCCTGTCCGGCCTGCTCCCGGGCGACGACCCGCGCTTCCTCTCCACCGTGCTCAAGATCGAGGCCGATCTGCGCAGTGGTCCGGTCGTCTACCGGTACCACTGGGACGACGGCCTGCCCGGCCGGGAGGGCGGCTTCCACATCTGCACGGCGTGGCTGATCGAGGCGTACCTGCGCACCGGTCGGCGCACCGACGCGGAGGAGCTGTTCGCCCAGATGGTCGACACCGCCGGCCCGACCGGACTGCTCCCCGAGCAGTACGACCCGCTCGCCGAACGCGGCCTGGGCAACCACCCGCAGGCGTACAGCCACCTCGGCCTGATCCGCTGCGCCCTGCTGCTGGACAACATGCTCAAGCAGTGACCTGAACGGCACCGACGACGGCCGGGAGGATCCTTTCCCGGCCGTCGTCGCGTTCGTACCGGCCGTCGCCGCCCGGCCCCGCCCCCACGCCGCCCTCCGCCGCCACACCGTCCTGCATCGCCACGCCGCCCTCCGCCGCCACACCGCCCTGCATCGCCACACCGTCCTGCTGATCGCCGCCCTGGCCTGCGGTAGCCGCCCCGGGCCCGACGGTCACCGCCGCGGCTCTTTCGGGCACGAGGACGAGGCCCGGCATCCTGTGGCGGGTTCCAGAGCTGACGTTCGCGTGCTTTGGAGCTGATGACGTAGACGATTCACCGCACTGCTCCTGCCCGCGACGAAGGTGCGCGGGAGCGATTCGTTGACGTCATCAGGTCCAAAGGGTCCGCGCACGGTCATAGTCCGCCGGCCGGCACTGCTCGTCGCTGCTGCCCGTCGCCGCACCTCGCCCGGGCCGAGGACGGGTCGCGCGGAGCCGCGACCCGCCAACCGGACGCCCCGACGCAGGACCGCCGCACACATGGCAGGCAGACCCACGAAAAGCAGACACGCCGGCAGGCGGCAGGCAGGCGGCAGGCAGGCAGGCGGCAGAACCCTGGCCCCGGCGGTCAGGTGGTGAGGGCGTCGACCACGTCGCCGATCACCACGATGGCCGGCGGGCGCAGGCCGGCCTCGACCACGTCCGCCGCCACCGCGCCGAGCGTCGACCGTAGGCTCCGCTGCCCGCCGGTGGTGCCCTCCTGGATCACCGCGACCGGGGTGGCCGCGTCCCGGCCGTGCCGGGTCAGGGTGGCGGTGATGGCGGCCAGGTTCTTCAGCCCCATCAACACCACGAGGGTGCCGCGCAGCCCGGCGAGGGCCTCCCAGCGCACCAGGGAGGCCGGCGAGTCCGGGGCGACGTGCCCGGAGACCACCGTGAACTCGTGCGCCACCGCCCGGTGGGTGACCGGGACACCGGCCACCGCCGGCACGGCGATCGCGCTGCTCACCCCCGGCACCACCGTCACCGGCACGCCGGCCGCCGCGCACGCCAGCAGTTCCTCACCGCCGCGCCCGAAGACGTACGGGTCGCCGCCCTTGAGCCGGACCACGACCTTCCCGGCGAGTGCCCGGTCGACCAGGATCCGGTTGATCTCCTCCTGGGCGCGGGACGGCCCGTAGGGGATCTTGGCGGCGTCGACCAGCTCCACGTCGGGGCGCAGTTCGTCCAGGAGCAACCCGGGCACCAGCCGGTCGGCGACCACCACGTCCGCCTCGGTGAGCAGCCGCCAACCCTTCACGGTGATCAGCTCCGGGTCACCCGGCCCCGCGCCGACCAGCGACACCCGCCCGACCGGACCACCGGGAAGGGCCTCCCCGCTTCCCAGCCCGGCCGGTACCGGACCCTGCGCGCCCGCGCCGGCCCCGACCACCACGGTCTCCCCCGGATCGGCGAGCAGCCCGGTCCGTGCGGTGAGCAGTTCCCGGACGGCGTCCCGGACACTCATCGCCCGGTGCGGGTCGCCCCCGCCCAACACGGCCACCGTCACCGGCCCGTGCCGGGTGACCGCCGGGGTCCAGGCGGTGGCCGCCGCCCGGTCGTCGGCCCGTACGCAGAAGATCCGCCGTTCGTCGGCGACGGCGCTGACCGAGGCGGCGGCGACCGGATCGTCCACCGCGACCTGCACCAGCCACGCCCCGTCCAGGTCGTCGGCGGCGAACCGGCGGGGCTGCCAGCGCAGCCGTCCGGCGTCGACGTGCGCACGCAGCGCCGGGGTCACCTCGGGGGAGACGAGCAGGACGTCGGCACCGGCGTCCAACAGGGCGGGCACCCGACGGCTGGCCACGGCTCCACCACCCACCACGACCACCCGCCGCCCGGCGAGCCGCAGGCCGAGGGGGTACGGATTGGCGCTCACTTCTCGGAGACTCCCGCCGCGTCGAAGGTGGCCACCTCGTGCAGCACCCGGACCGCGCCGGTGACCACCGGCAACGCCAGCAGCGCACCGGTGCCCTCACCGAGGCGCAGGCCCAGGTCGACCAGCGGGTCGAGGCCGAGGTGGCGCAGTGCCACGGTGGCGCCCGGCTCGGCGGAACGGTGGCCGGCGATCATCGCGCCGACCGCGTCGGGGGCGAGGGCGGCGGCGACCAACGCGGCGCTGGCCGCGATCACCCCGTCGAGCAGCACCGGCACCCGGCGGGCGGCCGCGCCGAGGATCAGGCCGGCCAGCGCGGCGTGCTCCAGGCCACCGACGGCGGCCAGCACCCCCAGCGGATCGGCTGGGTCGGGCCGGTGCCGGTCCAGCGCCGTCCGCACCACGCCGACCTTGCGCCGGTACGTCTCGTCGTCCACCCCGGTCCCCCGGCCGGTCGCCTCGGCCGGGTCCACCCCGGTGAGCGCGGCGATCAGCGCGGCGGACGGCGTGGTGTTGGCGATCCCCATGTCCCCGGTGATCAGCACGCCCGCCCCGGCGTCGATCAGCTCACCGGCGATCCGGATGCCGGTCTCCACCGCCGTCCGCGCCTCGTCGAGGGTGAGCGCGGCGGTGACCGTCATGTCCCGGGTGCCCCGCCGTACGTTCGCGTCGACCAGGCGCGGCAGCATCCGGTCGACACCGGTCGGGCTTGCGGTCGGGTGCCCGGTGGGGTCTACGGCCGGGCTTGCGGTCGGGTCGGGTGGGAAGGGCAGCGGGGTGGCCACGCCGACGTCGACCACGGTGACCGTGGCGCCGGCCTGCCGGGCGAACGCGTTGACCACCGCCCCGCCGGCCAGGAAGTTCCCGATCATCTGGGCGGTGACCTCCTGCGGCCACGGGGTGACCCGCTGGGCGTGCACGCCGTGGTCACCGGCGAAGATCGCCACCGCCGCCGGTTCGGGCAGCGGGGGCGGGCAGACCCCCGCCACTCCGGCCAGGCGGACGGACAGCTCCTCCAGGGCACCGAGGGAGCCGGCCGGCTTGGTGAGCCGGGCCTGGAGGTCCCGGGCGGCCGTCATCGCCGACCCGTCGAGCGGACCGATCGCCGCGATCGTCGTCTCCAGCATCATGCCTCCAGGATCTCCGCCAGTACCTCGATGAACGCGTCGGTGGTCGCCGGGTCGCGCACGGCGATCCGCAGCCAGTCCGGCCCCAGCCCGGGGAAGGTGTCGCCGCGTCGGACGGCCCAGCCGCGCTCGCGCAGCGCCTGGCGTACCCGGTCGGCGCCGGGTCGGTGGATCAGGACGAAGGCGCTGGCCGGGCGGCCCGCTACGCGTACCCCGGGCAGGGCCGACAGGCGGCTCACCAGGTGGTCGCGGTCGGCGACGAGCCGGGCGGCGATGGCGCGCTCGGCCGCGACGGCGGTCGGCGACGCGACGGCGGTGGCGGCGGCCAGCGCCGGGGTGGAGACGGCCCAGAGCGGCTGGGCGGCGGCCAGCCGGTCCAGCAGCGCGGCCTCGCCGAGCAGGTAGCCGATCCGCAGACCGGCCAGCCCCCAGGTCTTGGTGAGGCTGCGCACCACCACCAGGCCGGGCAGGTCACGACGACCGGCCAGCGACTCCGGTTCACCGGGGACACCGGGTACGCCGGTGGTGTCGGCGAACGCCTCGTCGACGACGAGCACCCGGCCGGGCCGGGCCAGCGCGGCCAGGTCGGCGGCGGGGTGCAGCACGGAGGTCGGGTTGGTCGGGTTGCCGATCATGACCAGGTCGGCGTCGGCCGGCACCCGGGCCGGGTCGAGCCGGAAGTCGTCGGCCGGGTCGAGCAGCACCCGCCCGACCCGGTGACCGGCGGCCCGCAGCGCGGCCTCCGGCTCGGTGAACTGCGGGTGCACCACCACCGGTCGGCGTACCCCGGTCAGCGCGCGGGCGAGCAGCACGAAGCCCTCGGCGGCACCGGCGGTGAGCAGCACCTCCGCCGACGGACGACCGTGCCGGGCGGCGACGGCGGCGCGGGCCGGCCGGGGGTCGGGGTAGCCGGCCAGGTCGGCGAGGGCGGCGGTGAGCGGGGCGGCCAGCCAGTCCGGCATCGGGTCCCGGCGGACGTTGACGGCCAGGTCGACCAGGCCGGGGGTCGCCTCGGCGTCCCCGTGATGGGCCAGATCCGGCTCGGTGCCGGTGACCGACCCGCCGCCAGTGGCCGGCCCGGTGCCGGTCAGTTGCCCATGCATGACCGCGATCCTGCCGGGAAGCCGCCGCGTGGGACAGCGGATCACGGCGTGGGCCACATCACGGCGCTCGATCACCGCCGAGGCGTTCATGAATTCTTCTCATGGACGTATCGGAAATGTCATAACTTGACCGAGTGAGCAATCGACCCCTTGCCGCCGCAGGTCGTTCCGTTCCTCTCCTCCGCGCCGGGCTGATCGCCGGCATCGTGATCGCCGCCGTGGCGTACCCGCTGGTCGCCGTGACCGGCCTGGCTGCCAAGGCCACCGCGCACGCCGTGGAGCAGAAGACCAACATCCTGCGCACCGCCCTGCCCGCCGAGACGTCCTACCTCTACGCCCCGGACGGCAAGACGATCCTGACGATGTTCTACGAGGAGTACCGGCAGTACACCAAGTTGTCGGACATGTCGCCGAACATCCAGCAGGCCATCGTCGCCGCCGAGGACAACCGCTTCTACCAGCACCGGGGTGTCGACCCCAAGGGTGTCGCCCGCGCCTTCGTGGCCAACGCCCGTTCCAGCGGCGTCTCCCAGGGCGCCTCGACGTTGACCATGCAGTACGTCCGGATGGCGCTGCGGGACAGCGCGCAGAACCCCCAGGAGGTCCAGGAGGCCACCCAGCAGACCAGCCTGCGCAAGGTCAAGGAGATGCGGATGGCGCTGGACATCGAGAAGGAGCTGACCAAGGACCAGATCCTGGAGCGCTACCTCAACTCGGCGTACTTCGGCCACCGGGCGTACGGCATCTACGCGGCAGCGCAGATCTTCTTCTCCAAGACCCCGGCCACCCTCACCCCGGTCGAGGCGGCCACCCTCGCCGGCCTGGTCAAGTCCCCCTCCGAGTACGACCCGCTCAGCTCGGACCAGAAGGAGGCCACCGGCCGGCGCAACTACGTCCTCGACAAGATGACCCAGCTCGGCTACCTGTCACCCGACGCCGCCGCGGTGGCGAAGACCGAACCGATCCGGACCCGGCCCACCACCCCGGCCAACGACTGCACCTCGCTGCCCAGCAAGTACACCAGCTGGGGATTCGCCTGCGACTACGTCAAGAACTGGTGGAGCGCGCAGCCCGCGTTCGGCGAGAACCGGCTGGAACGGATGGACAAGCTGCGCCGGGGCGGCTACCGGATCGTGCTGAGCCTCGACCCCAAGGTCCAGGCCGCCGCCGAGAACAATGTCGGCGCGAAGGACAACACCGGCAGCCCCTTCGCCAACGGCATCGTGGTCGCCGAACCGGGCACCGGACGGATCAAGGCGATGGCGGTGAACCGGACGTACTCCCTGGATGTGAGCGAGAACGGACCCAGCTCGAACCCCGAGGCCGACCCGAAGGTGAAGGCGAACTACCCGAACACGGTCGCCCCGCTGCTCGGCGGAGGCAGCCTCCCCGGCTACCAGGCCGGCTCGACGTTCAAGATGTTCCCGATGCTGGCCGCCCTGGACGCCGGGATGCCGCTGTCCACCGCGTTCGACTCGCCGTACCGGTACAAGTCCGCCGTGTACGACGGCTGGGCGCCGTCCAACGCCAGCGCCGCGATGACCGGCCGGCAGACCATGTGGTCCGGGTTCGGCAAGTCGGTCAACACCTACTTCGTCCAGTTGGAGGAGAAGATCGGCGCGGACCGGGGGGTGCACCTCGCCGAGCAGCTCGGCCTGCGCTGGCGTACCGACGTCGACAAGGACCAGGCGTCGCCCACCAAGGCGAAGAAGTGGGGCGCGTTCACCCTGGGCGTCTCCGACGCCACCCCGCTGGAGATGGCCAACGCGTACGCCGCGATCGCCGCCGACGGCCGGTACTGCGAGGCGATTCCGGTCAACTCGATCACCAACCGGGACGGCACCCCGGCCACCTACAAGACGACCGGTGGCATCGAACGGGAGGTCGCCAAGCCCCGCTGCCGGCAGGTGGTGAGCGCCGACGCGGCCCGCGCCGCCACCGACGCGGCGCGCTGCCCCACCGGCGACACCCCGGCCAAGGGAAGCTGCGGTGGCTGGTCCACGGCGGACGGCGTCCGGCGCACGGTGGGTCGCCCGGTGGCCGGCAAGACCGGTACCACGGACAGCACCCGGTCCGCCTGGTTCGTCGGATACACCCCGGAACTGGCGGCGGCGAGCTTCATCGCCGACCCGGACAACCCGTTCAACGCCGTCGGCGACGGGCAGTCCCAGGTCCCCGTCAACGCGGTCGCCCAGACCCTCCGGGACGGCCTCAAGGGCACCCCGACCCGCCAGTTCACCCCACCGTCGGACGCCATCGTCGGCTGAGGTCGCAGGCCGCCGGCGGTCCGGTCAGGCCGGGACGCCGACGCCCTCGGCCCCCGCCGGCAGCGCCGCCGCCGTCACCAACCGGGTCGCGATCTCGGGGTACGCCGCCCAGTGCAGGCCGAGCTGGGAGGCGTGCACACCCCGCCAGACGAAGCCCTCGGGCGTGCCACCCTCCCAGCTCCACGCGGCCCGCTGCCCCGACCGGGGGGTGAGCACGGCACCGTGCTGCTTGTAGCCCACCACCGTCGTCCCGGTGCGGGCGACCACGCTGTCGGACTGGGCGGTCGCCTCCCGGTAGCCCACCACCAGGCCGTCCCGGCTGGCCCCGATCGCGTCCAGCACCCCGCACATCGGCAGCCCGTCCAGTTCCCGGGCCAGCCACAGCAGGCCGGTGCCCTCGGCGACCACCGGACGTCCGGCGCGGGCCAGTTCGGCCACCGCGATGCAGAGCCGACGGTTGGCCGACAGGTCCCGCGCGTACGACTCGGGTAGCGCACCCCCGACGACCAGCGCGCGGGTGCCGGCGGGCAGCGCCTCGTCGCGCAGCGGGTCGACGGTGACCACCTGCGCCCCGGCGGCCCGGAGCAACTCGGCGGTCTCCGCGTGCCCGTAGCTGCCGCCCGGCCCTCCGGCGAGCGCCACCACCGGCAGGTCCCCGGCCGGAGCCCCGGAGGCCGGAGCCACCGAAGCCGGCGACCACGGCGGGACGGACAGCGCCGGGGCGGAGCGGGCCAGGGCGAGCAGGCGCTCCAGGTCGACCGTGCCGGCGACCGCCTCGCCGAGCCTTCGGACCGCCCGGGACGCCTCGGCGTCCCGACCGAGGACCGGCACCACACCGTGCCGGCGCGAGGGCAGCACCGGGGGCAGTTCATGGCGGCGCAGCGCGCCGTAGACCGGCATCCCGACGTCGTCGAGCGCCTCCCGGAGCATCGCCTCGTGCCGTCCGGAGGCGACCTGGGTGAGGATCACCCCACCCAGCCAGAGCTGCTCGTCGTACGAGCGGAAGCCGTGCACCAGGGCGGCGACCGACTGTCCCATCGCCGCCACGTCCACCACCAGGACCACGGGGCTGCGCAGTGCGGTCGCGACGGCGGCGGTGGACTCCGCCTCGGGGCGGCCGGCGACCGAGTCGTACAGGCCCATGGTGCCCTGCACCAGGGCCAGCGCGGCACCCTCGGCCCCGTGCGCGAAGAGCGGCCCGAGGCGGTCGGCGCCGATCAGCCGCGGGTCGAGGTTGCGGCCGGGACGGCCGGCGGCCAGGCCGAGATATGCCGCGTCGACGTGGTCCGGGCCGACCTTGAAACCGGCGACGTCGAGCCCCCGGTCGGCGAGGGCCGCGAGCAGGCCGATCGAGACCGCGTTGGTGCCGTGACCGGAGGACGGCGCGCTGAACACGAGGCGCGGCACGGCAGTCATCATCGACTCCTCGGTGGCAACGGGTGGTAGCGCACGGCCGGCCGGGAGGAACACCGGCGGCGATCCGCTCGCGTGACCATACCCGCCCGCACCGACAGGGGAGACCGCCGATCCGGCCCTGCACGGGCCGATCCCGGGCCGTCGCCGAGGGTGTCGTCGGTCATACGGGTAGCCTCGTGCTGTGTACCGGTTCCTGCTGACCCCACGCTGGCTGGGCATCCTCGCGTTGACCCTGGTCGCCGCCGCCGTCATGGTGTTGCTCGGCAACTGGCAGCTGGACCGCTACCGGGAACGCACCGCGGTCAACGAGCGCATCGACGCCGGCACCGCGGGCACCCCCGCGCCGCTGCGGGCCACCCTGCCCGCCCCGACCGGCGGCGCGGGCACGGTCGGCCCGCCCCCCGCCGAGCAGGCCGAGTGGAGCCGGGTCACCGCCACCGGTCGGTACGACGCCGCGAACGTCGTCCTGGTCCGGGGCCGGACGGTGGAGAGCAAGGTCGGCTTCGAGGTGCTCGCCCCACTGGTGCTCGACGACGGCACGGCGGTGCTGGTCGACCGGGGTTGGGTTCCCCCGGCTCCCGGCGGCGCGATGGCCATGCCACAGGTGCCCCCGCTGCCGGCCGGCGAGGTGACCGTCGTCGGTCGGGTACACCCCACCGAGAGTGGCGGGAACGGCGTGGACCGGCGCGAGGGCCGGTTGGAGACCCGTCGGGTGACCGTCGACAAGCTGGCCCGGGAGCTGCCGTACCCGCTACACGGGGCGTACCTGCTGCTCGACGAGCAGACCCCGGCGAACGACCCGGCGTTCCGCGCGGTGCCGATCGGGCACGCCAACAACTGGCAGAACTTCGGCTACGTCGTCCAGTGGTGGCTGTTCGCCGCGATGACGCTCTTCGGCTATGGCTGGGTGGCCCGCCGGGAGGCCCGCCGCGCCGCCGGTCTGGACGCGCCGAAACCTCCCGTCGACCGGGCCGCCGAACCCGCCACCCCCGCCTGATCCAGGCCCGCCCCCGGCTGCCTGGCCCGCCTGGCCCGCCCGCCTGGCCCGCCCGGCTGGCCCGCCCGGCTGGCCTGGCTGGCCTGGCTGGCCCGCCCGCCCCGCCTGGCTGGCCCGCCTGGCTGGCCCGCCCGGCTGGCCTGGCTGGTTGGCTGGCCCGCTTGGCCTGCGGCATGTGGCCCACCTGATCCGCCTGCCTGCCTGGCACACCCTCCCGACTTGCGGCCCATGGCCGTCTCAGGGGCACCGAAGCTTGTAGGTGCCCTGTCGAGCTGATGACGTATAGGTGCCCTGTCGAGCTGATGACGTAAACGAGTCAGCCGATCAGCTCGGCCGATCAGCTGCGGTCGTGATTCGTCTACGTCATCAGCTCGACAGCATCCGAACCAGCTAACGCCCGCACCACGCCCGGCAGGGCCGTCGGGGTCTGGTCACCCGCATGCTCCAGCCCCAGTCGCTGCCCTTGGCCCGGGGGTCAACGCGACGACGCCGGACGCTGTAGGGTCCGCGACGTGATCAGCGTGTGCGAGGGGTCGCGGTGACCCCCGATCCCACCCCGCCGTACCCGTCCGATCCGCCCACGCAGGCGAGCCCCGCCTACGATCCGTGGGCACCGGCGACGGACGCTCCCACGGACACGCCCTCGGTAGAGTTCCACGCACCCCCGGCGCAGCCACCGCACCCCACTGCCCAGTTCCCGGCAGCACCGTCGGAGCCCGCCACCCCGTACGCGACGGGGCCGTACTCGGCACCACCCGCGCAGTCCACGCCGTCGGCGCACTACCCCGCGCCACCCGGGACCGCCCCGTACTCCGCACCGCCGGGCACGGCCCCGTATCCGGCACCGCCGGCGACGGCCCCGTATCCGGCACCGCCCGCGCAGTTCTCCGCGCCACCCGGGACCGCACCGTACTCCGCACCGTCGGGAACCGCCCCGTACCCGGCACCACCGGCGGACCGGCCTGGGCCGTACCCCCCGTTGTTCGCGTCGGCGGTGCCGACGCCGATGCCGCAGGCCGGTCAGCAGCCGGGGGCGGCGACCATGCAGATCGGCGAGATCCTGGTGAGCCCGCCGGTGATCCACACACCGGCCGGGGTGATGCCCCTGGCCGGCGCCAACTGGTACGTGGTGGACCAGTGGCACCGGGAGGAGAAGATCGCCAGCTGGGCGATCGTCTGCGCCGTCCTCGGCTTCTTCTGCCTGACCTTCTTCAGCCTGCTCTTCCTGCTGATCAAGGAGACGCGGCACTACGGCACCGTGCAGGTGACGGTGACCAGCGGCGGCCACCAGTATGTGGCCCGCATCCCGGTCGTCGACCAGGGGCAGGTGCAGCAGATCAACAACCAGGTCAACTACGCCCGGTCGCTGTCTGCGGTCTGACCCGCCGGACCGGACTGTCAGGCGGTGGGTCAGACCGGGCCGGGTGACCCCGCTCCCACATCCGCACGGCCACCCGCAGGACCAGCTTGGCCAGGTCGCCGAGGTCAGGCGGGGGCCCGCCCGGTGTGCAGTGCCCGGACCGTGTCGATGGTGTCGGCCTCGGCAGCCGACTTGTCGTGGCGGTAGCGCAGCACCCGGGCGAACCGCAGGGCCATCCCGCCCGGGTAGCGGGTGCTGGCGAGCACCCCGTCGAAGGCGATCTCGACCACCTGCTCGGGGCGGACCCGTACCACCCAGTCGCCGCGCTCCACGGCCAACCCGAGGAAGCGTTCGGTCTGCCAGCGCAGCAGCTCGTCGGTGAGGCCCTTGAAGGTCTTGCCGAGCATGACGAACTCACCGGTGCGCGGATCCCGGGCACCGAGGTGGAGGTTGGACAGCCAACCCTCCCGCCGGCCGCTGCCCCACTCGACCGCCAGCACCACCAGGTCGAGGGTGTGCCGGGGCTTGACCTTGACCCAGGCCGCGCCCCGCCGACCGGCGTCGTAGGGCGCGTCCGGTGCCTTGACCACGACCCCTTCCTGCCCGGCGTCGAGCGCGGCGGCGAACGCCGCGCCGGCCTGCTCCGGGCCGTCGACCTCGACCCGGCCGACCAGCAGTGACTCGTCGACCGCGCCGGCCAGGGCGGCCCACCGCTGCCGGCCGGGCAGGTCGATCAGATCGTCGCCGTCGAGGTGCAGCAGGTCGAAGAAGTACGGCGTGAGCACCGTCTCGCCGGTCGTACCGGCAGCGGCGAGCACGGCGGGGGCCACCGTCGTGACCCCGGTCGTGCTGGGGGTGGTACGCCGGGCCGCCCGGCTGGAGGTCTGCGGAAACGGCAGCGGACGGCCGGCGGTGTCCAACCCGATCGCCTCGCCGTCGAGCACCAGTTCCCGGGCCGGCAACGCGCGGACGGCGGCGACCACCTCGGGCACCCGGACGGTGATCTCGTCGAGGCTGCGGGTGAAGACTGCGATGTCGTCGCCGGAGCGGTGCACCTGGATGCGGATGCCGTCGAGTTTGACGTCGACCACCGCCGGGACGCCGGTGACGGCGAGCGCAGCGTCGACCGAGGGCGCGCTCTGGGCCAGCATCGGCGCGAGCGGACGACCCACCTGGAGCCCGAACCCGGCCAGCGCGGCGGCACCGCCGGTGCGGGCGGCCACCGCGACGGCCCGCAGGTCACCGGCGAGCAGCAGGGCCCGACGAACCGTCGCCACCGGCACCTCGGTGGCTCGGGCGATGGCGTCGGCGAGCAGGCCGGCCTGGGCACCCTGGCGCAGTTCGCCACGGAACAGGTCGACCAGGAGCCGCTGCTCGTCGGCGGTGGCCACGGCGAAGAGGGCGACGAGCAGTTGCCGGCGTCGGGCCTGGGAGCCGGGGCCGTGCACGGCGGCGATCTCGTCGACCGCTGCGTCGACGGCGCTCACGGTGAGGGTCGGCTCGGTGGCCGGGGGCGGCAACTCCCGCAGGCTGGCCCAGCCCACGCCGGTCTGCCGCTGGCGCAGCTCACCGGCGAGGTAGCCGGAGCCGGCCGCCACCTCGGCCGGGTCGAGCGCCCGGAGCGCGCCGGCCAGCAGCTCCACCTTGGCGCGTCGGCCGGTGGTGGCCGAGACGGCCGCAGAGGTGGCTGCCAGGTCGAGGAACCGCACGCACCTCATCCTGCCAGCCACCCCCGACGCCGCCCGGGTATTGCCGTACCTGGGCGGCTCCGATCCGGGACGGCGCACCCGGGGCCCCCTCCGACCCCGGTACGACCGACCCGGGCCGTCCCGATCGGGCGCGGCCGACCCGAGCGGGGTCAGCCGGACCCGCACCGCGCCACCGAAGCTCTCGTGGCGCTCCCCGTCAGGCCGAGACGGGCTCCTCGACGCGCAGGCCACGGGCGCGGACGCCGTCGGCGACCCGGGACAGCACCCCGTCCAGGGCGACCAACACGGCCGAGAGCTCGCCGAGCTGTTCCTTGAGCGTGTCCTCGGGCCACGCGGAGACGTCGACGTCTCCCAGAGCACTCACGGCGGCTTCCAGCCGCGTCATCACGTCGTTCGTACGCATGTTCGAAAGGTTATACCAGTGTGCCGTCCGACACGCCGCAAACTCCGACATCGGCCCCGAAGTTACGATTCCGCGACCTAACCGGCCCGTCGGCCCTCCTCGGCCACCTTCGCCAGCAGCAACGCCTCGGCGAGGCAGACCCGCGCGAACTCGCCGAGGTGCAGGCTCTCGTTCGGGCCGTGCGCCCGCGCGTGCGGGTCCTCCACCCCGGTGACCAGGATCGCCGCCTGCGGGAACATCTCCTGGAAGGTGGCGATGAACGGGATCGAACCGCCGACGCCGATGTCCACCGGCTCGGTGCCGTCCCAGGCGGCCCGGAACGCCGCGCGGGCGGCGTCGAACATCGGCCCCGACGCGTCGATGACGCACGGGTCGCCGTCGTGCTCCAGGGTCACCGTCACCTGGGCGCCCCACGGCGCGTGCTTCTCCAGGTGGGTACGGACCGCGTCGTACGCCCGCCCGGGGTCGTCACCCGGCGCGAGCCGTACGCTCAGCTTGGCCTTCGCGGCCGGGACCAGCGCGTTCGGTGCCTCGCCGGTGGCCGGGGCGTCGATGCCGAGCACCGCCAGCGCCGGCTTGGTCCAGAGCCGGTCGGTGATCCGGCCGGTGCCGATCAGCGACACCCCCTCGACCAGGCCGGCCTCGGCCCGGAACCGGTCCTCCGGGTAGTCGACGGCGGCGCCCGTCCGCCCGGTCAGACCGTCGACGGCCACGTCACCGGCGTCGTCGTGCAGCGTCGCCAGGAGGCGGACCAGCGCGGTCAGCGCGTCCGGCACGGCACCACCGAACATGCCGCTGTGCACCGCGTGGTCCAGGGTGCGCACCTCGACGAAGCAGTTGACGATGCCCCGCAGCGAGGTGGTCAGGGCCGGTACGCCCACGTCCCAGTTGGTGGAGTCGGCGATCACGATGACGTCCGAGGCGATCTCCTCGCGGTGCTCGGCGAGGAGCCGTTCGAGCGAATCGGAACCGTACTCCTCCTCGCCCTCGACGAACAGGACCACACCGACCGGGAGCTGGTCGCCGAAGGCGCGCAGCGCGGCCACGTGCGCCATGATGCCGGCCTTGTCGTCGGCGGCGCCGCGTCCGTAGAGGCGACCGTCCCGTTCGACCGGCTCGAACGGCGCGGACTCCCACAACGACAGGTCGCCGACGGGCTGGACGTCGTGGTGGGCGTACATCAGCACGGTGGGTGCGCCGGCCGGGGCGGCCCTCGTCCCGATCACCGCGGGCTGACCGCCGGAACGCACGATCCGTACGTCGAGACCACAACCGCGCAGCAGCTCGGCGACCGCCTCGGCGGAGCGCTCGACGTGCGAGTGGTCGAAGCCCTCGAACGCGATGCCGGGGATGCGGACGAGACGTTCCAGGTCGGCACGGACACCGGGCAGTTCCCGCTCGACGGCGGCCCGTACCTCGGACTCGGACATGATCGGTGAGGTCATGACCGGCATCGTATGCCGGCCTTACCGGGACGTTCCCCACGAGCCGGGACCAGGACCGGACCCAGCGCCCGGACCGACGCCGGGACCAGCGGCCGGACCGGCCCCGGCGGCAGAGCCGGGGCCAGCGGCCGGACCGGCCCCGTCGGCGGGGCCTGCGGCAGAGTCGGGCGGGACCGGCAGGGGGAACACGACGGCGGGCGTCGGCCGGCGTACGTAGTAGTGGTCCCGGTCGTGCGGCAGGGTCGGGGCCCCGTCGACCACCAGGTCGACGGCGGCGGCGGTCCGGTCGGCCGCGAAGTGGGCGTCCTCCCCGGCGTGCCAGCGACGCAGCTCCGGTAGGAGCTGCGCGCCGTCCCGTTCGAGCGCGCGGCGCAGCCGCAGCCCGGCCGGCGCGGTGACCTGCACGGACAGGGTCAGCTCGGGCCGGATCGCGGCCCGCGCCGCGCTCATCCCCTCCAGCAGCAGCACCGGGGCGACCGGCACCGGCACCTCGCGGGGCAGGAACGCCCGCCGTGCCCAGCTGTACCGCTGGTAGGCCCCCGGTCGGCCGGCCCGCAGCGGGGCGAGCACCCGCCGTTCCAGGCGGGTCCAGAAGGTGAGCTGGTCGTCCCAGCCGTCGAGCAGGTCGTCGGTGTGCACCACCGGCGGTCGCCCGCCGCCGGGCAGACCGGCCAGGGCGTCCGCGAGGCGCGCGGTGAAGACGCTCTTGCCCGCGCCGCTGGGCCCGTCGACGGCCACCAGTCGGGTACGTCCCAACCGGGCCGGACCGGCGAGCACCCGCCGGGCCAGCGTCGCGTACGCCTCGACCAGGGCCACCGTCACTCCGGTGACGCTAGTGGGTGTCCCCCGTGAGCCTGGTTCCGCCGTGAGGAGTGCTGTTCGTCGGGCGGGAGGTCCGGGTGCCGGGGCATGATCTGGACGTGCTCAATGACGTGATGAGTCCAGGCGTGGACGCCCTGCTGGAACAGGCCCGAGCCGGGCTGCGGCGGTTGAGTCCTCAGCAGACAATCGAGGCGGTACGGGCGGGTGCGCTGCTGGTCGACACGCGTACCGAAGGACAACGCCGCGAGCAGGGGGAGCTGCCCGGCGCGATCGTCATCGACCGGACGGTGCTGGAGTGGCGGCTGGATCCGGCCAGCGAGTGGCGCATCCCCGAGGCGACCGGCTACGACCGGGAAGTCGTGGTGGTGTGCCGGCACGGCTACAGCTCCAGCCTGGCGGCGGCGAGCCTCCAGGCGTTGGGCCTGCGCAACGCCACCGACATGACCGGTGGCGTGCAGGCGTGGCAGGAGGCCGGGCTGCCCCTGTCCGACCAGCCCGCCGACGTCCGCCTCTGACGGGCCACCACCCGGAGTGGCCGGCGGCCCGATCGGCTCACCCGCCAGCGGTGACCGGGCCGGGGTGACCGGTTCGCCCGTTGGCCCACGGCCCGCCCGGCGATCAGCTCGGCGGTGGAGCGCCGGGTGGGATGAACGGCAGGTCGGCGGGGCTGCCGGTCTCGATGAGCCGCCACAGCGCGGCGGTGTCCAGGTGCTCCTCGACCAGGTCGCCGAGCAGGTCCAGGGAGCGTTCGCGGGCGGCGGCGAAGGCGGTGTCCGGTGCGACGGTGAAGCCGTGCCGGCCGGCCGACCGGGCCACCTCGGTGAGGAACCGGCGGCGGAACTCGTCGGACTCGAACGCACCGTGCCAGTGGGTGCCGTGCACCGCGCCGAGCCGAGCGCCTTCGGGACGACCGTCGGCGTGGTGCAGCAGCGGGGGCAGCTCCGGGTCGGCGGCGGAGACGTACCCGTGGTGGATCTCGTAGCCGCGCACCGGGACGTCGTCGCCGGCGGTGCCAACGGCGGGGCGGACGGTCTTGCGCGGGTCGAAGGTGATCTCGATGGGCAGCAGGCCCAGACCGGGGACGCTGCCCCGGCGGCTCTCCACCGGGTCGTGGACGGCCGTGGCCAGCATCTGGAAGCCGCCGCAGATGCCGAGCAGCGGCCGACCGGCGGCGGCGTGTGCGGTGACCGCCTCGGCGAGCCCGGTCTCCCGCAGCCAGGCCAGGTCGGCGACGGTGGACTTGGAGCCGGGCAGGACGACCAGGTCGGCGGCGGCCAGTTCGGCGGGTTCGACGGTGAGCCGGACCCGGACGCCCGGTTCGGTGGCGAGCGCCTCCACGTCGGTGGCGTTGCTGATCCGGGGCAGCCGGACCACGGCGACGTCGAGCCACTCGACGCCGTACGGGGCGGCGGGCCGGCCGAGCACCCGCCCGTAGGCGAGCGAGTCCTCGGCGTCGAGCCAGAGGTCGAGCTGCCAGGGCAGCACTCCGTAAGTGGGTCGGCCGGTCACCGCGTGCAGCATGTCCAGCCCGGGACGGAGCAGACCGAGATCGCCCCGGAACTTGTTGATCACGAAACCGGCGATCAGCGCCTGGTCGGCGGGGTCGAGCAGGGCCACCGTGCCGAACATCGAGGCGAACACGCCGCCCCGGTCGATGTCACCGACCACGATGGTGGGCAGGCCCGCGTGCCGGGCGAGCCCCATGTTGACGTAGTCGCCGGCCCGCAGGTTGATCTCGGCCGGGCTGCCGGCCCCCTCGCAGATCACCACGTCGTACGCGGCACGCAGGTCGGCCAGGGCCGCGTACGCCGTCTCGGCGAGCTTCGGGCGGAGGGTACGGAAGTTGCCGGCGGTGACCGTGTCGACGGCCTCGCCGAGCAGCACCACCTGGCTGGCCAGGTCGCTACCCGGCTTGAGCAGTACCGGGTTGAACCGTAGGTCGGGGGCGAGCCCGCAGGCGGCGGCCTGCATCGCCTGGGCCCGGCCGATCTCGCCACCCCGCCCGTCCGGGCCGACCACCACGGCGGAGTTGTTGGACATGTTCTGCGCCTTGAACGGTGCCACGGCGACTCCCCGGCGGTGCAGCCAGCGGCAGATGCCGGCGGTGAGCACGCTCTTGCCCGCATCCGACGTGGTGCCCGCGACGAGCAGCCCGCCACTCACCGACCGCTCCCCCGGCCGAGCTGTCCCCTGCCGGGCCGTTCTCCGCCGAGTCGTCGGACCGGGCGACGGAGCAGCGCGCGGCCGGTGGCGGCGACCAGCCGGCCACCGGTCAGCGGCCAGAGCGCGGCCAGGGCGAGGGCGGCCAGGCCGACCGTTCCGGAGAGCCGGGCGGCCCGCTTCAGGTGCCGGGCCTCGGGGCGGGGGCCGTCGCCGAGGAAGGGACGCACCTCGGAGCGTCCGAAGTAGACGTTCCGGCCGCCGAGCCGGACGCCCAGCGCGCCGGCCATGGCCGCCTCGCACTGCCCGGCGTTGGGGCTGGGATGGTCGTTGCGGTCCCGACGCCAGACCCGCCAGGCCCGGTCACGGTCGCCGTGCACGGTGGGCGCGGCGGCGACGGTGAGCAGCCCGGTCAGCCGGGCCGGCACCAGGTTGAGCAGGTCGTCGAGCCGGGCGGCCGGGGTGCCGAACCGGGCGTAGCGGGGCGAGCGGTGCCCGACCATCGCGTCGAGGGTGTTCGCCGCCCGGTAGCCGAGCAGGCCGGGCAGGCCGGCGACGGCACCCCAGACCAACGGGGCGACCACCGCGTCGGAGGTGTTCTCGGCGACCGACTCGACGGTGGCTCTGGCCAGTTCACCCTCGTCGAGCCGGGACGGATCCCGCCCGCAGAGGTGCCCGAGCCGGTGCCGGGCCGCCGGCAGGTCACCGGCCCGTAGGGCCGAGCCCATCACCTTCGCCTCGTGGCGCAGGGTCCGGCCGCCGAGCACGGTCCAGGTGCCGGCGGCCACGACCAGGACCCGGGCCACCGGGTGCCGCCGGGTGGCCCGGCTGACGGCCACCCCGAGCAGCACCGGCGCACCCACCGCGACGGCGGTGAAGACCGCTCCCGCCCGGCGATCGGCGCGGTAGACCCGACGTTCCAGGGTGCCGGCGACCCGACCGAACCCGGCCACCGGATGCCATCGCCGCGGATCGCCGAGCAGGCTGTCCAGCGCGTACCCGGCCACCAGCCCGACCGCGTCCGCCGCCGCTGTGCGCCGCCCCACCCGTCACCACCTCCGGCCGGCCAGCCTAGTCGTACGCGGGGTGACCACGTTTGCCGTCGCCACCCCGCCCCCGTCCGTACGAACCCGCGACCCGAGCCCCTCCCCCGGCGCGATCCCGGGGTCTCAGGCCGCAACCGGCACCCTGTCAGGCCGGAACCGGCACCCGCCCCCGGCCACGTCGGCCCCGGCCCGCCGGGGCGTCGACCACCTCGCTCGGCACCGGGGCGACCGTGCCGCCCGGCTGGCCCTCGCCGCCGGGCCGCACCACCGATTCGTCACCGCTGCCGCTGCCGGTATCGGTGTCGGTGTCAGTGCCGGTGCCGGTGTCGTCGTCGGGCAGCGGGGGCAGGTCGTCCCCGGGCTCGTCGTCGAATGGGTCGGCTGCCCGGGTGTACCCGTCGCCGGACAGGTCGTGGCCGGCGCGCGGGAACCCGAACCCGGACAGCTCGAAGTCGTCGTCGAGGGGGCGGTCGTCCGGCCCGGCGGGGGCCTGCCCGACCGGCACCGGCTCGGTCGTTTCGCCCTGCACCCGCTGGGCCGCCTCGTCGTCCTCCACCGCGCTGGTGGCCATGCTCGGCCGGTTACGCAGGAAGCGGGACCGGCCCCGGGACAGGTCGTGCCCGACCGCGACCGCCTCCAACTCGTAGAGGACCCGGTGGTTGCCGGCGTCGTCGGTCCAGTCGCGGGTGTAGAGCCGCCCGGCGACCACCACCGGGTCGCCGACCATGACCGAGGCGGCCACCCCCTCGGCCAGCTTGCGCCAGCAGTTGACCCGGACGCGGAGGCTGTTGCCGTCCACCCACCGGCCGCTGTCACGGTTGAGGCGGCGGGCGGTCGAGGCCACCTTGAAGTTGGCGACCAGGGTGTTGCTCTGTGCGGTACGACGCCACTCCGGCGCGGTCAGCACGTTGCCGACGATCGTGACGTAGGTATCGAACATCGTCCCCTCCCAGGGGTCCTGCGGATGCGATGGCGAGTCGACTCGGGACCGAGCCTGGCCGGCGCGGCGTTGCCACGCGAGCGCCCGGCCGGGTCCTGTGGACAACCGGACCGCCTGTGGACAACAACCTGATCAAGGTCCCGGTGTGCTAGGCCGACCGGCCCTGGATGCGGTGGCCGGGCCGCAGCATGATCGATAGCGCAGCAGGATCAACGCCCACCAGGGCCGGGAAGGGGGTGTGACCCGGAGTGAGGTCGACCCCGATTGGGTAATGAGTTGATCAATCGAGCACCACCAGGCACGACGTCCGACGAGAAAGGCAGTGCTGATGATTCGGATCCCGCTCCGTACGACCGGCTCCGTCCGCACCGAGCGGGAGGTGCGGCGATGAGCGCGGTGGCGAACCCGGCGACCGTGGCCGAGTGCCTGCGGATGGGCGCGGGCTTCTCCCAGGGAGACCGGAACTGGATCGTCGAGCAGTTCGGCACCCTGGACGCCCGGCTGGCCACCTTCCACGCCGACGCCACCGAGCTGGAGGTGTCGGTCAAGGACCGGGAGGCGCGCGGGCAGAAGGTCACCCTGGAGTGCTGGATCGCCGGCCGGCAGAAGATCGTCACCACCTCGAACGAGGAGGACCTGCGGGCCGCCCTCAACGACGCCCGGGACGACATGCGCCGCAAGCTCAACGACGCCAAGACCCGGCAGGAGCCCCGGCACAACAAGCACATCCGGGAGATGGCCCAGCCCATCCCCGCACCGGTGCCGGACGCCGACCCCGCCCACGACGTCGACCGGATGGACGCCGAAACCGCCTGACCGCACCGCGCGCCGTCCCCGCCCCCGCACCCCGCCGGGCGGGGACGGCACCACAGACAGGCACACCTCGGGCACACCTCGCCGCCCGGCGGCGACCCCGAAGGCCCCCGCCGGGCGGGGACCGGACGGTCCGGGTGATGGTCCCCCGCCGCCCCCCAGCGGCACCTCGCCGGGCATGGGTGTAAGCCTCGGGCAACCGATCGTCGGCCAAGCCCCAGGGCTACCACCGGGTAGCCCGGCGGGCGTACCGTCGCGGTTGTGGAACAGGACGTGCTGGGGCCGCCGTACGAGCGGCAGACGATCGACCTGGGCACCGACGACGAGGGGCCGGTGGTCGCGACCCTGGTCCGGCGGCGTGCCGAGCGCCCGACCGGTCGGGCGGTGCTCTACGTGCACGGCTACGTCGACTACTTCTTCCAGACCCACCTGGCCGACTTCTACGCCGCACGCGGCTGGGACTTCTACGCCCTCGACCTGCGCAAGTACGGCCGCAGCCTGCTGCCCCACCAGACCCCGAACTTCTGCCGCGACCTGAGCGACTACTTCCCCGAGCTGGACGCCGCCGCAAAGATCATCCGGGACGAGGACGGGCACGACACCCTGCTCGCCATGGGCCACTCCACCGGCGGCCTGATCATCTCGCTCTGGGCGCACGCCCGCCGCGACGCCGGCCTGGTCGACGGGCTCGTCCTGAACAGCCCCTTCTTCGACATCAACGCCCCCTGGCTGATCCGTCGACCCCTCGCGGCGGCCGTCTCCCGGCTGGGCCGCAGCGCGCCGCGCCGCATCCTCCCCTTCGGCCTGGGCACCGTGTACGGCGAGAGCCTGCACGCCGACCATCGCGGCGAGTGGACGTACGACCTGGCGTGGAAGCCGCTCGCCGGGTTCCCGGTCCGGGCCGGCTGGCTGGCCGCGATCCGCACCGCCCAACGGCAGCTCCGCGCCGGGTTGGAGATCCCCGTCCCGGTGCTGCTGGCCTGCTCGACCCGGAGCTTCCGGGGCACCCGCTGGCACGACTCCGCGGCCCTGGCCGACGCGGTGCTGGACGTGGAGCACATGGTCCGCTGGGCCCCCCGGCTCGGCCGGCACGTCACCGTGGCCCGCTTCGACGGCGGCAAGCACGACCTGGTCCTGTCCGGCCAGGCCGTACGCGAGCAGGTGTTCACCGAGGTCGGCCGGTGGGCCGAAGCCTTCCTCGGTGCCGGTCCGACCCGCCCCGCCGACGCCGAAGCGCCCCTCGACACCCGCCCGACCGACGCCCGGGTACCCGCCACCCGCGCCCCGGACGACCCGGTGCCCCAGTCGCCGACGATGATCGACTCCGCTGGGCCGAAGTAGCGGCAACGACCAGCCCGGGACACCGCTGAATCGCCACCAACGAGTCGATCAAGACGGCCCTCCAGCCGGGCGCGACAACCGACCGAGGCGACAGCCAACCGGGGCGACAGTCGACCGGGGCGACGACGGCCCGAGGCGACCGGCGGGATCAGCGGGCGGGCAGGGCGGCGAGCACGCGGTCGAGGGTGGCCACCGGGTGACCGTGGGCCTGGCCGCTGTCGGTGTCGGCGGGCAGCACCACGCCGAGGCAGCGCAGGCCGAGCTCCCCGGCGTCGTCGGGGCGTACCCCGAAGACGGGAGCGCCGACGTAGCCGGCGGGGAGCGCGGCGCTGATCCGCAGCCGTTCGCCGTCGCGGACGGCCCGCTCGACGGCGACCTCCAGCGGCCGGGTGCCGTCCGTGCCGACCCCGAGGGCCAGCACGATCGCGGTGACCGGCTCGGCCCCGAACCCGGCGATCTCGTCCGCCCGGACCGCGACCGTCGCGGGCACCGGCTGCACCCGCCACTGCCAGCCCTGCCCGGCGGCGAGCGTGTGCAGGTCACCCGTCGGCATGATCGCCACCCCGAGCCCCGGATCACGCACCCACCACGCCGGACGGTCCGCCAACGGCAGGTCGTCACCGGCCACCCCGGCCGGCTCGGTGACGCTGGGCCGCAGCCCGAGCCCCTCCGCGTACGCGGCGACGACGTCGGCGGTCAGCAGGAACTCGCCGGTCGGATGCGCGAGGAAGAAGGCGGTACCCGGCTCGCCCGCCGTCCGGACCGGCAGGATGGCCCGGCCCAGGAGCTGGCACAGCTCGTAGGCGACCTCGTTCTCGACGTCGGGTTCCAGCAGCACGGACCCGAGGGTACGGGCCGGCGAACCCACCAGATCGAGGGTGCCCGGATCGGGGGCGGCGTGCGACGCTGATCACGCGTGCCCGGACGCGACCCGTTCCCCCGTTGGGGCGGGGGTCGGCGGTACCCTCTTGGCGCGACACGTACGCCGCGCGCCCGTAGCTCAGCGGATAGAGCAGGGGACTTCTAATCCCAAGGCCGCAGGTTCGAATCCTGCCGGGCGCACACGTACTTCCCTTCAGACCGGCTCGCGTGGAGCTGTTCGTGGCACCAGCGCACTTCGGTGTCCCCGTGGCAGCCTCGAACGGACGCGGCAAGCGCCAGCGCGACGATCGAAACCCTCCCCAGCGGGTCACTGCGCGTGAATGTCTTTCACTTCCCACCCTCCGTCGGCCTGCTGCGGACCATATGCGGACTGCTCGGGGGCGTGGAAGCGCGATCAGCGCTACAGGGTCTTCGTCATGAAGACGCTGTTGGAGTCTTCGGTGTAGGAGCCAAATGGAGAGCAGAAGCTGAACCCTGCCTTGGCATACAGTGCTCTCGCGGGTGCGAAGAACTCCATGCTGCCCGTCTCCAGAGAGAGCTGGCGGACACCGCGTCCTCGAGCGTCCTGCACGAGATGCTGGAGAATTCGGCTAGCGATCCCTTGACCTCGTCTCGCCGGATCGGTCCGCATGCTCTTCACTTCCTCGTGCCTGGGTTCCAGCGCCACCACCGCACCAGTTCCCACGATCTGCTCACGGACGCAAGCGACCCACAGTCGGACATCTGGTGCCTGCAGTCCACGAAGATCCAACGCGTGCCGGCTCTCCACCGGAGCTGTAGGAGCCATGTCATCGAGATGCGCCTGTAGAAACGCAGAAAGGCCGGGGTTGGTGAAGTTGGCCCGCTCGATACTCAGGTGCATGGTGCCATGATGTCGACGCCTTGTTTCGCCTGCGTTTCGCGCAGCCCGCCGCGCAACGCTGCTGTCATCTCGTCTGCGCCGACCCACACACCGTGGAGCAGCAGGCCAGAGCCAGGGCGACAAGGTCGTTCGTCCGGTAGGGCGGTCGCCCTGGCCCTGGTCTGCTCGGCTTGCCTGGGCGGCGGCTGGCGGGATGGCATCCCACCACACGAACCGGAACCGTTCGGCAGCTCGGAGTCCGCCGGAGGCATGCCCTCGCCGGCCGGCGTGCCACTCATCGCGCGCGGAGGCCGGCGAGGATGAGGGTGACGACGCCGTCCGCGTCGGTTCGGTAGGCCGGGTGGCCGTACGCCGCGCAGATGCCCTGGATGGCCATCATGACCGCACCCGCACCCACGTCGTCGCGGACGGTCCCCGCTGTGACGGCGGCCCCCAACAGGTCGTCGACGACCTGACCCAGAGCCTGGGCACCCTCGGCCAGCACGCCTGACCGGGTGGCCATCAGCGTCGAGAGGGTGCGGGCGAGGCCCTCGTGGGCGTGCAGGTGGTCGACGAAGCTGCGCAGGAAGGATTCCAGCGCCTCGTCGGCGGGGAGGGTGGCCTGCAACTCGCGGGCGCGGTCGCAGATCGCCCTGAGTTCTTCCCGGTAGACCGCTTCGGCCAGGGCTTCCCGGGTGGGGAAGTGGCGGTAGAGCGTGCCCGTGCCGACGCCGGCCAGTTTGGCGAAGTCGTCGAAGCGCAGGTGGAAGCAGCCGTCGGCGAAGAGTTCGCGGGCCTTGGCGATCAGGGCGTCGCGGTTGCGGCGGGCGTCGGCGCGGAGCGGCTTGGCGTCGGTCATGCGGGGCCTCGTGTTGACAAGTGGAGACTGTCTCCATATTTTGGAAGTGGAGAAGATCTCCGAATATACCGTACGGAGTGCGCGTGAAGATCTTGATGTTCGGCCGAGGCGTGATCAGTGCGACGTACGGGTGGGCCCTGGAACGGGCCGGCCACCAGGTCGAGTTCTACGTCCGGCCGGGGCGGACGGCGGCGTACGGAGAGGCGATCGACCTCGATCTGCTCGACACCCGGCGGCGGCCGTGGGGTAAGCGGGTCGCCGAGAGATGGTCGGTGCGCTACCGCGAGTCGCTGGAGCCGGACCACGACTTCGATCTGATCGTGCTGAGCGTGCAGCACTACAACTTCGCGGAGGCCGCTGCCTTCCTGGGGCCACGGGTGGGCGGGGCCACGGTGCTCGTCTTCAACAACCTGTGGGTCGAGCCGCTGACCGCGACGGAACATCTCCCCGCCGACCAGGTGGCCTGGGGCTTCCCCGGGGCGGGCGGCGGTTTCGGTGACGACGGCGCGCTACGGGCGGCCCTGCTGCCCGTGGTCTTCTTCGGCACCCTCGACCGGCCGCCGACCGCACGCGAGCGGGCCGTGCGCCAGGTGTTCCGCGGGGCAGGGTTCAGAATCCGGGAGAACTCCGACTTCCGAGGCTGGCTGTCGATCCACTTCGTCCAGAACGCGGGCCTGCACACGCAGAGCCTGAGGCGGGGCTCACTGTCCACGCTGACCCCCGGCGACGTACGCGAGGCGATCCTCGCCATCCGCGAGCTGCTACCGCTCGTCGAGGCTCGTGGCGTCGATCTGCGGCGGCACCGGACCGACCTGCGACCCTTCACCGCGCCCGTCTGGCTGGCGGCACCGGCACTCGCCTGGCTGCTAGGTCGTTTCCCACCGATGCGCAGGGTGACGCAGGCCCACGCCAACCCCGAGGAGCTGCGCGCGATCTGCCGCGACACCCTGGCGGAGGCGCGCAGGCTGGGCGTGCAGGTGCCCAGGCTGGAGGCAGCCGAGCCCTACTTCGCCGCCGCGAGCACGACCTGACCCCTGACCACCCATCACGTCACCCCACCGTCCGCCGGCCGCCGCACCGGCGGCACCCCGGCCGGAGAAGGCCCCCGGCGTACGTTCCGCGCCGCCCCCGCCCGGCTCGGCGTGCGGGGCGCAGGCACCGGGTTTTCGATCTGCAACCCCGCCGGCTGTACGAAGATCGACCGCCGGACCACCGCGTCCCCCTTCGCGTTCAGTTGGTACACGTCCAGCCAGCACCACCCGTCATAGGTGATCCAGTCGAGCACCCGGATGACCCGGCACCTGATCGGCTTGACGAACTGCACGCTGGCCGCCCGGGTCACGACCACCAGGTCGCCCGCCTTCGGCAGCTCCGCCTTCATCGCCGACCCCGGAACAGGCCGCCGACCTTCCGCCTTCATCGCCGGCCCCAGAACAGGCCGCAGACCTTCCGCCGACCCCGGACCAGGCCGCCGACCCTCGCCGCCTTTATCGCCGGCCCCGGACCAGGCCGCCCCTGCGGCGCTCTCATCGCCGGCCCCAGACGTGCCGGAACCTGCGCCATTCCCTGATCCGGTGACGGGCGGCCGCCACCACCGGGCAGAACCCGGCCTCCGCGCACTTCCCGCAGCGGCTCCGCCGGTGCTGGTCCAGGCAGTACCACGCCAGTTGCACCAGCAACGGCACCTCACGCCGGGCCGTCACGACTCCGCCCCGGGCCAGTTTTGACGACCGATGGGGATGCGGCGTCGGGCCCGGCAGGGCAGCTCCGCACCACAGCGGCACACCCTGCGCCACCGCGTCCAGCTCCAGACCGGCCGGTGCCGGCGGGCCAGGGTCAGCGCGACGGCGAGCAGGTACTCGTCGTACCGGACGGGTCGGGCCGGACGCATTGGTGGGGCAGCGCACATCGGCTTTCCTCCCGAGAAATAGCGCCGCCCCGCCCACGCTCTGATCCGCAGCGAGCGGGACAGCGGGCTATTTGCGACGCCATTTCTGACGCCTCTTCCGACCGTCCGGCAATAGACAGCCTGCGACAGCACCAACACCTTGCGCAACACCCCACGCCCCCCTTACGCTCAAGCCGAATTCACGCCCGAGGAATGGAGTCGACAAATGCGTGGGACGAAACAATTCCTGTTGCAGGACGGGTCGGGTGATGTTGCATGACGGATGCAACAAGCGGGTCCACCGTCCCCCGGCGGCAGCTCGGCAGGCTGCTCACCCAGCTCCGCGAGGATGCTTCGGTCTCGCTGGACGCCGCCGCCGAGGGCTTGGACTGTTCCCGGCAGAAGATGTGGCGCATCGAAAAGGGCCTGGTCCCCGTCCGGGTGGTGGATGCCCGCGCCATGTGCGAGCTGTACCAGGTGTCCGGCGAGATGAAGACGATTGTCACCGGCCTCGCCAAGGAGACCCGCGCCAAGGGCTGGTGGCATTCCTACGGCGATGTGGTCCCATCGTGGTTCTCGCTGTACGTCGGCCTGGAATCGTCCGCCACGACACTTCGTCAATACGACGCGGAGCTGATCCCCGGCCTGCTCCAGACCCGCGAGTACGCCGCCGAACTCTTCCTCCGGAAGAACCCCACCATGACCGGCGCAGAGCGGGAGAAGCTCGTCGAGGTACGGATGCAGCGCCAACACATCCTGGTGCGGCGGCTGCCCAGCGCGCCCACCCTCAAGGTGGTGCTGAGCGAGGCGGTGCTGCGCCGCACCATCCCCGACCGGCACGCGATGGCCGGGCAACTCCGGCACCTGCTCGACATGGCCGCGCTGCCGAACGTGAGCCTGCGCGTCCTCCCGTTCACCGCCGGCCCGCCGCTGGCCAGCGAGACGGGCACCTTCGTGATGCTGGGCTTCCCGCAGGCGTTCGGGCGGGCATCGACCGAGCCGACTACCGTCTACCTGGAGAACATCACCGGCGCGCTCTACCTGGACAAGCCGGCCGAGGTCGCCGCCTACGACCGCGTCTGGGCCGACCTGGAGACGCTCGCGCCGGACGAGGCAGCATCAGAGAAACTGATCAAGGCGATCATCGAGGAGCGAGCATGAGTGACCTGGCCGGTGCCCTCTGGCGCAAGAGCACCCGCAGCGGCGGCAGCGGCGGCAACTGCGTCGAGGTGGCCGACAACCTGCCCGGCGTGATCGGCGTACGGGACAGCAAGGACCAGGCCGGCCCGACCCTGCGGTTCGACCCGACCGCCTGGTCCGCCTTCCTGGACGAGGTACGGCGCGGGCGGCGCTGACCGCACCCGGGACCGGGGCCGCCCACCTCACCGGCGGGCGGCCCCCACCCCTTGCGGTCCACCCCCGATCACCCTGGGAAGACCACACGCACCCCGGAAACGTCGGGGCGACCCGCTACCGTCCGGCGCATGAGTGAGACCGACACGTCGACCCGACTGCCCACCGCAGCGGAGGAAGCCCGCTTCTGGGGCCTGGTGGAGGCCGCCTGGGAACAACTCGGCCCCGAGCCCGCCGCGCTACGCCAATCGCTGCTCACCCGCGACACCAGCGACGCCCGCGACACCAGCGATGCCCGCGACACCAGCGATGCCCACGACACCAGCGATGCCCACGACGCCCGCGACGCCTTCGTCGACGACGAGGGCGCCTACGCGGTCGACGTCTGGCTCGACCCCTTCCTCGACCGGCTGGGCCAGCTCTGCGGCGACCTGTCCGGCCCCGAGCTGACCGACCTGGACCGGGTGGTCGAACGCAAGCTGTACGACATCGACCGGGCCGACGTGCACGCGGTGCTCGACGGCTCCGACGACGGCTTCCTCTACGGCCGGGGCCACGTCGTGGCGCTGGGGCGGGAGTACTACGAGGCGGTGCGGGCCGACCCGGCGCGAGCGTTGCCGGACGGCTACTTCCAGCAGATGTGCTACTTCTTCGCCCACCTGCACAATCAGCGCTTCGGCGACTGGCCACGGACCGGCTCCGGCATCTCCCGGGAGTCGTTCAGCAACCCGGCCGGCTGGGCCCAACAGTGAGCCGCCCGGCGGCCGGCGGCGACGCGGGCCGCCGCTAGGGTCACCGGCACGCACGCCCGGCCAGCGCCGGCTGGCCCTTCGCAGCGTCGAACGTGCATCAATCGTCATCAGTTAGGGCAGCTCATGCTATTCTCCGGCATCGATGCACCGCCGAGCAGACCCGGACGGGTCACCGCCCGAAGGACGCCCTCCCCCTGATGTCGGCCGCACCCGCTCCGGCCTCGTCACCGTCGTTGCTGGATCGACCGGCCGGTGGCGCGCTCCAGCTCATCTTCACCACCCTGCCGGCCCTGCTGCGGCTGACCTGCGGGCTGTTCGGCGCGGTGGCCGCGCTGGCGATGCGTACCCCGCCGGTGCGGGTCTCGGTGCTGCTGGCGGCCGTCGTCGCGCTCACCGGCTGGTCGGTCTGGTACGCGGCGCGGGCGCTGCGGGTCGGCATCGGTCCCGGACTGGTCGCCGGGGACGTCGCGTTCACCGTCGCGGCGAGCCTGCTGGCCCCGTTGCTGGTCGCCCCCGAGGTGCTGCCGGGCGAGGGTAGCTGGCTCGCCGTGCTGGCCAGCACCACCGTGATCAACACGCAGGCCACCGCGCCGGCCCGCTGGTCGGTGCCGGCGGGCGTGCTGGTCACCGCCGGCTACGCGGCCGGTGCCTCGGCCGCCGGCAACACCGTCGAGGCCTCCGCGCACGCGGCGACCCTGTTGATGCAGACCGGCTGTGCGGCGATGGTGGCGGCGGTGATGCGCCGGTGGATCGGGCGTGCCGACGCCGCCTTCGCCAACTTCCAACGGCTGCGCCGGGACGTGGTGCTGGCCCGGACGGCCCGGGAGGTGGAACGGCGGCAGAATCGGGACCTGCACGACACGGTGCTCTCCACGCTCACCATGGTCGGGCTGGGTGCCGTGCCGGCCGGCTCAGCGGCGTTGCGGGAACGGGCCGGGACGGATCTGCGTACCCTGATCGGCCTCGCCGACGCCCGGTCCGCGCCGGCCGCCAACCCGGCCGACGCCGCTGCGGAGGCGGCCGACGCCGGCCCGGTCGATGTCGACGCCGGCCTGCGTGCGCTGCTCGCCACCCACCCGGAGCTGACCGTGGCCGCCACGTTGCCGCCCTGCGCCGCGCCGCCGGAGGTGACCGCCGCGCTCGTCGACGCCACCGCCGCCGCGCTGGCCAACGTGGCCCGCCACGCGCCGGGTGCGCACGTCGCCGTGCGGCTGGGGCGGTGTGACGGCAGCGTCGTGGTCGAGGTGGTCGACGACGGTCCCGGTTTCGACCCGGCCACCGTCCCGGTCCACCGGTACGGGCTGCGCGAGTCGATCCGTGGCCGGCTGGCCGAGGTCGGTGGGCTGGCGGAGGTGACCTCCGCCCCTGGCGAGGGCACCCGGATCAGGCTGGAATGGCCGGATGTCGACTGACCTCGGTGCGACCGCGCCGGTCCGCGTACCCCGGCCGGTGGTGCGGTCGGGAGGCCCGGCGGCAGCCGACGGCACGGCGGTGGACGTGGCCCGGTTCTCGGACCGGGGGGCCCGCATCGCGGCGGTGGCCATCGCCCTGGTCTGGCACGCCGCGATCGGGCTGCCGGCGCTGCTCGGCGGCTGGTCCGAGCTGGCCACCCCGACGGTGGTCGCGGCGGGCTGGCTGGCCGCCTGCCTGATCGGCGGGTACGCCGCCCTCCGGCTGCTGCGCGGCGGGCTGCCTCCGGCGCTCCCGCTGGCGGCGGCGCTGCTGGCGGTGGACGTGGCAGTCTTCGCGGCGGCCGGCGTGCGACAGCTCTTCGCCGCCGGGAACTGGGTGTGGACCGGGCTGGCCTGGTTCTTCGTGGTGGTGCTCTGGGGTCGCCGGGTCCGGTGGCTGCTCGCCCTGCTGGCCGGCCATGCGGTGATCGCACTCGCCGCGCTGGTCGGCCACGGCGCGACCGGCCCCGCCGACCTGACCCGCTACGCGATGTACGTCTACGGCACCTCGTCGCTGCCGGTGGCGGCCTTCACCGGTGCCGCGGTGATCGCCACTCTCGCCCGGGACCGGGCCGACACCGCCGCCGCGACCCTCGCCGTACGCGCCGAGCGGGACGCCGCCGAACGGGCCTGGGTGGACCGGCGGGCCCGGCTGGCGCTGGTCGGCGGTGCCGCCGAGCAGGTGCTGGCGGAGCTGGCCGATGGTCGCGCCGACCCGGCCGACCCGTTCGTGCAGCGCCGGTGCGTGCTGGCGGCGACCCGGCTGCGCCGGCTGATCGCCGAGTCCGACGACGTGCCGGACCCGTTGCTGCACGAGCTGCGGGCCGCCGCCGATCTGGCCGAACGCAACGGGTTGCCGATCGAGCTGATCGCCATCGGCACGCCGCCGCCACTGCCGGTGGAGGTCCGCCGACGGTTGGCCGATCCGCTGGCCGCCGCGCTGGCGGACGCCACCGGCTGGGCCCGGCTGACGGTGGTGGCCGGCCCGGACGAGGTGGCGGTCAGCCTGGTGGCACCGGACGTGGACGGCCCGCGGGCAGCCGATCCGTCCGCCCCGATGGACGACGACGACCAGGTGGAACACGTACACGAGCGGGACGGGGAGATCAGGTGGACGCAGACCCGATGGCGCAGGCCGTGAGCGGGGAGCGCCCCGTCGGGGTGTCGATTGTCGACGACCATCCGGTGGTGATCGACGGGGTACGGGCCTGGCTGTCCACCGAACCTCGGCTGCGGGTGCTCGCCACCGGTGACGACCCGGACCTGGTGCTGCGCGCCGCGCCAGAGGCCGACGTGATCCTGCTGGACCTGCGGCTGCGCGGACGGATGATGATCGACAAGCTGGTCGAGCTGAGCGCCGCCGGTCGGCGGGTGGTGGTCTACTCCGAGCACACCGACCCGGCGACGATGCTCGCCGCGCTCGATGCCGGGGCGACCGCGTTCCTGGCCAAACACGAGGGACGGGAGCACTGCGTGGCGACGGTGCTGGCCGCTGCCAGCGACCGCCCCTACGTGCCGCCGACCCTGGCCGGGGCGATGGTGGGCGATCCGCGCCCGGACCGGCCGGCCCTGTCGGACAAGGAACGCGAGGCGCTGCTGCTGTGGTTCCAGTCGATGTCGAAGGCATCGGTGGCCCGCCGGATGCAGATCAGCGAGCACACCGTCAAACAATACGTGGACCGGGCCCGGATCAAGTACACCCGGGCGGGTCGACCAGCCGCCACGAAGGCCGCTCTCCTGGCCCGAGCGATCGAGGACGGACTAGTCCGGCCGGAGGAGATCGGCATCTACCGGTCACAGGCGTCGTACGACCGGCCGACCCCCTAACGGGTGTCATGACAGTGCGGCAGGGGTCGGCGAGGCTGGACGCCAGGACACCACTGCGCGGGGGAGGTCGTGACGATGCGCGAGGACATGTCCCCGTTCTTCATCGCACCGCATCGGTTCGACGCGCCGGAGGACGATGTCGCCCCCGTGCTCGACCGGCACCACGAACTGGTCCCGGAACCCGGTGAACGGGTGCTCGGCAAATACCTGACCTCGGTGGCCGGCTGCCTGCTCAGCCCCACCGGCACCCGCCGACACTGGGTGCTGCCGGCACCCGCCTCGGTCACCGTCACCGACCGGCGACTCGCCTACGTCTGCCTGGCCGGCGACCTGGCCCTGGTCGCCGGGAAGATCGACTCGACGGGTGTCCGGCACCGGCGGGCCGTACGGCTGCCTCGGCTGGTCAGCGGGCAGATCCGCTGGCAGTGGCCGTCCCGGCTGGAGCTACGGTCGACGGCCCCCCTCGCCGCGACGCGGGGCACGGGTCCGGAGGCGGAACTGCTGGTGGTCTGCGACGCGCTGCGGACGATCCAGCAGCCCACCCTGGCCCTGGGTGGCCCGGTGGGCCCGGTGACCGAGTTGGCCCGGCTGATCCGCCGTACGGTGGCCTGTTTCCGGGTCAACCGTCCCGAGCTGGTGGAACTCGCGCCGCCGGAGCGGGACGTGCTGATCCGGCGGGCCACCGCCGCCCCGCTGACCGGTGAGGCGCGGGTGACCCTGCCGGGTTCGCTGCCGGTGGAGTTCCTGTCCCGCGACGACTACTACCGCGTCCCGGCCAGGGCCGGGCAGGACGCGGTCGGCATCTGACCCGACACACGGACCCCTACCCCCGGCGCAGGTCGCCGCAGGGCGGGGGCGGTCAGGAGGCGGTCGAACGGCGGGGGCGGCGGTCCAGCTCGGCGGCCTCCTGGAGGTTGGGCGCGGTGCCGCCCAGGTGCGCCGGCTGCCACCAGGTGTCGTCCGGGCCGGCCGGCTTGTCGGGGTACTCCTGCTGGGCCCGGTCGACCAGGGCGCTCAAACGGACCTTCAGCTCCGCCGTCATCGTGTTCGCGTCCGGGTAGGCCCCCGGGTCCATCGGTTCGCCGAGCAGGATGGTGATCGGGGTGTGCCGCCGGGTGAGGGTCTTCGGCCGGCCCTTGGTCCAGAGCCGCTGGGTGCCCCAGAGCGCCACCGGCAGCAGCGGCACCCCCGCCGCCTGCGCCATCCGGGCGGCCCCGCTCTTCAACTCCTTGACGGTGAAGGAGCGGCTGATCGTCCCCTCCGGGAAGAGGCCGACCACCTCGCCGCGCCGCAGCGCGTCCACCGCCGTGTTGTACGACCCGACCCCCGCCGACCGGTTCACCGGGATGTGCTTCATGCCGCGCATCAGCGGGCCGGAGACCTTGTGGGCGAAGACCTCGTGCTTGGCCATGAACCGGACCAGTCGCCGGGACTCGTGCGCCCCGTACCCGCAGAAGATGAAATCGAGGTAGCTGACGTGGTTGCTGGCCAACACCGCCCCGCCGGTACGGGGGACGTGCTGGTTGCCGTCGACGGTCAGGCGCAGGTCGAGAACCCGGAACAACGTCTTGGCAGCGGCGATCACGGGCGGGTACACGAGTTCCGGCATCCGGTTACTTTACCCCGCGTAGGTTACGGAACCGTAGGGCGGAGCCGTCAGCCGGCCAGGTTGTGCAGGTCCAGCCGACCCCGGGCGAAGGCGTCCACCCGTCCCCAGCGGCCCGGGATGTCCAGCACCTCGATCCGGCCCATCCCCACCGGCAGCACCGGGTCCACCGCCAGGTGCCCCTCGTGCGGCTCCAGGCCGAGCATGGTGCGCAGCAACAGCAGCGGGGCCCCCGTCGACCAGGCCTGCGGGCTGCACGCCGTCGGGTACTCGACCGGGAACTTGGTCTGCTCCCGGGGATAACCACCGAACGCCTCGGGCAGCCGCCCGTCGAAGTAGCCGGCCGCGTCGAGGATGCCGCTGGCGATGGTGGCGGCCTCCTCGGCGAAGCCGTACCGGCGCAGCCCCCAGGCGATGAAGGAGTTGTCGAACGGCCAGATCGTGCCGTTGTGGTAGCCGATCGGGTTGTACCGCACCTCCCCCTCGGCGAGGGTGCGCACCCCCCAGCCGGTGAACAGGCGGGGCCCGACCAGGTGGTGGGCGATCTTCTCGGCCCGGTCGTCATCGACGATCCCGCTCCACAGCAGGTGCCCGATGTTCGAGCCGAGCACGTCGCACTGCCGCCCGTCCGGGTCGAGCGCCAGCGCGTAGTACTCCCCATCGGCGACCCACCAGTCCCGGTTGAAGCGTTCCTTCAGCGCCGCGGCCTGCTGCTCCAGCCGCTCGGCGAACACCGGGTCGCCCCAGAACTCCCGGGCCATCCGGGCCGCCCGCCGCTTTGCGTCGTACGCGTAGCCCTGCACCTCGCAGGTGGCCCGGGGGAACGGTGGCAGGCTGCCGTCGGCGTACGAGATGGAGTCCCAGGAGTCCTTCCAGCACTGGTTCTCCAGGCCGGTGTCGGTGTTGCGCCGCTCGTACCAGATGTAGCCGTCGCCGATCAGGTCGGCATAGTCGTCGATCCACTTCAGCGCGGCCCGGCACTCCCGTTCCATCTCCATGACCAGCGCGACGTCCCCGCTCCACCGCTCGTACTCGTCGAGCAGGATCACGAAGAGCGGGGTGGCGTCCACCGAACCGTAGTAGGGCGAGTGCGGCTGCTCCTCGAAGGCGGCCGTCTCGCCGTAGCGCATCTCGTGCAGGATCCGGCCCGGGTCCTCCTCGCGGAAGTCGTCGAACCGGGTGCCCTGGAGGGCGGCCAGGATGCGCAGCGTGGTCTTGGACAGCTCCGGGGCGAACGGCAGCGCCTGGAGGCAGGTCAGGATGCTGTCCCGGCCGAACATGGTCATGAACCAGGGCAGGCCGGCGGCGGGCAGGGTCTGGCCGCCGAGCGACAGCGGTGCGAAACGCAACGCGGCCAGGTCGACCAGGCTGCGCCGGTAGGTGGCGGCCAACTGCTCGTGCTCACTGTTGAGCTTGGGGGACTTGGCGATCCACTCCTCCAGGTCGTGCTGGAGGGCGAGCCGCTCGTGGCCGTGCACCGTCAACCCCAGCCGCAGGTCCCGGCCGCCCGGCCCGATCGCGAAGGTCTGTACGTCGATCTCGGCGGTCCACTGCTCGTTGGGCTCCAGGTGCACCGAGTACGCGAAGCCGTGCTTGTCGTACCGGGCCGGCCGGGACGACGAGATGACCGTCTCGCGCCGGAAGTTGCCCCGCCGGTAGCCCAGCCGCAGCCGGTCGGACTCCGCCTCGGCGTACAACTCGCCCTTCTTGTTGAGGATCTCGTCCTTGACCTGGAAGAGGTCGGCGAAGTCCGCGCCCGCGTCCATCCGGACCTCCAGGTCGACCGCCTTCTCGTCGTGGTTCAGGATGGTCAACTGTTCGCGGAAACTGCCGCCCACCGCGCGTTCCCGGATGATCGACAGCTTGGCGTCGACGTAGTGGGTGGCCATCCCCGGCACCAGGAAGAACCGCGCCTCGAAGTACTGCAGATCGTCGTAGGACAGGGCGTTGAGCCGTTCCCCGTTGACGGTCAGCACCCAGCGGGACAGGAACCGGACGTCGAGGGAGAACAGGCCGGTCGGCTCGCTCGGCGTCGCCTCGATGTCGCCGGTCTCCTCCGAGACGACGAACGTGTTGCCGTCCAGGATCCGGACCGTGTTGCTCTGCCCCATCACCACACCTCCCGCTGGTGGAGCCGGCGCGGCCCCTGGGCGTCCGGCGAGGTGGGGAAGATCCGCTCGATCTGCACCACCAGCCGGGCGTCACCGGTCACCGTCATGTCCCCGCGCAGCAGCGCCGCCAGGCCGTGCTCCCGGCCGGCTGCCATCTCCTCGAACAGCGCCGGAGTCGTCACGATGACCGTGTCCGCCTCCCGGTCCTCCTGGCTGACCTCCAGCTTTCCCCGGTCCACCCGGAGCAGCCAGTGGGTGGTGTACGCACCCTCGTGCAGATCGAAACGCAGCGTTCCGGAGGCCTTGTCCAGCAACGGCTCGTAACCTCGCCGGTCCAGGCTCTCGAAGAACCTCGTGGTCGCGTCCACCATCAGCCCCTCTCCCCCGTCCTCCCACCCACCTCCACCTACCCCCCACGAATCCCCACCCACCCCGCCCCCAACCTCACCCCAACCAGGTGACCCCTCCCCCTGCCCCACCCTTCCTGCCCTCGCCCCTTCCCTCCCCGCCTCGCCCTACCCGCCCCACCCAGCCCAGCTCCCACCCCGTCGATCTTGGACTTATGGTGCCTGGTTAGGGCACTTTTCACACCTTTCCGCCCCACCACAACTCCATGATCGACGGGGCGGGGCGAGGCGAGGCGGGTGGGGCGAGGCGGGCGGGGCCGAGCAGGGCTGGGCTGGGTGAGGGCTGGGCTGGGTGGGGGATGTGGGGGTGGGGGTGGCCCCGGGGGGGGTGGCCCCGGGGGGGGGGGGGGTGGCCCCGGGGGGGGTGGCCCCGGGGGGGTGGCCCCGGGGGGGTGCCCGGGGCCGGCGTCACGGTCGTCTGCGGTGGCGTCAGTTGTTGGGGTCGTCGGCGCTGATGTCCGCGAGCACCGACTGGGGTTCCCGCTCCACCGCGAGGTCGCCCATCGACACCAGGCCCACCAGCCGACCGTCCTCGACGACCGGCAGCCGGCGTACGGCGTAGGTGCGCATCAGGTCGGCGGCGGCGACCGCGTCGTCGTACTGGCTGACCGTGATCACGTCCCGGCTGATGATCTGGCGGAGCGTGGTGCGGTTCGGGTCCATCTCCCCGGCGACGGCCCGGACGGTGATGTCCCGGTCCGTGACGATTCCCACCACGTCGTCGCCATCGGTCACCACCACGTCGCCGATCGCGCTGTCCCGCATCTCCTGCGCCGCGGCGGTGAGCGTGTCGTTGCCGTCCATCGTCACCAACCGGGTCGTCATGAACTCTCCGACCGTTGTCATGGTGCTCCCCTCTCGGTGTCGGCACGCGTCGTCTACCCGTCGTCCGGGGCGGGTAACGCGCGCTGTCACCCGGCAGCTATCCGGAACCGCGCACCCGCCTGCGCAGGCCGTAGAGCCCCTCGCTGGTCGAGGCGTAGAAGACCGGCAGAGCCAGGTAGACGATCAGCGCGATCGGTGGGGCGACCAGGAAACCCAACAACCCCGCCAGCACGTACGCCACGACGCCGACCAGAGCCCGCAGCCGCTCCGCGGGGTACATGCCGGTCGGCACCGCCGGGTGCAGCAGGTCGTGGTGCCGGCCGAGGTAGTGGTAGAGGCCCAGCCAGGCACCCGAGAGCAGCACGCCGACCAGCCCGTAGACGGCAACGGCGGCCCGCTGGTCGCTGCGGTCGCCGTGCTGCATCGTCGTCGAGACCACCGAGGTGGCGAACGGCAGCAGCGCGGTGCTGGACAGCACCGCCAGGTTCCACCACTGCAGCCCCCTGCTGCTGCCGGCGACCCGGTGGAAGGTGGTCCGATGGTTCAGCCAGCTGACCGCCACGTACAGGTACGACGTGAGGTAGGCCAGGTACGCCGGCCACTGCTCGACGAGCGCGTGCAGCATCCGGCCCCGGCCCACGTCGGGCGGCTGGAGGTCGAGCACCAGCAGCGTGATGACGATGGCGAAGACCCCGTCGCTGAACGCCAGCAGGCGGGAGGTCTCCGACCGCAGGTCCGGGCCACCGGGGCGGACGGCGTCGGCGGGCCGCCCCGCGTCGTCGCCGCCCTGGCCGGTTCCCATCCCGTCCTCCCCGAGGTGCCGGGGCGGCACTGCCGGCCCGGGAGGCCGGTATACCCGCCGAACGGCACGACACCCGCCCACGACGGCGGTACACCGCGGTGCCGCCGTCATGGACGGAGGAGCCGGCCGGTCGGCGGAGACGGACGACAGCCAACGCCGTCCGGCGACGACGCTCAGCGCCGCTCGACGGCCACCGTCAACGCCGTCCGGTGGCTGCCGTCAGCGGCGCTCGGCGGCTACCAGCTCGGCGAGCTGCACCGCGTTCAGCGCGGCGCCCTTGCGCAGGTTGTCGTTCGAGCAGAACAGCGCCAGGCCGTGTTCGACGGTCTCGTCGGCGCGGATCCGGCCGACGAAGGTCGGGTCCTGACCGGCCGCCTCCAGCGGGGTCGGCACGTCCGACAGCGCCACGCCGGGCGCCCCGTCGAGCAGTTCCCGGGCCCGCTGCGGGGTGATCGGCCGGGCGAACCGGGCGTTGATCTGCAACGAGTGGCCGGTGAAGACGGGCACCCGTACGCAGGTGCCGGAGACCTTCAGCTCGGGGATCTCCAGGATCCTGCGGCTCTCGTTGCGCAGCTTCTGCTCCTCGTCGGTCTCGAACGAGCCGTCGTCGACGATCGAGCCGGCCAGCGGGAGCACGTTGAAGGCGATCGGCCGGGCGAAGGAACGGGGCGCGGGGAACTCGACGGCCGTCCCGTCGTGGGCGAGCGCGGCAGCGCCCTCGGCGACCTTGCGTACCTGCTCGTCGAGTTCGGCGACCCCGGCCAGGCCGGCGCCGGAGACCGCCTGGTAGGTGGCGACGACCAGGCTGACCAGCCCGGCCTCGTCGTGCAGGGGGCGCAGCACCGGCATCGCGGCCATCGTGGTGCAGTTCGGGTTGGCGATGATGCCCCTGGGCCGGTCGGCGATCGCGTGCGGGTTGACCTCGGCGACGACCAGCGGCACCTGCGGGTCCGTCCGGAACGCCGACGAGTTGTCGATGACCACCGCGCCGGTCGCGGCGACCCGGGGGGCCAGCTCCTTCGCGGTGCCCTTGCCTGCGGAGAAGAGCACGATGTCCAGCCCGGAGTAGTCGGCGGTCGCCGCGTCCTCGACCGTGACCTCGCCGTCCCGCCAGGGCAGGGTGCGCCCGGCCGACCGCGCCGAGGCGAACAACCGCACCTGCTCCGCCGGGAACTCGCGTTCCGCCAGCACCTGCCGCATGACGCCACCGACCTGGCCGGTGGCTCCCACAATGCCGATCCTCATGCCCGCGAGGCTACCCAGCCGCAGGCCGACGGCGGGAAGCCTTTCCCACCGCCCGGGGGCCGGACCGTCGGTCGGCCCGGCGACCGGACCGGCCGCCGGGCCGCAAACCACCCGACGGTACGCCCCGACAGCCCGGAAAATCGGCCGTGAGCAGGCCGTCCGGCCGCAGCATCCGCAGCGCCGCCCCGGCCCGACGGCAAGGGGCGGCGCGACCGGAATCACACCGCCCCGCCCCCGAAGCACCCCGCCCGGCCGGCACACGCACGGTCAACCGGCGTGGTCGGTCACCTCGCCGAGCCCGGAGGCGACCAGTTCGTCGCGGATCAGCGCCGCGTCGCCCTCGATGACGAGGGTGAGCGAATCCGGGTGCAGGTGGGTGGCGGCAGCCGCCGAGACCTGCGCCACGTCGGCGGCGAGCAGCGCCTCCCGCAGCTGGGCGTGGTAGTCGTCCGGCAGGTCGTGCACGACCAGGGTGGTCAACGCCGAGGCGATCGCCCGGGGGCTCTGCAACTCGACCGAGAGCTGCCCGGCCCGCCAGGAGCGGGCCACCGACAGCTCGTCCTCGGTCACCCCGCCGACCCGGGTACGGGTGATCTCGCCGACCGCCTCGACCAGGGCCGGCGCGGTCACCGCCGTCTGCACCCCGGAGCTGACCGCGAACCGGCCGAACCGGCGGGACGAGGCGAAGTCGCCCCGGATGCCGTACGTGTAGCCGCGTACCTCGCGGATCAGGTGGTTGAGCCGGGAGGTGAACGCCCCGCCCAGCACCGTGCCGGCGAGCGTCATCGGCACGTGGTCGGGGTGGGCGCGGTGCGGCGACGGGTGGCCCAGCCGCAGCGTGGACTGCACCGAGCCGGGCCGGTCCACCAGGATGATCCGCCGCCCGGCGGGCATCGGCACCTCGATCGGGCCGCCCCGCTCGACGGGACCGCCGCCGGTGCCGGCAAAGGCCGCCGCGCCCAGCGCGTCCAGGTCGAGCCGGTCCAGGTCACCGGCGACGATCAGGGTGCCGGGGCGGATGAACCATTCGGAGTGGAAGACGGTGACGTCCTCCACGTCCAGCCCGGCCACCGAGTCGGGGTCGCCGTACAGCGGGCGGCCCCAGCGGTTCTCCGCGCCGAACAGGTCGGCGCGCAGCACCGCGTCGGCGCGCGGGCCGGGGTTGGCCCAGTCCATCCGCAGCGCCGTCGCCTCGTCGTCACGGACCCGGCGTACGTCGTCCGGGTCGAGCCGGGGCGTACGCACCGCCTCGGCGAGCAGCTCCACCGCCGCGCCGAGGCGGTCCACCGGCACCTGGACGCTGACCTGGAAGCTGTCCCAGTCCAACCCGGTGGCCAGCTCGGTGCCGAGGCCCTCGACGGCCAACGCGAAGGTGGTGGCGTCCCGCTGCGCGGTGCCCTCCTCCAGCGCCTTGGCCAGCACCGCGCCGAGCCCTTCCTTGCCCACCGGCTCGCGGCCGGCGCCCGCGTCGAGCAGCAGGAGGGCGACGGCGAGGGTCTGTCCGGGCAGGTGCGCGGCGACCACCCGGCCACCGGCGACGTCCCGGCGGACCACCGTCGGGAACCGGTACGGGCGGGCGGTGCCCGGACCCGGACGGGCGGTGATCAGCGTCATGAGGTCTCCTCCGGCAGGTAGGTCAGGGTCACCCGGTCGGCGGGGACGAGGACGTCGGCGGCCAGCTCGGCGATCTGCGCGGCGGTCACCGACAGCCAGCCGGGCAGCCGGTCGCCGGTCTTCGCCGGGTCGCCGAACTGGGTGGCGTACCGGCCGAGCGCGTCGGCCCGGCCGTCCACCGTGGACATCTGCCGCCACCAGGCGGTGCTGAGCAGCGCCTTGGCCCGGTCCAGCTCGGCGGCGGTGACCGGCACGGTGGCGAGTTCGTCGACCACCTCGGCGACCCCGGCGGCGAGCCGTTCGGCGGTCACCCCGGGGCGGGCGGTGGCGGTGGCGATCACCGGTGCCGGGGCGTGCGCCAGGTCCACCCCGTACGCGCCGACCAGGTCCGGCTGGGCGAGCCGTTCGCCGTCGGCGAGCCGCTGGTAGAGCCGGCTGCCCCGGCCGCTGCCGAGCACCGTGGCGGCCACCGTGGCCACGTCGTAGCCGGTGCTGCCGAACGGGTGGGTGCGGTGCGCGACGTAGACCCGGGCGGCCGGCACCTCGGCGGTGACCGTCTCGACGGCGGGCCGGCCGGTGCCGGCGACGGTGTGCCCGTCCGGCGCGGCGGGGATGTCACCACGCGCCGGGATCGCCCCGAAGTACCGGTCGGCCAGCGCGAAGACCTCGGCGGCGGTGGCGTCACCGACCACGGTGAGCACGGCGTTGTCCGGCGCGTAGTACGTCTGGTGGAACGTCTGGAAGGTGGCCAGGTCGGCGGCGTTCAGGTCGGCCATCGAGCCGATCGTCGCATGGTGGTACGGGTGCCCCGGCGGGTAGAGCAGCGGGAGCAACCGCAGCCAGGCGTCGCCGTACGGGACGTTCTCGTAGCGCTGCCGACGCTCGTTCTTGACCACGTCCCGCTGGTTGTCCAGGGTCTGCTGGGTCAGCGCGGGGACCAGGCCGCCCATCCGGTCGGCCTCCAGCCACAGGGCCAGTTCCAGGTGTTCGGCCGGGACGGTCTCGAAGTAGTTCGTCCGGTCCGGGTTCGTGGTGGCGTTGAGCGAGCCGCCGGAGCCCTGGATCAGCTTCATGTGCTCGGTCTTGGCGACGTTGACCGAGCCCTCGAACATCAGGTGCTCGAAGAGGTGGGCGAAGCCGGTCTGTCCCGCCGGCTCGTGGCGGGAGCCCACGTCGTACCAGAGGTTGACCGCGACCGCCGGGGCGGTGCGGTCCTCGCTCACCACCACGCACAGGCCGTTGTCCAGTCGGGTCGTCTCGATGGGCCAGGGGTAACCGCTGTCGGGCATGCCCCGACGCTATCCGATCTCCGCGCCGCGATGGCGACGTGTCGCCGTCCGGACGGCGGTCGACCGGCGCGGCGGCGCAGGTGTGCACGTCGCCGACGCCGACGGGTGGCTCAGTCGGGGGGTTCGATCGGGGTGACGGTCTGCTCGGATGTCCGGTGCTCCAGCACCGTGCCGGGGGCGGCCTGCTGGTCGGCCGTGCGGAGATCCGACTCGGCGAGGATCGCCTCGGCCTGGGCCTGCGGGTCGTCGCTGCCGACCGCTGCCTCCTCGGGCAGCAGGTGGGCCCGGGACTCCACCCGTTCCTGGTCGCTCTGCTCGTGGGTCATGCGGATCCCGTTACCCCGTCGGCGTCCCCGCCACGCCACAAGATCGCCCACCGCCGACCGCCCACTCCTCGGAAGCCCACCCGGCCGGACCGCCACGCCAGGCCGGCGGAACCGGCCGGGTGGCCAGACCGCCAGGCCAGACCACAGGAACCGGCCGCCGGGCCAGACCGGCGGGCCAGACCGGCAGGCCAAGCCGGCACGCCAGGCTGGCAGGAACAGGTCAGCGGAACGGGCCGCGTACCTCGTAGGTGATGCCTCCGGCGGAGACACCGGACGTGCCGCGCTGGGACGAGAAGTAGAGCCGGCTGCCGTCCGGCGAGAACGCCGGTCCGGTGATCTCCGACGAGGACTGCCCGGTGATCCGCACGAACGGCGTGACCACCCCGCTCGGGGTGATCATGTTGATCTCCATGTCGCCGCCGTCCTCGGCGACGTAGAGGTCTCCGGAGCGGGTGCCGGTGATGTTGTCCACCCCGGTCAGCGGGGCGCTGCCGCCGGTCACCAGCGAGTCGTCGTACGCCAGCTCGATGCGCTGACCGACCACGTCGTACGCCCAGACCCGGTTGTCGCCCTTGGTGGTGAACCAGCAGGTGCCGTCGGCGTACCAGCAGCCCTCGCCGCCGTCGAACCTCTTCGCCCCGGAGACCTGCTTGCGGGTCGCCTTCGGCGAGCCGTCCGGGTCGGGGATCCGGGCCCAGCTCACCGGGCCGCTGGTGGCGGTGCCGGCGACCAGCACCTCCAGGGTGCCGGCGGAGAGGTCGCCCCAGACGGTCGGGCGGAACCGGTAGAAGCAGCCGTCGGACTCGTCCTCGGTCAGGTAGATCACCTGGCGCACCGGGTCGGCCGCCGCCGCCTCGTGCGTGAACCGGCCCAGCGCCGGTCGCTGCACCGCGTCGGTGCCGCCCTGCGGATAGGTCTCGTAGACGAAGCCCCGGCTGACCTCCTCGCAGGAGAGCCAGGTCCCCCACGGGGTCGCGCCACCGGCGCAGTTCTGGTTGGTGCCGGACAGGATCCGGTACGCCGAGGTGATCGTGCCGTCGGCGGCGAACCGCACCGCCGACGCGCCGCCGCTGAGCGGGATCTCCGAGTTGGAGACGTAGATCCAACCGGTGCCGGCGGGGAAGCAGGCCCCGCCGTCGGGGGCGTTGTGCCAGGTGTACGAGGTGCCCGGCACCACCTGCCGGGAGCGGGCGATCACCCGGCTGGTGAAGCCCGCGGGGAGTTGGAGGCCGTTGCCGTCGGCGGTGCCGAGCGGCCCGTACGGGCCGGTGCCGGGCTGGGCCGGGGCGGCCAGCGCGACGCCGGACCAGAGGCTGCCGGCGAAGGCGGCGGCCCCACCGGCGACGGTGGCGCGCAGGACGGTACGACGGTCCATCGGAACCTCCGGGGGATGCGATCGGTGCCGCCGAAGTTACCGACGGTCAGAGCGATGAAGGTGAACGTCAGACGAGGGTTGGCCGACGACCGGATGAGTCCTTCCCTCCGGTCGGGTACGCTTGTCGGCGTGACGCGTGCGTATCGATGGTTTAGCCAGCCGGCTGCGGAGCCGGTGACCTCACCATGAGCTGACGTCATCGCGTTTCGAGCCGGCCGGGCAGGATCCCTGAGTTCCTGCCCTTCTGTTTACGAGCAGCCGGCTCGACCCGGGCACCGGCACCGGGCACGGTCGGCGGAAGGAATCCCACCGTGACGACCCCGGACACCGGCGCGGTCATCGACCAACGGATCGATCGTGTCGTGCCGCTGACCACCCCCGCCCTGCTCCTGCACGAGCTGCCCCTGGACCCGCCGCTCGCCTCGGCCGTGCTGGCCGGCCGACGCGCGGTCGGCCGGGTGCTGGACCGCGCCGACGACCGCCTGCTGGTGGTGGTCGGGCCGTGCTCGGTGCACGACCCGGCGGCGGCCCTGGAGTACGCCCACCGGCTGCGCGAGGCCGCCGACCGGCACGCCGACGACCTGCTGGTGGTGATGCGGGTCTACTTCGAGAAGCCGCGCTCCACGGTCGGCTGGAAGGGCCTGATCAACGATCCGGCGTTGGACGGCTCCGGCGACGTGAACACCGGCCTGCGGACCGCCCGCGCGCTGCTGCGCGACGTGGTCGGGTTGGGGCTCCCGGTGGGCTGCGAGTTCCTCGACCCGATCACCCCGCAGTACATCGCCGACACGGTGGCCTGGGGCGCGATCGGCGCCCGGACGGTGGAGAGCCAGGTGCACCGGCAGCTCGCCTCCGGCCTGTCCATGCCGATCGGCATGAAGAACCGCCCGGACGGCAGCATCGCCACCGCCGTGGACGCGATCCGGGCCGCCGAGGTGCCGCACGTCTTCCCCGGCATCGACGTCTCCGGCACCCCGGCGATCATGCACACCCGGGGCAACGCCGACGGGCACCTGGTGCTGCGCGGCGGCGGGGGCCTGCCGAACTACGACGCCGGGTCGGTGGCCGGGGCGTTGGACCTGCTCCGGGCGGCCGGGCTGCCGGAGCGGCTGGTGGTCGACGCCAGCCACGCCAACAGCGGCAAGGACCACCGCAACCAGCCGAAGGTGGCCGCCGACGTGGCCGCCCAGCTCGCCGCCGGGCAGCGCGGCATCGTCGGCATCATGCTGGAGAGCTTCCTGCTGGAGGGCCGCCAGGACCTGGACCCGACCCGGGAGCTGACCTACGGCCGTTCGGTCACCGACGCCTGCATCGGGTGGGACACCACCACGGAGGTGCTGGAGCACCTCGGGGCCGCCGTCCGGGCCCGCCGGGCCACCCTGCCCACCCCGGCCTGACGGGTTTGACCGTTTCGGCCCCGGGTAGCAGGGCGGAGTGACCGACGACATACCCGTGACCGACGACGTGACCGTGGCCGGACAGCCGGACCTCCGACAGCTCGACGAGTTGCTCGACGAGATCTACCACGGCCAGGAACGGATCAGTCAGGCCGCCATCTACCGTGCGGCGGTCAGCGCGGACCTGCCGGCGGAGCTGCTCACCCGGATCGCCGCGCTCCCCGAGGGCGAGTACGCGGTGGACGAGGCGGCCGACCTGCTGGGCGGGTCGGCGGGCTGACCGGCCGTACGCCGGCGAGAGGAGATGGAGATGTCCGACCACGAGGAGCACCACGCGCAGATGCCGGCCCTCGGCCAACCCCCCGAGGGACAGGACACCCTGCCCGAGCCGGACTTCGCCAACGAGCACGACCGGACCGCGGTCGACCGCGACGTCGTCACCGACGCGGACGCCGACGAGCGGGAACCGGAGACGTCACGCGGCTGGGCCGGCGAGGACCACGGCACCACCCCCACCTGATCACCCACACCTGGTCAGCGATGACGGAAAGGGGCCGACGGACACGATCCGTCGGCCCCTTCCGCGTACGGGTCACTTCTCGTCGTGACGTCCGCCCTCGGCGGCCTGCTGGGCCATCGCGTACCCCATCTGGAGGAAGTCGGACGCGGCGACCGCGGTCAGCGCGGTCGCCACCAGCCGGGTCAGCCGGGGGGCCAGCACCAGGCCGCCGGTGAGTCCGGTGGCCACCCAGACGGCCAGGCAGAACGGGCAGCTGAGCAGCTCACCGATCGCGTGCCGGGTGGTGCTGCCCTGGTCCCGGACCTGCTCCATCACCTCACCGCTGCCGATCGGGTGGTCGTAGCGGGTGAACGGGGCCCGCAGCGGGCTGGTCACCGCGTCCTTGGAGAGCAGCCGGCTCAGCTTGTGGGTGGCGACGGCGAGCAGCACCACGTCGGCCGGGGCGGGCCGCTCGGGCACCGGCCGGCCGGTCGCCTTCACCAGCGCCGCGATGGACGCGGTCACCCCGGCGTAGGTGCCCATCGCCGCCAGGTAGCCGTCCAGCGGGCGATGCTCGTGCGGCGCGTACGCCTGGCGCAGCCGCGCCACCTTCTGCTTCAGGCCACCGTCGGTCACCGGATCTCCTCGTTCGTCGTACCCATCGGTTCGCGGTTCGCATCGGTTCGGCGGTCGCGTCAGGGAGCCGGTGGGTCAGGGAGCGGGTGGGTCAGCCCGCGGTCAGGTTCTCGGCGACCTCGCGTTCGAGGTTGACCAGGGATTCGTCGGCCAGCCCGGCGGCCGACCCGGCGGGCAGTTCCAGCCGGACCCGGGTGCCTCCGGCGTCGGCCGGCGCGACCCGCAGCTCGGCCGTGCCGTTCGGGCCGTCCCAGCGCGCCCGCAGCTCGTGGTCGGAGCGGGTGGTCGGGGCCGTGCCGTCGACCCGCAGCGTCTCGGGCAACCAGGAGTCGATCCGGTCGGGGTCGGTGGCGGTGCTGAACACCACCTCGGGCGGCGCGGACATGCCACGCTCGGCGAGCGTGCCCATCAGGCGTCCCGTAGCCGGTGCGGGTCCACCTCGCGGCCGGGGTGCCGGGCCAGGTACTCGGTCTCCAGTTCGGCGGTGCGCCGCAGGTGGTTGGCGAGCGCCGAGTCGGCGGCGTGCCGGAGTGTGTCGAGCCGGGTGCGGTGCAGGCTCTGCAACTCGCGGATCAGGTCGTCGTCGTCGAGGTCGGCCGGGTCCACCCCGAGCAGTTCGCCGTCGGTCTCGGAGACCACGGTGGCGGTGCGGTGGACGTGGTCGCCGTCCCACTCGGGTATCCGCTGTTCCGGACTGGCGTCGCCGGAGCGGTGTGCTGATTCGGTCATGTCGCCCCCTCGGGTTCGACTGGGCTGGTGTCTAGACGGATGCCCAGCCGGGGTGTCACCAAACCCTCCGACACCCCGGCTACGACGCCGCGTCGGAGACACCGGGCCGTCCCGGTACCCTCGACGGCATGAAGCGGCTCTGGACACCGGCGTGGATCGCCCGCCACGTGGCCCTGGTCGTCCTGGTGACGGGCTTTCTGGGGCTGGGCTGGTGGCAGATCAGCCGGGCCGCCGACGGCAACACGCTGAGCTGGGGCTACGCGGTGGAGTGGCCGATCTTCGCCGGCTTCGTGGTCTTCGTCTGGTGGCGTGAGGTCCGGCACACGCTGCGCGACCCGGGCGCGGCCCCGGGGCGGACCACCGTACCGGACGGGGTGGCCCCGGCCGGTGCCGCCACCGCACCGTCGACCACCCCGGCGGTACGCCGTCCGGTGCGGGTCGCCCGGGTGCCGGCCGCACCGGCCGACGGCGCGGACGACGCCGACCTGGCCGCGTACAACCGCTATCTGACCTGGTTGAACGCCAACCCGGGCGCGAGGCCCGGCGACTATCCCGGCTGAGGCCGGTCGGAAGGACGGACGACGGTGGGCGGAGCACTTACCCGGTACCGCGTGATCGCCTGGATCGTGGGCGTGGCGCTGGCCGTACTGGTGTTGATCGGCATGCCGCTGAAGTACGTGTTCGACGAGCCGATCGTGGTGGCGGTCGTCGGCACCGCGCACGGCTGGCTCTACATGCTCTATCTGGCCGCCACCTTCGACCTGGGGCGTCGGGTGCACTGGCCGCTGAAGCGGATGCTGCTGGTGATGCTCGCCGGCACGGTGCCGTTCGTGTCGTTCGTGGCGGAGCGCAAGGTGACCCGCGAGCTGTCCACCGCGCGTCCCCGCACCCCGGAGCCGGCCGTCCTCTGACGCCCGGCCCATCCTCTGACGGCCCGGCCGCCCTCTGAACTTCTGGCCCGCCCTCTGACGGCCCGGCCGGCCGGCGTGGCGTCGGCCGTGCGCCGTCGGTCGGCAGGGCGCTGCCGGGTCGACCGCCCGGCCTCAGCGGTCCGGCCGCCAGTAGGTGGCGGTGGGTGACGGGTCGTCGGCGTCGGCGTACCGGTGCTGCTCCCGGGCCTGCTGCAGGGCGTCGACCACCTGGTCGAGCTGCTCCCGGTCGTCGCTGCTGAACAACAGCAGCTCGGTGCCGTGGCAGTGGCCGTGCAGTTCGTGGGGCGGTGGCCGCCAGCGGTCCCCGAGCAGCACCAGCAGCACGGGTAGCAGGCACACCGCGCCCAGCGCCAGGTACGCCCCGGCGGTGAGCCGTTCCAGCCCGCCGGTGAAGCCGAGCAGCACGCCGGCCGTGCCCGCGCCGACGGCGGCGAGCGTGACGACCCGGGCCGCGAGCCGGTCGTGCGGCCCACGGCCGATCCGCAGGTGGGTGAGGTCGGCGACGGCGTAGCTGCTCCGGCCCGCGGTGAACCGTTCGGTGGTCACCACGATCCCGGGCCGGGCGTACAGCAGCGTGGTCGGTCGGGACCAGCGTGGCGGTCGGGTGCTGGCGTGGTCTGCCTGCACGGCGTCCTCCCAGGGGCCGACGGAGCCGGTTGTCCCACCGCGACGCCAACGTGCGTACGGCGGGATTCCCGGCCGGGGCTCCATTCTGTTGCCGGCACGCCCGGACCGCTTCCCGATTTCCGACAGATCCGGCGAGCACGACCTCCCTGCTTCGCCGGCATCTGACCACCATTTCGGTTTTATCCCTCCTTTCCCGTCCGATCCCCACCGGTATCCGCCTGGAACGACGAATCAGACCTTCCTCGCTAACCGTCCAGGACCCCGTCGGCAGGCCGTTCACCAGGCTCATCGGTGTCACCTGCCACAACGACACGCCGCACCGCTTCGTCAACATTCGCCGCGGCTTTGTCTGCGCGTCACTCCCGTCACGGGTTAGGTTGATCAGGCCGGCACGGTAAACGGCCGTCCGCCCGGACGGGCCCGGCCGGTGTCGCCGGGGGCGACAGCATCCCCCGGTGACCGGTGGGAGAGGAGTCTTCCGCTCTTGTCGTCCTTACGGATGCTGCTGCGCACTCTGGCGGTCGCCGGCCTGTCGGCCGCGCTGATCGCCCCGTCGGCACCGGTCCGGGCCGAGCCCTCGGTCGCCGAACTCACCGCCCGGATCGAACGGTCCTCGACGGAGCTGGAACGGATCGTCGAGTCGTACAACAAGCTCAACGAGGAGATCAAGACGAACCAGGCCACCGCGGCCGACCTGCACGCGAGGATCGGTCCGCTGGAGGCCCAGGCGGCCCAGAGCCGGGCCGCGGTGGGCCAGATCGCCGCCACCGCGTACAAGACCGGCGGGCTGCGTACGGCCGAGGCGATCCTCGACCCGGCCGGCGGTTCCCTGGTCGACCGGCTCGGCACCCTCGACCAGCTCACCCGGCAGCGCCAGCAGCAGATCGACGGGTACACCGCCGACCAGCGGGCGCTGCTGGACGAGAAGACCCGGCTCGACGCCACGCTGGCCCGGCAGGCCGCCCAGTCCCGGGCGGTCGCCAAGACGAAGAAGCGGATCGAGCAGGATCTGGCGAAGCTCTACGAGATGCGCCGGGCCGCGTACGGTCGGGCCACCGAGGCACCGGCGAAGAAGCCGGCCCGCTCCACCACGTCCACCACCCCCGCCGCCAACCCACCGGCCGCCTCCGGCAGCGCCGGCACCGCCGTGCAGTACGCGTACGGGGCGATCGGCAAGCCGTACGTCTGGGGAGCCGAGGGCCCCAACGGGTACGACTGCTCGGGCCTGACCCTCGCCGCCTGGCGGGCGGCCGGGAAGCGGCTGCCGCACAACGCGGCGATGCAGTGGAACGCCACCTCCCGGGTCAGCCGTAGCGCGCTACAGCCCGGCGACCTGGTCTTCTACTCGGGGCTGGGGCACGTCGCGCTCTACGTGGGCGACGGGCAGGTGATCGACGCGCCGAGCGCCGGTCGTAACGTCCTCAAGCGGAAGATGAACATGATGAGCATCGCCGGCTACGGCCGGGTCGACTGATCGGCAGCCGAACGGCGAACGGCCGGCGTCCCCCTACGGACGCCGGCCGTTCGCCGTCATTCCTACCAGCTCAGGCGGCCAATGGCCGCTCGGTGCCCGCCCAGGTCGGGCTTGATCGGCGGTGCCCGGTCAGGCCGCTTGGAGGCCCTCCGCGCGGGCCAGCTCGCGGAGCCGGCCGAGCGCCTGGATCTCCAGCTGACGAATCCGTTCCCGGGAGAGCGAGAAGCGCGACGCGACCTCGGTCAGCGAGTGCTCCCGCCCGTCCTCCAGGCCGTACCGGGCCCGCATGATGCCGGCGGACCGGTCGTCGAGGTGGTTGAGCAGGCCCTCGATGCGCTGCCGCTCCAACCCGGTGAGGACGATGTCCTCCGGTGACGGGGCGTCGCTGTCCGCGACCAGGTCGCCGAGGTTGGTGTCGCCGTCGTCCCCGACCGGGGTGTCCAGCGACACGGTGTCCTGCGACCAGCGGACCAGCTCGTTGACCCGCTCGACGGTGACGCCGAGGGAGGCCGCGATCTGCTCCGGCTCCGGGTCGCCACCCAGCTCGCGGGTGAGCTGCCGGGCCACGTTGCGCATCCGGTTGACGTCCTCGACCAGGTGCACGGGCAGCCGCACGGTGCGCTCCTGCTGGGCGATCGCCCGGCTGATCGCCTGCCGGATCCACCAGGTGGCGTAGGTGGAGAACTTGTAGCCGCGCTCGTAGTCGAACTTCTCGACCGCGCGCACCAGGCCGGTGTTGCCCTCCTGGATCAGATCCAGCATGGGCATCCCGGACCGGACGTACCGGCGGGCGATCGACACGACCAGCCGCAGGTTGGCCCGGATGAAGAGATCCTTCGCCCGCTCCCCCTCGACGACCAGCCGCTCCAGGTCGTCCCGGTCGAACCCGACGGGGACGCGGTCCTCGCCGAGCAGGTGCTCGGCGTAGAGCCCGGCCTCGATCGCCTTGGAGAGATCGACCTCCTTGGCGGCGTCCAGCAGTGGCGTCCGGGAGATCTCGTGAAGGTAGACGCCGACCAGGTCACGCTCCTCGGCGACCTCGTCGGTTCGCATGCCGATGTTCTTGTCCACGGTGTCCACGGTCCCCTCGCTCGCGCCGGTTGCCCGGTTCCTTGCCATCCCCACGTCCATCAGCCCTCCCCCGTAGCGCCGCACTGCCCGCCGGTGCTGACACCTGCACAACAGTCGAGACGGGTTGGGGATTCCATGTCGTGAGTCGAAAGTGTCACGAATGCCTGAGTACCAGCTGAAAGCCCGGTCCACGTTTGCTGTCAGCGGCCTTCGGAGCCACCGTCGGAACCCCCACGACCACCGCTGACGGGACGGGGGGTCGTCGTCCGTTTCCGGAGCGTCGCGTCATTGCGACACCCCGGCACACAGCGACCCTCGTCACCGCTCGGCTGCGATCCTGGTCACTGCCAGATACGGGCCGGTGGACCGGTTGGTTCATCCAGCGGTCCTGGATTACCCCACGCCCCGAACAACAATCCGTGGCGTGGCGGACGTCCCCCCGGCGCGGTGTTCTCCGTCACCCCCGGACGGCGGACCTCGGCACGCCACCGGGAGGAAGTCAGGAGGCGAGCAGGGCGATGGCACCGCGGACCTGGTGCGCGGCGCGGGCCAGCGCGGCCCGCGCCGCGTCGACCTCTACGCCGGAGAGCAGCGAGACGAGGGCGGTCTTCAGGTCTCCGTCGGCCTCGTGCAGGGCCCGCCGGGAGACCTCCTCGGAGCACCCGGTGGCCTCGATCAGGATGGAGATCATGCGGCCCCGCAGCTTGGCGTTGGTGGCGACCATGTCGATCATCAGGTTCGAGTAGACCCGCCCCAGACGCACCATCACCGCCGTCGAGAAGGTGTTCAGCACCAACTTCTGTGCGGTGCCCGCCTTCATCCGGGTCGAACCCGTCACCACCTCCGGGCCGGTGTCGACCCCGATGAACACGTCCACCTCGGCTGCGGCCCTGACCTCCGGATTGGCGCAGAGCAGCACCGTCGCGGCACCCCGGTCCCCGGCCGCACCGAGCGCCCCGAGGACGTACGGCGTGCGTCCGCTGGCCGCCAACCCGACGACCAGGTCCCCGGCGACGACGCACTCGGCAGCCTCGGCCGCGCCGCCGCGCAGGTCGTCCTCGGCGTCCTCCACGGCGTGCCACATCGCGTCCGGGCCGCCGGCCAGGTGGGCGCAGAACCAGCCGCCCGGGGAGTTGTAGGTGGGGGCCAGTTCGGCGGCGTCGATCACCCCGAGCCGGCCGGAGGTGCCGGCCCCGAAGTAGTGCACCCGGTGCCCGCCGCGCAGGGCGGTCACCGCCAGGTCGACAGTGACCGCGATCTCGTCCAGGACGGCGGCCACCGCCGCCGGCACCCGCCGGTCGGCGTCGTTGATGACGGTGAGCACGTCCCGGGTCGACATCAGGTCGAGGTCGGTGCTGTGCGGGTTGCGCCGCTCGGTGGGGGCACCGACGCGGACCACCGGGTGCAGGTCGACCACGCCCTCGCCGCCCCGCTGCTCCCCCACGCCGTCCGGCCCGACCGGGCCGGCGGTCACGAGCGCCTCCGGCTGCCGCCGACCCGGTGTGTTCGCACCGCCTCGGCGGTGACCTCGAGCGCCCGCCGGGCCCGGGTCCGGTTCCGGGCGGCCACTCCGACGAAGAGGCAGTCCACCACGGTGAGCTGGGCGAGCCGACTGGCCATCGCGCCCGCGCGGTAGGTCGTCTCGCGGGCGGCGGTGGTGAGGACGAAGTCGGCGACCTCGGTGATCGGTGACCGGGGGAAGTTGGTCAGCGCGACGGTGACCGCGCCTCGGGACCGGGCCTGTTCGAGCACCTCGATCACGTCCGAGGTGGTGCCGGTGTGCGAGATACCGATCGCCACGTCACCCCTGCCGAGCAGGGCGGCGGAGGTCAGCGCGGAGTGCACGTCCGGGAAGGAGAAGGCGATCCGGCCGATGCGGTGCAGCTTCTGCTGGAAGTCGGAGGCGACGAAGCCGCTGGCGCCGGCGCCGTAGACCTCGATCCGGCCGGCGGCGACGATCGCCTCGACGACCTGTTCGCAGACGGCCGGGTCGAGCTGCTCGGCGGTCTCCTCGACGGCGCGGGCGTCGTTGAAGGCGATGGTGGCGATGATCTGGGCCAGGTCGGCGCCGGGCGGGATGTCGCCGCCGACCACCCGGGCGTCCGGCGGCTCGACCCGGCGGGCGGCCTCGGCGGCGAGCCGGATGCGTAGCTGCGGATAGCCGTCCATGCCGACGGACCGGCAGAACCGGATGACCGTGGCCTCGGAGGTGTCGGCGGCGGTGGCGAGGTCGGTGATGGTCCGTCGGGCGGCGTCGGCCGGGTCGGCGACGACCAGCCGGGCGACCCGCTGCTCGGCGGGGGACAGCGACGGGAGCAGGCCACTGATGTGGACGATCAGTCCACCCGGCTCGTGACTCACAGAAATCTTCGGACTCTTCGCCACGGATGAAACTTACTTTCATGAGCCGCGAGCGTCAACCATGACCACGCGTATCCGACAGGAAGTATCCCCCCGGGGCCGGGGGGCGTTCCGGCACAGGCTCTCATTTCCGCAGCCTGACGCGCCTCCGCCGGTCCGGTGGAATCGGCTCGGTCTACGGTCGGGCCTGAGCCGCCACCGGCTCCCGGGCCCCGTCGTCGCCCTCCGGGGCGGACGGGCCGGTGTCGTCCGGCGGATTGTCGACCGCCGGCCCGGCCTCCTCCGGCGGCAGCCAGCGCGCCAGGTGCGCCCGGATCCGCCGGGACACCTCGTCCGGCCCGCCACCGGCGTCGACCACCACGAAGCCCGGGTACTCGGGCAGCGACCGGTAGGCCGCGTCGGCGGCGGTCAACCAGCCCATCGTCTCGTGGTCCTCGCCCCGCCGCTCGATCCGCCGGTACGCCTCGACCGGGTCGACCGCGAGCAGGAAGGTGACCTGCGGTGCGGGGAAGACCTTGTACCCGACCCGGGCCAGCCGCTCCCACCGCTGCCCGCCGTGCGCCCGGATGCTGGCGTACTGGCAGGCGGAGTAGCGGTCCATCACCGCGGTGCGACCGGTCACCAGGCAGCTCAGCAGCGCGGCGGCGATGGCCAGCCAGCGCAGTACCGACTCCACGGCGAGCATCCCGTTACGGCCCACCAGGAGCTGCGGGTCGGAGCGGCCGAACCGGTGGGCGACCCGGCCGAGCCAGCGCCGACCGCCCGCGTTCCGGTGGTAGGTGGCCGGTCGCCCGGCCGAGGTGAGCGCGGCGGCGAGGCGGTGCGCCTGGGTGGTCTTGCCCGAACCGTCGATGCCGATCAACGCGACGCGACGCAGTCGGGCCCCGCCGTCGGTCGCACGCCGTGATCTGGCCACCCTCCCCACGCTATCCGACCCACGCTTCTCCCTGCCCGGTTGATCCCCTGCCGGGCGTGATGACCGGATCGTCGCCCCGGCGCAGGTGTGGGTGGGCGGACAGCAGGGTACGCAACGTCATTTCCCACCGACCATCCATGACGGGAGAGACCATATGGCCGAGCGCGGGGACGTCAGCCTCCTGCACACCCTCAAGCGGGTCGCCGCCGTGCTCAAGCAGAACGAGATCCCCTTCGCGCTCGGCGGCAGCTTCGCCGTCTACGCGCACGGCGGCCACTCCAGCGAGCACGACGTGGATTTCCTGCTTCCCGAGGCGGACGTCGAACGGGCCCTCCAGGCACTGACCGACGAGGGCTTCACCGCCGAGCGCCCGCCGGAGGACTGGCTGGTCAAGGTCTACGACGACGGGCGGATGGTGGACCTGATCCACCGGCCGGTGGAGACCCCGGTGACCCACGAGACCCTCGCCGACACCGTGATCCGCCCGGTGGACGCCATCCACATGCCGGTGCTGTCGGCGACCCGGCTGATGGTGCACAAGCTGCTCAGCTTCTCCCAGCACTACTGCGACTTCGCCCGGGGCCTGCCGCTGGCCCGGTCGCTGCGCGAACAGATCGACTGGGAACGGGTACGGAAGGAGACCCAGCACTCCCCGTACGCCGAGGCGTTCCTGATGCTGCTGGACCGGCTCGACGTCGTCCCCTACGGGGGCACGCCGGTGCCGTACGCCCGCATCCCCGAGGAAAGGGAGATCCCGTGACCGAGCGCAGCGTCGGCCCGCCGGACGAGTACGTCGAGGCGGAGATCCAACGGCTACTCACCGAGGACCCGGACGTCGCCGAGCAGGGGATCACCGTGGTCCGCCGGGAGCGCGGCCTGGTCCTCACCGGCGAGGTGGAGAGCCCGCACCGGCGGGCGGAGATCCTGCGGCGGGTGGCCGAGCGGTTCCCGGACGAGGCGATCACCAGTGACATCGGGGTGATCCGCGCCCAGGCGCCGAGCCAGGTCGAGGAGTTGCCGTGAGGAGGACCCGATGATCCGGATCGCCGCTGTCGGCGACGTCCACCTGGACTCCGACGTGGTGGGCCGGTTCCGACCGGCCCTGGAGGAGCTGCCCGACTGCGCCGACGTGCTGCTGCTCGCCGGTGACCTGACCCGGCACGGCACCGAGTCCGAGGCCCGCTGCGTCGCACAGGAGTTCGGCGGCCTCGGGGTGCCGGTGATCACCGTGCTGGGCAACCACGACCACCAGTCCGACCAGGTGCCGCAGCTGGTGAACGTGCTGGAAGACGCCGGGATCACCGTGCTGGAGGGCACCGGCACCGTGGTGGAGTGCACCGCGGGTCGGCTCGGCGTGGCCGGGGTGAAGGGCTTCGGCGGCGGGTTCGCCGGCCGGTGCGCCAGCGACTTCGGCGAACCGGAGATGAAGTCCTTCGTCCGCACCACCAACGAGAGTTCGGCGGCGCTCGGGGAGGCGCTGCGCGGGTTGGACTGCGACCTGCTCGTCGCGCTGACCCACTACGCCCCGGTGCCGGACACGCTGGCCGGTGAGCCGCTGGAGATCTACCCGTTCCTCGGGTCGTACCAGCTCGGTCAGGCGATCGACTCGGCGCCGACGGCGCTCGCCCTGCACGGGCACGCGCACGCCGGCACCGAGCGCGGCACCACCCCCGGCGGCGTACGGGTGCGCAACGTCGCCCACCCGGTCATCAAACAGGCGTACAGCGTCTTCCACCTGGGAGATCAGATCGACTGAGAAGCAGGTTTTCGGGATCGGGCCGCCGGGTATCCAGCAGCCATGGAGCTGATTCTCTGGATTCTCGCAGTCGTACTCGTGGTCGCCGGCATCCTCGCGCTGTTCCGCCGGCAGATCCTGTGGGGCATCGTCCTCATCGTGGTCGGCCTCCTGGTCGGCCCGGGTGGTGTCAGCATCTTCAATTGACGCCGGTCCGCACCTGACCCGCCGGGGTCGTCGCCCCCGGGCCTCCGTCCTCCCAGACAGGAGCGCCCGGCGCCGACGACCCCGGCGTCATGCCGTCCGCCGGGCGACGTCGGGTTCGGTCGGCGGACGGCAGGGGTTTGCCACGGCGTACCGGGGAAACATCTCGACCATGGAGACAACCCGGAGCGACCGGCGGACCGGCACCGCGCGGACCCTGTGGGCGCTGCTCGGCTTCGGCGTGGCCGTCGCGGTCGCCGCCGCGATCGGCGGGCTGGGGGTGTCCGGCACCGCCGACGAGTACGCCGCGCTCCGGCAGCCGGGCTGGGCCCCGCCCTCCTGGCTGTTCGGCCCGGTCTGGACCCTGCTCTACGCGTTGATCGCGATCGCCGGCTGGTCGGTCTGGCGGCGGGCCGGCTTCGGTCCCGCGCTCTGGGCCTGGTCGCTCCAGTTGGTGCTGAACGCGATCTGGACCCCGCTCTTCTTCGGCGCCGGCCGCTACGGCCTGGCGTTCGCCGAGATCGTGCTGATGTGGCTGGCGATCGCCGTCACGGTGGCCGCCTTCTGGCGGATCTCCCGGCCGGCGGCGGCCCTGCTGCTGCCCTACTGGGCCTGGGTCACCTTCGCCGCCGCGCTGAACCTCTCCATCTGGCAGCTCAACAGCTGACCGGGTCACCGGGCCGGAGCAGCGCGGGCCCGGCCCGGTGACCCGGGTTTCAGCAGCGGGGCACGTTCGGGATGTAGCCGTCGTGGCCGGTGTAGACGTAGGCGTCGGCGATGAACCGGCCGGAGCCGATCCGGTCCCAGATCGAACTGGTCCCGTAGGTGTAGTGCAGGTGCGGGCCGGTGGAGCCACCCGTGCTGCCGACCCAGCCGATCACCTTGCCGTAGCCGACGCTCTGGCCGACCGAGACGTTGAACCCGTTGAGGTGGGCGTAGTACGTCGTGTAGCCGCCGCCGTGGTCGATCCGGACGTACTTGCCGTAGCTCGTCCCGCCGAGGTCGGTGACCCGGTCGACGGTGCCGGGGGCGCTGGCCACCACCGGGTCGCCGAGGTCGTCGGTGCGGTTGAAGTCCACCGCGTACGCCGGGCTGTGGTCCGAGCGGGTCTGGCCGGACCAGGACTGGTCGCACGGGAAGGGCACCTTGAACGTGGGCGCGGCCCACGCCGGGCTCGCCGGGACCAGGGCCCCGGTGATGAGCAGGGCCGCCGCCACCACGCTCCACCGCCGTCTACGCATCCAACACCTACGATGTTGAGATCCTTCAATGCCCTACCCCGAGGGTGGCAGATATCGCCATCGATGGGAAGCGACCGGACCCCCTGTCCCCCCGTACCCCGACGAGCACGGGTGGGAGCGCACCCATCGCCCGTGAGGGGGTTTCGGGATTGTTACCGGGCCGTGTCCACCAGGGGGGTGGACCGAACGGGATGCAAGCGCTTACATGTGGTGACGACTCATCGGACCGGCGTCGGGTTCCCCCACCTGTGGATGCGCCGGCAAGGAAGGAGAACGGCATGGCGTTTGCCAGATCACGCCAGGCTCTCGCGATCGCCGGCGTGCTGGGGCTGGCGCTCGGCGCCGCCGCCTGTGGCACCGGCAACGACAAGAAGAGCAGCAACGCGGGTTCCGCGGAGTGCGCCGCATACGAGAAGTACGGCAACCACGACGGCAAGAAGGTCACTGCCTACTCGTCGATCCGGGAAATCGAGGCCGACCGCCTCGCCGAGTCCTGGAAGCAGTTCGAGGACTGCACCGGCATCGACATCGACCATGAGGGCTCCGGCGAGTTCGAGGCCCAGATCAGCGTCCGTGTCGACGGCGGCAACGCCCCCGACCTGGCCTTCTTCCCGCAGCCCGGTCTGCTCAAGCGGTTCGTCGACTCGGGCAAGGTGAAGCCGGCCAGCGCCGACACCAAGGCCGAGGCGGAGGCGAACTTCTCCCCCGACTGGCTGAAGTACAGCACCGTGAACGGCCAGTTCTACGGCGCCCCGCTGGGGTCGAACGTCAAGTCCTTCGTCTGGTACTCGCCGAAGACGTTCAAGGAGAAGGGCTGGACCGTCCCCACCACGTGGGACGAGCTCATCGCCCTGAGTGACAAGATCGCCGCAGGCGGCACCAAGCCGTGGTGCGCCGGCATCGAGTCCCAGGAAGCCACCGGCTGGCCGGCCACCGACTGGATCGAGGACGTGCTGCTGCGCACGGCCGGCCCCGAGGTCTACGACCAGTGGACCACCCACGGCATCCCGTTCAACGACCCGAAGGTCGCCGACGCCCTCGACCGGGCCGGCACCATCCTCAAGAACGAGAAGTACGTCAACGGCGGCTTCGGCGGCGTGAAGAGCATCGCCACCACCTCCTTCCAGGAGGCCGGCGTCCCGATCACCACCGGCAAGTGCGCCCTGCACCGCCAGGCGTCCTTCTACGCCAACCAGTGGCCCAAGGGCACCAAGGTGGCCGAGGACGGCGACGTCTTCGCGTTCTACTTCCCGGCCATCGACCCGGCCAAGGGCAAGCCGGTGCTGGGCGGCGGCGAGTTCGTCGCGGCCTTCGCCGACCGTCCCGAGGTCCAGGCGGTCCAGACCTACCTGGCCTCCGGCGAGTACGCCAACAGCCGCGCCAAGATCGGCGACTGGGTGTCGGCGAACAAGAAGCTCGACCTGGCCAACGTGCCGAACCCGGTGGACAAGCTCTCCGTGGGCATCCTCCAGGACCCGAAGACCGTGTTCCGCTTCGACGGCTCGGACCTGATGCCGGCCGCGGTCGGCTCGGGCACCTTCTGGAAGGGCATGATCCAGTGGTTCAACGGTAAGGACACCGCCACCGTGCTGGGCGGCATCGAGAACAGCTGGAAGTGATCTGCGGCGGTGGCCCGGTCCCACCCGGACCGGGCCACCGTCCTCGACCGAACCCTTGAAGGAGGGTCGATGGAGTTCGACTTCGCGGAGGAACAGCCGAAGTTCCTCATGCTGATGTACGGGCTGATCGCTTTCGTCGCGGTGGTGGGCGGTCTGCTCCTGCTCCTCGACGTGGTGCCGGCCTGGTTCGCCCGCCGCCGGGAGGCGCAGCTGATCGCCGCCGCGACCAACGGCACCCCGCTGCCCCGCCGGCGCAAGGATCGGGAAGGGCTGTTCGCGCTCTTCTTCCTGCTGCCGACGCTGCTGCTGCTCTCCGTCGGGCTGGTGATGCCGGCGATCCGCACCACGCTGCTCTCCTTCATGGACTCGGGCAGCACCGAATGGGTGGGGCTGAAGAACTACGGCTGGATGTTCTCCGACGACTCGATCGTCCGGGTCCTGCTCAACACCCTGACCTGGGTGCTGCTGGTCCCGCTGGTCGCCACCTCGTTCGGTCTGCTCTACGCCGTGCTGGTGGACAAGGCCCGGTTCGAGTCCGTCGCCAAGTCGTTGATCTTCCTGCCGATGGCGATCTCGTTCGTCGGCGCCAGCATCATCTGGAAGTTCGTCTACGCCTACCGCGGCGACGGGCAGGAGCAGATCGGTCTGCTCAACCAGATCGTGGTCAGCTTCGGCAGCGAGCCGAGGCAGTGGCTGCTCGACTCACCGCTGAACACCCTGCTGCTCATCGTCATCATGGTGTGGATCCAGGCCGGTTTCGCGATGGTGGTGCTCTCCGCCGCCATCAAGGCCATTCCCGCCGACATCGTCGAGGCCGCCCGCCTCGACGGCGTCACCCCGTGGCAGATGTTCTGGCAGATCACCATGCCGGCGATCCGGCCGGCGCTGATCGTGGTCGTGGTGACGCTGTCGATCGCCACCCTGAAGGTCTTCGACATCGTCCGGACCGCGACCAACGGCAACTACGACACCAGCGTGATCGCCAACGAGATGTACAACCAGGCGTTCCGGTACGGCGAGGCCGGGCAGGGCTCCGCCCTGGCGGTCTTCCTGTTCATCCTGGTCGTGCCGATCGTGATCTACCAGATCCGCAACCTGCGTCAGCAGCGGGAGGGCTGAGATGACCACCGCCACGCCCACCGTGCCGACCGGCACCCAGGCGACCCGGGAGACCACCGCCGCCGGCCGGGTCCGCAAACGGCTGAACAGCCGCACCGCAACGCTGGTCTCGATCGTCATCGCCCTGTTCTGGACGATCCCGACCTTCGGCCTCCTCGTCTCCTCGTTCCGGCCGGAGAACCAGATCAAGACCACCGGCTGGTGGACGTTCTTCAGAGACCCGCAGTTCACCCTGGACAACTACCAGGACGTGCTCTTCGGGTCCTCCTCGTCGTCGGGGCAACTGGCCAGCTACTTCATCAACTCGCTGGCCATCACCATCCCGTCGGTGCTCTTCCCCACGGCCTTCGCCTCGCTGGCCGCGTACGCGCTGGCCTGGATCAACTTCCGGGGACGGGACTGGCTCTACATCGCGATCTTCGCGATGCAGATCGTGCCGTTGCAGATGGCCCTGGTGCCGCTGCTGAAGTTCTTCTCCACCGGGGTCACCGTGGCCGGCGTGCAACTGCTGCCGGCCTGGGACCTGGTGGACGAGCAGAAGTTCGCCCAGGTGTGGTTCGCGCACACCTGTTTCGCCCTGCCCTTCGCGGTGTTCCTGCTGCACAACTTCATCGCGCAGCTGCCCAAGGACCTGATGGAGGCGGCCCGGGTCGACGGGGCCACCCACCCGAAGATCTTCCGCACCATCGTGCTGCCCCTGATCACCCCGGCGCTGGCGGCGTTCGGCATCTTCCAGTTCCTCTGGGTCTGGAACGACCTGCTGGTCGCGCTGATCTTCGCCGGGGGCGGCAACGAGACCGCCCCGCTCACCGTCCGACTCGCCGAGATGGCCGGCAGCCGGGGCAACGAGTGGCAGCGACTCACGGCCGGCGCGTTCGTCTCGATCGTCGTACCGCTGGTCGTGTTCCTGTCGCTTCAGCGCTTCTTCGTGCGCGGTCTACTCGCCGGCAGCGTCAAGGGCTGACAACCTGCGCCGCCGCCCGGCAGCACCGGGCGGCGGCGCAGGTCGGCGCGGAGCGGGGGAACTCAAGCGTGACGAGGATCGACGACGTGGCCCGGCTGGCCGGGGTCTCCACCGCCACCGTCTCCCGGGCGTTGCGCGGCCTGCCGACGGTGTCGGCCGCGACGCGCCGCCGGGTGCTCGCCGCCGCCGAACAGCTCCAGTACGCGGTCTCGCCGAGCGCCTCCCGGCTGGCCGGCGGCCGGACCGGCACGGTCGCCGTGGTGGTCCCCCGGATCACCCGCTGGTTCTTCGGCACCGTCGTGGAAGCGGTCGAGGAAACCCTCCACCAGTCCGGCTACGACCTGCTGCTCTACAACCTTGGCGGGCGCGAGCAGGTCCGGCAACGGGTGCTGCGCACCGCCAACCTGCACAAGCGGGTGGACGCGATCATGCTGGTCGCCACCCCGCTGCGGCCGGCCGACCTGACCGCCCTGGCCGAGCTGGACCTGCCCGGCATCACGATCAGCTCCGGCAGCACGGTGCCGGGCTGGCCCTGTGTCCGGATCGACGACGTGGCGGCGGCCCGGACGGCCACCCGACACCTGATCGACCTGGGCCACCGACGGATCGCCCACATCTCCGGCGATCCGAACGACGAGTTGGCCTTCACCACCCACACCGACCGTCGCCGGGGCTACCAGGAGGCGCTGCGCCGTGCGGGCCTGCGCCCCGACCCCAGCCTGGACATGGAGTCGCAGTTCACCATCAACGGCGGAAACCAGGCCACCGTCGAACTGTTGGCCCGGGGCGAACCACCGACGGCGATCTTCGCCGCCTGCGACGAGATAGCGATGGGCGCGATGACCGCGCTGCGGGACGCCGGGCTGCGGGTTCCGCAGGACGTCAGCGTGATCGGCGTGGACGACCACGACCTGTCCGGCGTGCTCGGGTTGAGCACCATCGCCCAACCCGCCGCCGAGCAGGGCCGGCTCGCCGCCCGGCTGCTGCTCGACCCGCTGGGCACGGTGGACCCGTCCACCGACCGGGTGCCGGCCCCGCGTGGCGTCGACCCCGCGGCCACCGTCGCGGCCAGCCCGCCGGTGATCCTGCCCACTCGGCTGGTGGTGCGGGAGTCGACCGGGCCACCACGGGCACACTGAACGAATCCGACCGCACCGCTGGACCCGGCCGGACAGGCTCGACCAGTCCGGGCTCGACACAGGCGACGGCTCGACACAGTCCGGGCTCGAGACAGTCCGGGCTCGACACGGATCAGAAGGCTCGACACAGGGAGAAGGCTCTGAACACCGACGCGAGGCAGCAGGAACAGTCCGCGGGCGTGGTCCCCGGCTGGTGGACCGAGGCCGTCATCTACCAGATCTATCCGCGGTCCTTCGCCGACTCCGACGGCAACGGCATCGGTGACCTGCCCGGCATCACCGCCCGGTTGGGGCACCTGGCCGAGCTGGGTGTCGACGCCGTGTGGCTGTCGCCGTTCTACCCGTCGCCCCAGGCCGACGCGGGGTACGACGTCGCCGACTACCGCGACGTCGACCCGCTCTTCGGGAGCCTGGCCGACGCCGACACGCTGATCGCCGAGGCCCGCGCGAAGGGCCTGAAGGTCATCGTCGACCTGGTGCCCAACCACACCTCGTCGGCGCACCAGTGGTTCCGGGCCGCCGTCACCGCCGCCCCCGGCAGCCCCGAACGGGCCCGGTACGTCTTCCGCGACGGACTCGGCCCGGATGGCGCCGAGCCGCCGAACGACTGGCAGAGCGTGTTCGGCGGCCCCGCCTGGACCCGGCTCGTCGAACCCGACGGCCGGCCCGGCCAGTGGTACCTGCACCTGTTCGACACCGCTCAGCCCGACCTCAACTGGGACAACCCGGAGATCCGCGCCGAGTTCCTGGACGTGCTCCGATTCTGGCTGGACCGGGGCGTCGACGGCTTCCGGGTGGACGTGGCGCACGGCCTGATCAAGCAGGCCGACCTGGCCAACTGGGAGGAGCCGCAGGAGATCCTCTCCGGCAGCGAGGTGGACAAGCCGCGCCCGCCGATGTGGGACCAGGACGGCGTACACGAGATCTACCGGGACTGGCGGCGGGTGCTGGACTCCTACGACGGCGAGCGGATCCTGGTCGCCGAGGCGTGGGTGGAGCCGGCCGAACGGATCGCCCGCTACGTACGCCCGGACGAGATGCACCAGGCGTTCAACTTCGAGTACCTGCTGGCCCCCTGGACGGCTCCCGCCCAGTACGCGGTGATCACCCGTTCACTGGAGGCCACCGACGCCGTCGGTGCCCCCACCACCTGGGTGCTCTCCAACCACGACGTCATCCGGCACGCCTCCCGGATGGGTTTGTCGGTCAAGGGTGGCCGACCCAACGGCATCGGCGTCGGCGACCCCCAACCCGATGCCGCGCGGGGCCTGCGCCGGGCGCGGGCGGCCACCCTGCTGATGCTGGCCCTGCCCGGCTCGGCCTACCTCTACCAGGGCGAGGAGCTGGGGCTGCCGGAACACACCACGCTGCCCGACGAGTCCCGGCAGGACCCGACCTGGGAACGCAGCGGTCACACCCAACGCGGCCGGGACGGCTGCCGGGTGCCGATCCCGTGGGAGGCCGACGCCCCGTCGTACGGCTTCGGCCCGACCGACGCCAGTTGGCTGCCGCAGCCACCGCTCTGGGCCGAGTACGCCCTGGACCGGCAGCAGGGCGTGCCCGGCTCGACGTACGAGACGTACCGGACCGCGTTGCGGCTGCGCCGCGAGTACGGCCTGGGCCGGGGCACGTTGGCGTGGCTCTCCTCCGGCGACGAGGTGCTGACCTTCCGCAACGCCGGGCTGACCGTGCTGACCAACTTCGGTGCCACCGCGGTGCCGCCACCGGCCGGGGAGTTGCTGCACAGCAGCGCGCCACTGGACGCCGACGGCCGGGTACCCACCGACGTGACGGTCTGGGTCCGCCCCTGAACTGATCCCCGCCCCGACCGACCCGATGCCCGCCGGTGCCGTCCGGCGGGCATCGGCGTACCTGCCCGGACAGCGCCGCCCTCCGACGCGGCGGCCATCGGCACACCTACCGGACAGTGCCGGACGCCGACGCCGCACCCGGTGCGCGACGTCGGCGTCGTTCCCCGACGGCGGCGCGACCGCCGACGGGTCGGGCGGTCGCGCCGATGCTGTCGTCGAGCCCTCCGGCTGATCAGGCCGATGCCGGAGCAGGCCCTGCCGACAGTGGTGTTGGTGGCATCCCGGGCTGCTGACCGACCGGTGCAGGCGCAGGCGCAGGCGCAGGTCAGCCCTGCTCGCCGATGGCTGGGCCCGCTGGGGGGCACTACTCCATACACGTCCTTTGGAGCTGATGTCGTCAACGATTCAGCGGGCGACGTGCTGGGCGTGCAGCCTGCTGGGAAGGCGGGATGCTGGGCGGGCCGACCGCTGAGCGGGCCGACCGCTGAGCGGGCCGACCGCTGAGCGGGCCGACCGCTGAGCGGGCCGACCGCTGAGCGGGCCGACCGCTGAGCGGGCACCGCCTCAGCGGGCGGCACCGGGGACATGCTCACCATGTCCCCCGAGGAGCACCGAGGCTATCGAGCACGAAGCGCAGTCGCGCTCGGGGTTCGGCACGGGGCAGGTCGATCAACTGGTAGCCGCGCTGGCGGTAGGCCTCGACGATCGCCTCGTGGGTCTGCCGGGCTTCCGCGAGACTCTGCCGTCGCTCGGCGTCGTTGCGGTAGATCTCGGGCCACCACGGCGCGAGGAAGACCTGCGGCCGGTACCGGAAGACCGAGATCGCCGCCTCGACGTGTGCGGGCACCGACCTGGCGCTCAGCCGGTAGTGGACGGGCAGGCCAGGCAACGCGTGGTCGAAGAAGACCGGTGCCGGCTGGGTGAGCGCCCAACGGTAGGAGCGCAGATCCCAACACAGGTCCAGCTCGGCGCGCAGCATCGGGTCGGTCAGGGCCGGGCCGCCGATTGCGGTCTGGTCCTGGATGATCGCCCGCCCGGCCTCGGGCGCGGTGGCGAACCCCGCCTCGTGCAGCAGGTTGACCAGGGTGGTCTTGCCGGCTCCGGGACCGCCGGTGATGACGACCAGGCCACGGTGGACAGAGGTCATGGTGTTCCGTTCTCAGGTCCGAGATCCGCTCTGCGGCAGGGACGGGGGTGGCGGACAGGCATCGCAGCCCAGGGCGGACAGGCGTCAGGCCAGAACGCACAGGCGTCAGGCCGGGGCGCACCGGCAGGAGCCGGCTCAACGATTCGCGGGGCACGAAGGCGGAACGCCGGAGGAAGGTCGTACCCAAGTCGTGACGGCGGCGACACACACCATCATTGACGAACTGGACCTACCCGAGAAACTCTAGCTGACCATCGATACCCAGCGGGGGTTGGCGGATCGCCCAGTTGTTGACTCGTTGCCGTCATCAGCTCGAAAGGACGCGAGGGAGCAATGTCCTACTCCGACGGAGCCGCGCCGACGGCGAACAGGGCGTCGACGCAACAGCCCAGATCAGACAACAAAAGACATCGACAACAGTAGACATCCGGGCAACAACCGATGGTCGAGCGACAGCAGGCGGTCGAGCGACAGCAGGTTCTCGGCAGAGTCGAGACGGGCAGGCCGGCGACGGCAGACCGCCAGGCAGGAGCAGGGCAGCCGGCTGAGTAAGGCAAGCAAGAGCAGGGAAGGCAAGGCAGGGGAAGGGCAAGAAAGAGCAGGGCAAGGGCAGGAGAGAGGCAGGGTGAGCAAGGGCAGGGCAAGAGAAAGCAGGGCAGGCTACAGCGGGCGGGGAGGATGTTCAGAGGCGGTCGGCGCGGCGGTGCAGCAGGTCGCGTACCGCCTCGATGTCGCGCGGCGAGGTGCGCGAGGCCAGCCAGTACATCAGCCCGGTGGGGATGAAGAAGAGCTGGAACGCGGCCAGCCCGACCGCATAGTTCAGCGGCGGCGGGAAGGCCGCCCGCAGCGCGTGGAAGACCACCCCGACCAGGCCGTTGCCGGCCGCCCGCCCGACCCCGTTGACCAGGTTGCCCAGGCTGTAGACGGTGCCCCGGTGCTCCGGCGGGTTGGCGTCGGCGATCAGGGCGAACCAGTTCGGCGAGTTCGCCGAGGTCAGCGCCAACGCGACGACGGCGGTGAGCAGGCTCAGCCCGACCGTCGGCTCGGTCACCACGCTGGCCAGCACCGCGCCCACCACTGCGCCGGTGCCGCCGCCGTCGGGCACGTCGATCCGGATCGGGACGAAGAACAGCACCAGGTAGAACGGCAGCGCCGCGAGGACGCCGACCGCCGCGACCAGGGCCCGCCCCCGGGGGGTACGCCGTTGCAGCGCGTCTCCGGCCAGCCCACCGACGATGGAGAACACCCCACCGAGCTGGAACAGGGTGGCGAAGACGCTGCCCACCACGACCGCCGTCGCGGCCGAGTAGCCCTGGTCCTCGGCCCGCTCGGCGAAGAGCACCGGCAGCCACACCAGCGAGCCGAACGCCGCCTGCGCGGTGAGGCCCTGGAGGATCAACCACCGGTTGGTCCGCCGGTCCAGGATGCGCGGCAGGTCGGCCCGGGTGATCCGGTAGTCGTACTCGGCACCGGCGTCGATCGCCTCGGCCAACTCCGGTTCACTCTGCCCACGCCGGATGTCGTACGTGAGGAGGTAGGCCACCGTGGCGGCCAGCCCGACCACGGTGAGCAGCAGGAACGGTCGCCGCCAGTCGGTGGCCCCGAGCAACCCGCCGGTGAGCGTGCCGGCCAACGTGCCGACCCCCTGGGACAGCCCCCAGAAGCTCATCACCAGGCCCCGCCGGCGCGGCGAGATCAGGTCGGTGACCACCGAGAACCCGACCGATCCGACCGCGCCCAGCCCGACCGCGGCGACCAACTGCGCGGCGAGGAACGTCGAGAAGCCGGTGGCGAGCGCGCTGCCACCGGTGCCGGCCGCCCAGACCAACGTGCCCACCATCAGCAACGGCTTGCGGTTGGTCCGGTCGCCGACGTACGCCCAGGCCACCGCCGCGACCGCACTGACCAGGAAGCTCACCGCCGTGACCAGGCCGAGCAGCCGCTGCGGTACGCCCAGCGCCCCGGAGATCGGCCCGTACAACGGAGGCACCAGGCCGATCGCCACGTTGTCCAGCGAGGCGAGCACCACGAACACCACGACGCTGTAGAGGCGGTGTGCCGCGTTCCCACGCCGGGGGATCCTGCTGCCGGTCATGTCCGGCAGCAAACCAGGTGCGGGTCACGGCCCGACGACCACCCCCGTGAGCCGGTCGTCGGCCGGTGCCGGACGGACCGGTCGTCGGCCGGTGACCCCCGTGGGTCGGTCGCCGGCCGACGACGTCGGTGGGCCGTCACTCCCCGGCCGTGGCCACCCGGTCGAGGGTGTGGTCGCGGGCCTGGGCGTACCGCTGCCGGATGGCGGGGACGGGCTCCGCCGCGTACTCCTCGGTGTCCTTCGGCGCCCAGGTGGGCGGCGTCGCCCCACCCAGGGCGACCCAGGCGGCCTGGCGGGCCGCGCCGTCGGCGACGTACTCCCCGGGCGGGGGCACCACCACCGGACGGCCGAAGACCTGCGGCGCGATCCGGCGGACCGCCGCCGAGCGCGCGCCGCCGCCGACCAGGATCACCCGCTCGACCGTGGCCCCCTGGGCGACCAGCGCGTCGAGACCGTCGGCCAGCGCGCAGAGCATCCCCTCCACCGCCGCCCGAGCCAGGTGGGCCGGGGTGGCGGTGCGCAGGGTGAGGCCGTGCACCGAGCCGGTGGCCGTGGGGCGGTCCGGGGTCCGCTCCCCCTCCAGGTACGGCACCATGACCAGGCCGTCCGACCCGGGCGGGGCGCTCAACGCCAGCTCCGACAGCTCGTCGAGGCCGACGCCGAGCAGCGTCGCCGCCGAGTCGAGCACCCGGGCCGCGTTGAGCGTGCAGACCAGCGGCAGGAACCGGCCGGTCGCGTCGGCGAAGCCGGCCACCGCGCCGCTGTCGTCGGCAGCCGGCGTGTCCGCCACCGCGAAGACCGTGCCGGAGGTGCCGATCGAGACGACCACGTCGCCCGGCCCGGCTCCGACCCCCAGCGCGGCGGCGGCGTTGTCCCCGGTGCCGGGGCCGAGCAGGATCTCCCCCGCGCCGGTCCCGGTGCCGAGCAGGGCGTTCCCGGCCGGGTCGAGCACCCCGGCCGGGTCGGCCGGGCCGAGCACGGTGGGCACCGTGACGACCCGGCCGAACGCCCGTTCCAGCAGGTCGAAACGGTACTGACCGGTGGCCGGGGACCAGTAGCCGGTGCCGCTGGCGTCGCCCCGGTCGGTGCGCAGCGCCGCCAGTCCGGGGGCACCCGCCAACCGCCAGGTCAGCCAGTCGTGCGGCAGGCAGACCGCGGCGACCCGGGCGGCCTGCTCCGGCTCGTGCCGGGCCAGCCAGCGCAGCTTGGTGGCGGTGAAGCTGGCCACCGGGACCGAGCCGACCGCGTCGGCCCAGAACCGGCGGCCGGTCTCCGCACCGCCGGCCTCGGCGATCAGGTCCCGGGCGGCGTCGGCGGAGCGGGTGTCGTTCCACAGCAGCGCCGGCCGGACCACCTCACCCGCCTCGTCCAGACAGACCATGCCGTGCTGCTGGCCGGCGACCGCCACGGCCGCCACGTCGGCCAGCCCGCCGGCCGCCTCGATGGCGGCCAGCAGGGCATCCCACCAGGCCCGTGGGTCGACCTCGGTGCCGTCCGGGTGCGGCGCGCGGCCCTGGCGGACCAGCGCGCCGGTCTCCGCGTCCCGGACGACCACCTTGCAGGACTGGGTGGACGAGTCCACCCCCGCGACGAGCGGCATGGCGGGCCGCCTCAGCGTGCGCCGAGCAGGTGCTCGACGGCGAGCTGGTTGAGCCGGACGAAGCCGAAGCCCTTCGCGGCCGTCCCGTCCACGTCGAACTCCTCGAACGCGGACCGGTCGGCGAGCAGGTCGGCGTATCCTTCACCCGGGCTCAGCGTCGGGCTGGCCAGCTCGGCGACCTTGCTGGCGGCGAGCGCCTCGGCCACCTCCGGGTCGGCCCGGAACGCCGCCGCCCGCTCCTTGAGCAGCAGGTAGGTGCGCATGTTGGCCTCGGCCGACGCCCACACCCCGGTGATGTCCTCGGTGCGGGAGGGCTTGTAGTCGAAGTGGCGCGGGCCGTCGTACGCCGGGCCGCCCTGGGGGCCGCCGTTCTCCAGCAGGTCGACCAGCGCGAACGCGTTCATCAGGTCACCGTGGCCGAAGACCAGGTCCTGGTCGTACTTGATGCCACGCTGGCCGTTGAGGTCGAGGTGGAACAGCTTGCCCTGCCAGAGCGCCTGGGCGATGCCGTGGGCGTAGTTGAGGCCGGCCATCTGCTCGTGCCCCACCTCCGGGTTCAGGCCGACCATCTCGGGCCGGGCCAGCTCGGAGATGAACGCCAGCGCGTGCCCGACGGTGGGGAGCAGGATGTCGCCGCGCGGCTCGTTCGGCTTGGGCTCGATGGCGAACCGCAGGTCGTAGCCCTGGTCCACCACGTACTGGCAGAGCAGGTCGACGGCCTCCCGGTAGCGGTCCAGCGCGGCCCGGATGTCCTTGGCCACGTCGTACTCGGAGCCCTCCCGGCCGCCCCACATGACGAAGGTCTTGGCACCCAGCTCGGCGGCGAGGTCGACGTTGCGCAGCACCTTGCGCAGCGCGTAGCGGCGGACGTCGCGGTCGTTGCTGGTGAAACCGCCGTCCTTGAACAGCGGGTGGGTGAAGAGGTTGGTGGTGACCATCGGCACGACCAGGCCGGTCTCGTCGAGCGCCTTGCGGAACCGGGCGAGCTGGGCCTCCCGGGCGGCGTTGTCGGCGCCGAACGGGATCAGGTCGTCGTCGTGGAAGGTGATGCCGTACGCGCCCAGCTCGGCGAGCCGGTGCACGGCCTCGACGGCGTCCAGCTCGGGGCGGGTGGCGTCGCCGAACGGGTCACGGGCCTGCCAGCCCACCGTCCAGAGCCCGAAGGAAAACTTGTCGGCAGGGGTGGGACGGGGTGCCATGGCAGACCTCCGGTGGTGATGATGGTGGCGGGTGTCGTCCGCAATTTGTTCAGTGGTTGAATTAAATGGCCGGGCTGTGGCACTGTCAAGGGGTGACCGACACCCGGACCGCCGGCGCGGTCCGCCAGGGCAGCCTGCGCGAACTCAACCTCGCCGTGGTGCTGCGGCGGATCGCCACCACCGGCCGGCCGCCCTCCCGGGCCGAGATCGCCGCCGACACCGGCCTGACCCGGGCCACCGTGTCGGCCGTCGTCGACGACCTGATCGCCGGACGGCTGGTCACCGAGGCCGACCCCGCCCCCCGCACCGGGGCCGGCCGCCCCGCCCGGGGCCTGCTGCTCGGCGACACCGGGCCGGCCGGGCTCGGGCTGGAGGTCAACGTCGACTACCTGGCGGCCTGCGTGGTCGACCTTACCGGCGCCGTCCGGCACCACGAGGTACGCCGGATCGACCTGCGCCCCCTGTCCCCCACCGACGCGCTCACCGGCCTGGTCGCCCTGGCCCGCCGGGCCCGCGCCGCCGCCGAGGACGCCGGGCTCACCCTGGCCGGGGCGACCCTGGCCGTACCGGGTCTGGTCGACGCCCGAGGGCTGGTCCGGCTCGCCCCCAACCTGGGTTGGCGGGACGTGGACGTGCCGGGCCTGCTCACCGGCCACCCCGCCCTCACCGACCCGGTCGACGGGGTGCCACCACTGGTGGTGGAGAACGAGGCGAACCTCGCCGCGCTGGGCGAACTGCACGCCCGCCCCGGCGGGCCGGAGAGCTTTCTGCACGTCTCCGGCGAAATCGGCATCGGCGCCGGGATCGTGCTCGACGGGGCGCTGTTCCGGGGCTCCCGGGGCTGGAGCGGCGAGCTGGGCCACGTACCGGTGGACCCGGGCGGCCCCACCTGTCGCTGCGGCGCCCGGGGCTGCCTGGAGACGTACGCCGGGCAGGAAGCCGTGCTGGCGGCGGCCGGGCTGGCCGGCGCGGACCTGCCGGCCGACACCGCCGCCCGCCGGCTGGCCGACCTGGCCGGGTCCGGCGATCCCGCCGCGCTCGCCGCGCTGCGGGCCGCCGGCACCGCCCTCGGGGTCGCCGTCTCCGGAGTGGTGAACCTGCTCGACCTGGACACCGTCGTGCTCGGCGGCGGATACGCGACCCTCGCGGAGTGGCTGTGCCCGCCGGTGCTGGCCGAACTCGACGACCGGGTGCTCACCAGCGGGTGGTCCCCGGTGACGGTCCGCCCGGCGGCGCTCGGGGCCGAGTCCGCCACCGTCGGTGGAGCCGGTTCGGTGGTCCGCCGGATCATCGCCCGCCCGTCGGGATGGTTGTCCGGCCCGGGGTGACCCCCGCTTGCCCGCCGGGCGATCCCCGGCGGATCCGCGCCGGGCTGCGGGGTCAGGCCGAGCGGACCGTCGGCGGGCCGTCCGAGGACGCCCGGGGCGGGGCCGACGCCGACGGGAACTCGACGACCGGCCCGGTCGCCCGCTCCCGGGCCCGCGCCACCCGGTCGAACTCCACGAGACCGTGCAGCAACGCCTGCCGCCCCTCGCCGCTCATCTCGGCCAGTACGTCGGCGAGCCGCTGTCGGCGGTCCCGGCGCAGCTCACCCAGCAGGCGAACAGCTTCCGGGGTGAGGTGCAGGGCGATCTCCCGCCGGTCCAGCCGGCCCGGCTCCCGCTCGATCATGCCGGCGGCGACCAGCCGGTCACAGAGCCGGCTCGCCGAGGAGAGCAGCATGTTCAGCAGGGCGGCGAGCCGGCGCAGATTGATCCCGTCGTACCGTTCGACCACCATGACGGCGCGGAGCTGCGCGCTGGACAGCCGACTTGTGGTGCTCTCCCGGGCCGCCTCCCACACGGACAGCAGGGCCCCCGTCGCGGCGTCCAGCTCGGCGACCATACTCACGTCTGGTCCGCGAGGACCGTTCTCTTCGGCCATGGTGGGCCCGAGACTACCCCCCGTACCAGGGGATCTGCCCTGTCAGGAGGCGTGCTGATGAGCGGACCCGAGGACCGGGCCCGGCGGGTGCTGACCGAGGCGCCCGCGGACCTGCTGCTGGACCGGCTCGCCGCCGAGCTGGCGCGGGCCTATCGGATCACCGAGGTGGAGCTGTTCCAGGTCGACTACCGGCTGTCGGTGCTGCTGCCGCTGGGTGGCGGGGAGCCGCTGACCGGCCCCGGGCACCCGGCCTGGCGCTGCTTCGACCATCAGCAGCCGCTGCGCGCCGACGGCGTCGGCTGGTTCCCGGTCGGCATGCGGGGTGAGCGACGCGGGGTGCTGCGGTTGGCCCCGGTGCCGGACGACCGGACGACCGTCGAGGAGTTGGCCCGCCTCGCCACCGCCCTGGGGCACGAGCTGGCCGCCGTCACCGCCGGCACCGACGTCTACCGGGCCTCCCGCCGGGCCCGACGACTCACCCTGGCCGCAGAGATGCAGTGGGAGCTGCTGCCGGGGCGCAGCCGGGACCGGCCCTCGTTCCGCCTCGCCGGCCAGCTCGAACCGGCGTACGCCGTGCGCGGGGACAGTTTCGACTGGTCCGACGACGGCGACCGGCTGTGGCTGTCGACCATCAACGGGACAGGTGAGGGGGTGGCCGCCTCGTTACTCACCGCGCTGGCCACCCACGCGCTGCGCAACGCGCGTCGGGGCGGGCTCGACCTCGCCGACCAGGTCGCCCTCGCCGACCAGGCGATCTACGCCCTGCACCAGGGCGAGCTGCACCTGTCCGCCCTGGTCATGGAGCTGGACCTGGCCTCCGGCGTACTGACGACGGTGGACGCCGGGTCGCCCCGGCTGGTGCTGCTGCGCGACGGCGAGGTCACCGAACAGGTGCTGGACAAGCAGTTCCCGCTGGGCATGTTCGAGGACACCGACTACCAACATCAGCGCTTCGAGCTACGCCGTGGCGATCGGCTCTTCGTGCTCAGCGACGGCGTGATCGACGCGACCGGCGAGCACGTCCGGTACGGGGAGACGGCGCTGGACCGCTTCCTGCGTCGTACCGGCCCGATGACGCCGCTGGAGGCGGTCCGTTCGCTCATCGGCGACCTGCGTGCCTTCGTCGCCGGTGACCTGGTCGACGACGCCGTGGTCGTCTGCCTCGACTGGGCCGGCCCGCAGCCGTGAGCCGGGTTGCGCAGCCGGCGTCCAGGGCCGAGGGCCGGGTTCCGGGGGCCCGGGGTCAGTAGGCCCCCCGCCCCCGCAGCACCGCGCCGAAGGTCTTCCACAGGATGGTGAGGTCTGCGGCGAGCGACCAGTTCTCCACGTAGTAGAGATCCAGCCGGATGCCGTCCTCCCAGCTCAGGTCGGACCGACCACTGACCTGCCAGAGACCGGTCATGCCCGGCTTGACCAGCAGGCGGCGGGCCACGTCGCCGTCGTAGCGGGCCACCTCGGAGGGCAGCGGGGGGCGGGGGCCGACCAGGCTCATCTGGCCCATCAGCACGTTGACCAGCTGCGGCAACTCGTCCAACGACCACTTGCGCAGCAGCCGCCCGATCCGGGTGACCCGCGGGTCGTCGCGCATCTTGAACATCAGCCCGTTGGTCTCGTTGCGGGCGGCCAGCTCGGCGAGGAGCGCGTCGGCGTTGACCACCATGGTGCGGAACTTCAACACCCCGAACTCCCGGCCACCCTGCCCGACCCGGGTCTGCCGGAACAGCACCGGGCCCCGGCTGTCCAGCTTGACGGCCAGCGCGATCAGCGCCACCAGCGGCAGCAGCAGCGCCAGTGCCACCGCGGCGGCGGACCGGTCGACGAACTCCTTGACCACCTTGCGGGCGCCCCGGAACTCGGGTGCCTCGACGTGGATCAGCGGCAGGCCGGCCACCGGCCGGGTGTGGATCCGCGGGCCGGCCACGTCGGTGAGCGCGGGGGCGACGACCAGGTCGATCCCGGTGCCCTCCAACTGCCAGCCCAGCCGGCGCAGCCGGGTCGCGGTCAGCTCGCCGGACGCGGTGACCGCCACGGTGTCCGCACCGATCGCGGTGGCCGCCTCCGGGATGCCCCGCAGGGAGCCCACCACCGGCACGTCGCTGAGCCGCTGCGGCACCGGGGCGAGCAGCGCGTCGGGGATGCACGCGCCGACCACGTGGTAACCGGCGTACGGCTCCCGACGCAGGGTGTGCACCAGCTCCAACACGTGCGCGGTGTCCCCGACGACGAGGACCCGACGGGACCAGCCGCCGCCCCGGCAGCGGGCCCGGTGCAGCGCCTTGCGGGCGGCGAACCGGGTGACCACCAGCCCCACCGTGCCGACGGCGAAGGAAAGGCCGAGGAAGCCCCGGGAGACCCCGACGTCGAAGATGTAACCGGCGATCGCGATGCCGCCGGCCAGTCGGAGGCTGGCCCCGCTGACCCGCCGGTACTCGTCCGCGCCGTAGCCGAGCACCCGGTCGTCGTAACAGCGCAGCGCCTTGAGCGAGACCAGCCAGACCAGCACCAGGGCCGGGGCCACCACCACGTACGGGATCTCGGAGCCGCGCGGCACCGCGTCGCCGAAGCGGGTGGCGTAGCCGGCGAGCACCGCGGACGACAGCACGGCGGTGTCCAGCACCACCAGCATTCGTACGTAGCCCCGCTGGCTGGTCTGGGACCGGGTACCCGCCGACCGGCCACCGGGCGCCGACGGCGGGGTACGGACGGGCGTGGACAGTGTCGCCGAGGTCACCCAACCTCCCCCACATCACACTTGTCGACTCCGGGCCTGGTGGTCATCGCTGTGGAATCCCGCCGCCGGAGCACTCCCGACATCCTGCCCCACAATGATGCTCACCGATCGCCTCGGACGCATTACCGTCAGTCTTGTTCACCCGGCCGAAACCGGAAACCGCACCACCGCACCGGATCGCCCGGCGCGGCGGGTTCCTCGACACTGCGCGAGGGCTCAGCGAGGTGCGTTCGGACGCAACGCGATGGCCTTCAGGAAGATGTCACCGATCTTGGACGGGTCCTCGGTGACGAACGCGCCGCCACCGGTGACATTGGTGATCGACTGGAGTTCGGCCTTGGAGACCTCGCTGCCGATGCCGATGATGACCACCTGCACCGGACGCTCCGGGTCGTTGAGCTGCTTGAGCCGGCTGACCAGGGCGCCCTGGGAAATGCCGTTCTTGTCCTCGTTCTTGCCGTCGGTGAAGAGCACCACCGAGTTGACCCGGCCGGGCTCCCAACCGTCCTGGACGGTCTTGTACGCCTCCAGCATGGTGTCGTACAGGCCGGTGTCGCCGCTGGACGGGCGGATGCCGGCGAGCCCCTGCTCCAGCCTGCCCCGGTTGCCGGAGAGCGGGTTGATCGGCACGACCTCCCGCCAGTCCCGCGAGCCGACCAGCTCGGTGGAGAAGGTCCACAGCCCGATCGACCAGGAGTCGTCGAAGAGGTTCAGTCCCCGGCTGGCCGCCGCTACGGTCACCTGCTCCCGGCTGGCGTTGTTGGCCGACGGAACCGGGGCCTTCATCGAGCCGGAGACGTCGATGACGCAGAGCATCCGCCCCGACTGGGTGGCGATCGACCACCCGGAGACCGCCCGGTCTATGGCCACCGGGTCCAGGCCACCCGCGGCGGTCCCGCCCGCCGGGGGCACGGCCGTGCCGCCACCGGACGGGCTCGGCGCCCCCTGTGGCGGCTTGAAGCCGTCACCCCAGTTGCCGTCCGGAGCGCGCAGCGACTGGACGGCCAGCCGATTTTTGAAGCTCTGCGTGGTGAGCAGTTCGAAGAGCACCTTCGCGGCCGACGACTTGGCCTCGTCGATCCCGGGGAGCACCGCGTACGGGTAGTCCAGCGGCATCGGCGACGGCTCCAGGTAGAGCGCGGCCAGCGGGATCGGCGGCTTGGTGTTGTTGTACGCGATGACGTCTTCCTCGGACAGCGCGGCGGCGCCGAGCGCGCTGGCGATGGAGGTCGGATCGTTGGAACGCGGGAACCGGGCCAGCAGGTCCTGCCGCAGCGCGGAGCGGCCGGTGGCCAGCGCCCGCAGGGCAGCCGTGGTCGCCTGCTGCGCGTCGCCGCCGCTACCGCTCGCGGCGGCGGTGAGGGAGAGCAGGCCGGAGAGCCCGGCGGCGTCCTGGGTCGGCTCGACGATGCCGGCGCGCAGCGGCTTGTCGCTGCTCACGGCGCGCAGCATGTCGTTCCAGGTGAGCTTCTTGTCCGGCCAGCCGAACTTGGTGGTGGCGACCGGCTGCGGCATGGCCACCACGACCGGGCTGCGGGCGATCGAGGCGCCGTTGCCCGGCGCGAACGCGGTGGCGCCGCCGCTCTTGAGGCGCAGCAGCCAGGTCGACGAGTCCGGGATCCAGACGTCGGGGGTGACCGCAGTGCCGCTCGCCTGGCCCACCCCGGCGAGGCTGGCCCCGTGCTTGCTGGCCACCGCGGCGGCTACCTCCACCGGCTCGGAGGCGGTGACGTTCACCTTGATGCAGGTGCCACCGACCGCTGCCCCGTCCGCGACCCACTGGGCCGCCGCCGCCTCGACGGCCGGCGCGACCTCGGGTGCCGCGGCCACGCCGAGTTGGATCCCACCCGAGCATGACGGTCCGGCCAGCTGCTGGTAGCCGACCCAGGAGCCCGCGACCACGACGACGAGAGCGGTCGCCGCCGCAGCGGCTCCTGCTCCACGGATAGTTGAACGCATGCGATGGCGGCCAGACACGCTGACCATCTTGCGCATCTCGTTCGCTTTCTGCCATAACCGTTCGGACGAAAGTTACGCAGGAGAAACAGTTGATCACTATTTCCGTACTCTGCGTAAGCGAATAGTGCCGCGACGTGGCACTGGTCCACATCGGACAGACGAATGTCAGGGCAGTACGCAGGTCGGGCTGGGGGTCGGCACCGGCTCGCCCACCGGCGACGGCACGCCCGAGTCAGGGTCGACCCAAAACACCCGAATCATGTCGGCCCGTTCGTCGGCCACGTAGAGATGCCGCCCGGCCAGCGCGAAGTGCCGGGGCCACTCCCCACCGGTGTCCACCTCGTCGACCAGCCGGGGCAGCTCCCCGTCGAGGGCGAAGACCGCCACCGTGCCCACCCCACGATTGCCCAGGTAGAGGAACCGGCCGTCCGGTCCCACGGCGATCTCCGAAGGCTGGACGTGGCCGGCCCGCGCGCTGGCGTCCACCCGGCCCCGCTGGTGCAGCACCCCCTCGGCGGTCACCTCGAAGGCGGTCACCGTCGCGTCCAGCTCGCCGGCGAGCCAGCAGCGCCGTCCGTCGGGGTGCCGGGCCAGATGCCGGGGACCGGTGCCGGGGGCCGTCCGCACCCGTGGCGCCCGTGGCGTCAACCGGCCGGAGGCGGCGTCCAGGTCGTACCGGTAGACCGAGTCGGTGCCCAGGTCCACGGCGAGCAGCGGACCGACGCCGGGATCGGGCGACACCATGTGACAGTGGGCCTGCTCCTGACGCTCCGGGTCCGGGCCGTGCCCCTGGTGGACCACCAGGTCGGTACGCTCCCCCGGCACCCCCCGCCCGTCCAACGGCAGGACGGCGACGCTGCCCCCGCCGTAGTTGGCGACGAAGAGGTGCCCACCGTCGGGGGTGACCGCCAGGTGGGCCGGATCGGCACCCCCGGTCGACCACACCCCCAGCGGGGTCAGACCGCCGTCGGGGTCGACGTCGAAGGCGCTCACCTGCCCCTCGGACAGCTCGTTGACCGCGTACAGCACCGGCCGGACGGGATGCCGCACGAGGAAGGACGGTGCCGGGGTCACCGCGACCGTGCCGAGCGGGGTCAGCTCCCCCGACTCCGGATCACGCCGGGCGGCGACGATGCCCTCCCCGCGCCCACCCGTCTGCGCCGTGTAACCGCCGATGTGGACGATCGTGCCCGTCACCGAACCACCCTCCGCCGAATCCCGCCGTCGATCTCCAGACTTCCCGGAATCACCGGCCGTCACCCCTGATTTCCCGGACTTCCTCACCCCGCCGGGCCGGGCCGGGCTGGGCCGGCGCACCGGACCGGGGCGGGCCGACACACCGAGCCGGGCCCGGACGACACACCGAGCCGGGCCCGGTCGACGAAACCGGGTCGGTCAGCCTACCGGCACCGGTTCGCCGCGCTGCCGGGCCACGTGCTCGACCAGCGAGATCAGCACCAGTTTGCCGGACTGCCGGTCCCGGGCGTCACAGAGCACCACGGGCACCTCCGGCTCGATGTCCAACGCCTGCCGGACCGCGTCGGTGCCGAACCGGCGGGTGTCCTCGAAGCAGTTGACCCCGACCACGAACGGAATGCCGCGCTGCTCGAAGTAGTCGATCGACGGGAAGCAGTCGGCCAGTCGGCGGGTGTCGGCCAGCACCACCGCGCCGAGCGCGCCGAAGGCCAACTCGTCCCAGAGGAACCAGAACCGGTCCTGACCCGGGGTGCCGAACAGGTAGACCTGGAGATCGTCGGTGATGGTGATCCGACCGAAGTCCATCGCCACCGTGGTGGTCGACTTGCCCTCCACCCCGGAGAGGTCGTCGGTGCCGATGCCGGCGTCGGTCAGCACCTCCTCGGTCTGCAACGGCCGGACCTCACTGAGCGCGCTCACCAGCGTCGTCTTGCCGGCACCGAAACCGCCGGCAATGAGGATCTTGAGGGCCAGGGGCAGCCGGGCCGCCGATGAGTCGCGATCAGAGCGCACGTAGTCCACTGACCACCGCCTTGAGAATGTCGTCGTCGGGAAGGCCGGCGGCGGCCGGCGGTTCGTGCACGGTGACCAGCCCACGGGCGAGCAGGTCACCGAGGAGGACCTGGACCACGCCGAGGGCGAGGTCCAGGTCGGCGGCGAGATCCACGACCGCCACCGGGTGCCGGGCGCACTCCACCAGCCGGCGGTGCTCCGGTTGGAGACCCGGCTGGCCGTACGGGTCGATGCCCGCCGCAGCCAGCACGAAGGCCACCAGGTCGAAACCGCCGACGGCGGGCCGCACCCGACCACCGGTGAGGGTGTACGGGCGGACGACCGGACCGGCGGCGCCGTCCAACCACTCGTGCTGGGGACCTGGCTGCTCAGCCCGCATCGGCGATCCCCGCCGCCGCCCTGGACGGCGCGGTCAGGTTCTCGCCGACCCGGACGACCAGCATCGCCATCTCGTACGCCACCAGGCCGATGTCCGCGTCCGCCGCGCAGGCCACGGCCAGGCAGGCACCCTGCCCGGCGGCGGTCACGAAGAGGTACGCCTCCTCCATCTCCACCACGGTCTGTCGGACGCCACCGGCGGCCAACTGCCGGCTGGCCCCCTTGGCCAGGCTGGAGAAGCCGGAGGCCAGCGCGCAGAGGTGTTCGGCGTCGGAGCGTTCCAGCCCGGCGGAGGCGCCGAGCAGCAGGCCGTCGGCGGAGAGGACCACCGCCTGTCGGGCCGCCGGCACCCGCTCCACCAGTTCGTCGAGCAACCAGCCGAGGTCGGCGTCCTGCCTTGTCGTGTGCACCACTAGGCGTCCCTCTCAGTCGCGGTCGAATCGGGCGTCGCCGGGCCGGCCGGCGACGGGGATGGTTCGACGCCGACCCGCTTCCCCGTGCCGTCGCCGACGGCCGGATCGGAACGGGCCGGCGACACCGGGTGGACGCCGCTGCTCTCCAGGCGTCCCCGGGCGGTGCCGGCCTGGAGGGCCGACATCTGCCGCCGCACCTCCTCGGGCGAGCGTGCGGTGGGCACGTCGGGACCGGCTTGGGGGCGCGGGTGGGCCACCGGCCCCCGGCGGCGGACCCGGCGGGGCAGGCCGTCGCCGTCGACGGCGGCCTCCACCGACGAGGTACGGGCCGGGGCGAACGGCAGCACGGTCTGCTCCGGCCGTTCCCGGGTGGTCCGGGCGGTACGCGGCCGGGGCAGCGTGGTCAGCCGGGTCACCGACGTCGCCGGACGATCACGGGCCGGCGGGGCGATCGGCGGTTCCTCGGTGATCAAATCGGCGGGGATACGCACCAGCGCGATGAGCCCGACCGGCGTCCCGGTACGCAGGGTGACCCGGACGTCGTGCCGGGCGGCCAGCCGGGACACCACGAACAGGCCGAGCCGGGCGCTGTCGGCCGGATCGAACTCCGGCGGAGTGGCCAGCCGTCGGTTGGCGTCCTCGATCGCCTGCGGGGACATCCCGAGCCCGTGGTCGCTGATCTCGACGAGGTAACCGTCGGCCGACGACGCCCCGGTCACCTCGACCCGACGCTCGGGTGGCGAGAACGCGGTGGCGTTCTCGATCAGCTCGGCGAGCAGGTGGATGACGTCGGCGACCGCCCGGCCGAGCAGCCCGGCCGGCTCGACCCGGCCGATGTCCACCCGGTCGTACGCCTCGACCTCGGAGATCGCGCCGCGCAGCACGTCCAGCAGCGCGACCGGCTGCCGCCAGCCCCGCCCCGGCGCGGCCCCGGCCAGGATGACCAGGTCCTCGGCGTGCCGGCGCAGCCGGGTGGCCAGGTGATCGACGCGGAACAGCTCGGCCAGCTCGTCCGGGTCCTCGGCGCGGCGCTCCATCCGGTCGAGCACGGCGAGCTGCCGGTGCACCAGCCCCTGGCTGCGCCGGGCGAGGTTGAGGAAGACCTCGTTCAGCCCGCGCCGCAACGTCACCTCGTCGATCGCCGACCGGACCGCCACCCGGCTGACCTCGGTGAACGCCCGGCCGACGTCGCCGATCTCGTCTGCGCCGTAGGACAACGGCGGGGCCTCCCGGGCCACGTCGACCTGCTCACCCCGGCGCAACCGGGTCACCACGTCGGGCAGTCGGTGCTCGGCCAGCTCCAGCGCGGCGCTGCGCACCGCGGTCAACCGGCGGGCCAGCGTCCGGCCGACCCGGACGGCGACCAGCAACGACACCACGATCGCGACGAGTCCCAGCACCCCGGCGGCACCGAGCCGGACCAGGATCTTGACGGCGACCGGCACGGAACGCTGGGTGAGCCCGTCGGCCTGACTCAGCTCGAAGTCGCGTAGCTCCTGCTGGACCGCCTCCTGACTGGCCTGCCAGTCCCGGGGGTCGACCGGCGGGGCGGCGGACGGCCCGGCGGTCAGCAGCTGCTCCTGCATGGTGCGCAGCCGGACGAACGCCTCCCCCGTGACCAGCCGCTGGTAGGCGGCCCGGTCGGCGGCCGGCAGGTCGGCCACGGCCGTCTCGGCGACGAACCGCTCGTTGGCGATGGTCTGGATCAGCCGCAGGTGCTCGCCTTCGGTGAACCGGCCGGTGACGAACGCGCCCGCCAGCACCGCGTCGGTCTGGCCGAGCAGCTCGCGGGAGCGGCCGACCGCGGTCAGGGCGAGCGCCTGCCGGTTCAGCTCGACGTCGGGCAGGGCCGCCGTCGCGGCGAACGCCTGGAACGCCGAGGAGATCATGCCGCTGTAGAGCCCGATCGCGCCGGCCCGGTCGACCTGCCTGCGGTCGATGAACCCCCGACCGGCCGGCAGCGCCTCCAGGGCGGCGCCGAGGGCGTCGAGCCGGGCGTCGAGCAGGTCGCCGGCGGCGTCCCGCAGCTGCTCCCCGTCCATCATCCGACGCAGTTCGGCGACCGCCTCGTCGGTGCGTCGCCGCTGCTCGCCGAGGGCGGGCAGGGTGTCGGTGCCGGCCAGTTGGACCACCGAGGCCCGGCGCTCGCGTTGCAGCTCGGCCACCACCCGTTCGCCGGGTCGTCCGAAGTCCGACAGCAGGGTCCTGGCGGCGAGCAGGTTGAGAGCCGGCCCGAAGGTCAGCGTGGTGGCAAAGATCCAGAGCGCCAGCAGGGCGGCCACCGGGGTGACGACCAGGGCGGTCAGCTTGGCGCGGATCGGCCAGTCGCGGGTGTCCATGAGTCCTCGCCCGGGCGGGAGTGTCAGCGGTGGCGCCGGCACCGGCCGGGCGGTTCCGGCATCGGTGCCGGGCACCGGCACGGCACCTTGGGCAGGATACGTAATCCTGACGCTCAGCACTACCGTGCGTCTTCCGGCGTCACCGCTGCGTCGTCGGCGCCGGGTTCGACGACGGCCCCCGCCGGAGCGGTGGAGTATCGGGTCGCAGCCGGGTTGATCAGGCATCGACCACGGCCGCGAGCCCCACGGCAAACCGGCGGCCGTCGTCGGGACCGGCGCGAAACATGATGGTCTCCCACGCCCCCGGTCGTCCCCGGAGGGTGTGCCGTGACCAGTTCGTCACGATCCGATCCGGCAGCGACGGAGGAAAATCGCCGGATCGGGATTGGCGGTCGGTGCGGGGAGGGAATACCGCAGGGCGAAGGAGGAGCCATGTCGCCCACGCAGATAGTCCTACTGGTTCTCGCCGTACTGGTGGTGGCGGCGCTGGTCGCCGTGGCCGTGGTGGCCAACCGTCGGCGTGCCCTCAGGTCCCGGTTCGGGCCGGAGTACGACCGGGTGGTCGCGGAGCAGGACAGCCGCGGCGCCGCCGAGCGGGAACTACGCGAGCGGGAGCGCCGCCACGCGGAGTTGACACTCACCCCGCTCAGCCCGCAGGACCGGGCCCGCTACACCGCCGCCTGGGAGGAACTCCAGGTCCGCTTCGTCGACGCACCGGCCGAGACCGTCGGCGAGGCCGACGAACTGGTCAGCCAGCTGATCGCCGACCGTGGCTACCCGACCGGGGAGTTCACCGAGCAGGTCGCCCACCTTTCCGTGGAGCACGCCCGCACCCTGACCCACTACCGGGAGGCGCACGAGATCCGGCTGCGCAACGAGCGGGGCGAGGCCGGCACCGAGGACCTCCGCCAGGCCGTCGTCCACTACCGGGCCCTCTTCGCCGACCTGCTCGGTGCGGAACCGGTCGGGCACCGCCCCATGGAGCAGCAGCACCCGGACAGCCCGCAGGACGCCACCACCCGCTGAGGAGAACACCGCCATGCGCCAGGACCAGCAACAGCTCAACAACGACCACCCGGAGGTCGTCCGGTCCACCCCGGTGGCGGTGCCGCCCCCGGACGCGGTGGACACCGACACGGACGCCGCCGGCCGGCACGACCGGGACCGGCACGCGGGGACACCTGAGGACGCCCTCGACGACCGCGGCACCTTCGACGACCCGAGGGCCGCCGACCCGGACAGCACCCGCCCGTACCCACTCGACGACGCCGACCGGAACGGTGCGGACGATCGGAACGGGGTGGCCGAACCGGACGGCGACCGCCGGCCGGAGTTCCACGAGCCGGCCCCTCTGCCGACCGCCTTCGGGGCGACCAGCGTGGGCGACGCGGTCGCCGCGTCGGCCCTGGCTGGCGGGCGACCGCAGGACGAGCGGGACGCGCGGGACGAGGACACCGCGGTGCCCGGTGACGGCGCGCCGGGGCGGACCGGGCCGTTCGACGACGAGCGGGCCGACCCGACCGCGGCGGACCGGCTCCACGACCGGGACCGGTGGTCGACCGGTGCCACCGACCCGGACACCGACACCGCCGGTTACGGCAGCGCCACCCCGACCATGGTCGACCCGGACGGGGCGGCCGGCGGCGCAGGGTCGACGGCGACAGTCGACGGCGGCGCGGCCGGTGCGGTGGCCGCGGCGGAAGCCGGCCAGCCGGCCGCCGGGAACGTGCCCAGCGACGCCGCCACCCTGTTCGAGGCGGACGCCGCGCAGGGCTTCCGGGACCGGTGGCGCGACGTCCAACTTCGGTTCGTCGACGATCCCCGGGCCGCCGTCGACGAGGCGCAGTCGCTCGTCGAGGAGGCGATCCGGGCCCTGTCCGAGGCGCTCGCCGCGCAGAAGGAGAAGTTGGGTGGCTGGCAGGGGGCCGGTGAGGCCGACACCGAGCAGCTCCGGGTGGCGGTCCGCCAGTACCGGGACTTCCTGGACCGGGTGCTGGGCCGCTGATCCCGCCGGCCCGCGCCCCGGTCACCGCGCCCCGGTCACCGCGCACCGGGCAGCGCCGCACCGGGTCACCGGCCGCCGCACGAGGCCACCGACCGCGCCTGACCAGGCCACCAACCGTCCCTGAACCAGACCCGACGACCATCGTCGGACCATTCGACGCCTCGGTCGGAGCCACTCCCGGCCGGGGCGTCGTCGAGTCACCCTCAGGTCGACTCGGACGGACGGCATGAAATCCCGCACGAGGGGTAATAGCGCGCCGGCGAGTGCGGACGTGTGGCGAAAGGGTGGCGGGCGATGGACGGTGCCGGGCTCAGGCTGAACATGAACGTGCTGGACTACGGGATCCTCGCGCTCTACTTCGTCACCGTGCTGGGCGTCGGCTTCGCCGCCCGTCGGGCGATCCGCACCAGCGTCGACTTCTTCCTCTCCGGGCGTTCGCTGCCCGCCTGGGTGACCGGCCTGGCCTTCGTCTCGGCCAACCTGGGCGCCCTGGAGATCATCGGGATGGCCGCCAACGGGGCGCAGTACGGCGTGATGACGGTCCACTACTACTGGATCGGCGCCGTGCCGGCGATGATCTTCCTGGGCATCGTGATGATGCCCTTCTACTACGGCTCCCGGGTCCGCAGCGTCCCCGAGTACCTACGGCTGCGGTTCAACCGTCCGACCCACCTGCTGAACGCGATCAGCTTCGCGGTGGCCCAGGTACTGATCGCCGGGGTCAACCTGTACGCGCTGGCGCTGATCATGCAGGCGCTGCTGGGCTGGCCGCTCTGGCTGGCGATCGTCATCGGCGCGGCGATCGTGCTGGCGTACATCACCATCGGCGGGCTCACCGGCGCCATCTACAACGAGGTGCTCCAGTTCTTCGTCATCGTGGCCGGTCTGGTGCCGATCACCGTGATCGGCCTGGTCAAGGTCGGCGGTTGGTCCGGTCTGATGGATTCGGTCCGCGGCTCCAAGCTGGGCGAGGCCGGGCTGCACGCCTGGCAGGGCACCGGCAGCACCGACAATCCGCTCGGCGCGCACTGGCTGGGCATCGTGTTCGGGCTCGGTTTCGTGCTCTCCTTCGGTTACTGGACCACCAACTTCGCCGAGGTGCAGCGGGCGCTGTCGGCGAAGAACATGAGCGCCGCCCGGCGTACGCCGATCATCGCCGCGTACCCGAAGCTGGTCATCCCGGCCGTCACCGTGATCCCCGGCCTGATCGCGCTGGTCACCGTGCAGGGACTGGGCGCCGGGTCCGGGGACCTGGTCTACAACAACGCGATCCCGCTGCTGATGCGCGACCTGCTGCCCAACGGGGTGCTCGGGGTCGCGGTCACCGGTCTGGTCGCCTCGTTCATGGCCGGCATGGCGGCCAACGTCAGCGGCTTCAACACCGTGTTCACCTACGACATCTGGCAGGCGTACGTCCGCAGGGACCGCTCCGACGAGTACTACCTCCGGATCGGTCGGATCGCGACCGTGGCCGGTGTGGTGGTCGGCATCGGCACCGCGTTCATCGCCGCCGGGTTCAGCAACATCATGAACTACATCCAGGCGCTCTTCTCCCTCTTCAACGCCCCGCTCTTCGCGACCTTCATCATCGGCATGTTCTGGAAGCGGATGAGCGCGCTGGCCGGTTTCTGGTCGCTGCTGGCGGGCACCCTGGCCGCGCTGGCGACGTACCTGCTCTACAAGGCCGGCGCGGTGCACTTCAACTCCGACCTGGAGGAGAGCTTCTGGGGCGCGGGCATCGCGTTCGTCACGGTCGCCGTGGTGGCGGTGGTGGTCACCCCGCTGACCCGCCCCAAGCGGGCCGAGGAGCTGGAGGGTCTGGTCTACGGCATGGGCGGGATCGACCTGAAGGGCGACGTGCTCGCCGGGGACCAGATCTGGTGGCGGTCCCCGGTGCTGCTCGGCGCCATCGCCCTGGCGCTGGCCGTGCTCTTCTACATCCCGGTCTTCTGAGCCCGGTCCGTCGAGAGAGGGAGGCGCAGGACATGGACCAGCACAGCAAGCGGGCGCACGACCCGCGGATCGAGGAGACCGAGAACGAACGGAAGCGGTCCGCCGCCGCCCGGCTGTTCGACATCCGCCGGGTGATCGGTGGGCTGTTCGTCGTGTACGGGGTGATCGTCGGGTTGATCGGCCTCTTCGACTCGGCCGCCGAGATCGACAAGGCCCAGGGCGTCCGGATCAACCTCTGGGCCGGGCTGGCGATGCTGCTCTTCGGGCTGCTGATGCTGGCCTGGCAGTGGCTGCGCCCGCTGGTGCCGCCCACCACCGAGGAGGCCCGGGAGGTCTGATCCGCTCATGGCATGGGCCCGCCCGGACGGGGTACCCGGGACGCGGGAACGCGTCTGGGACAGGAGGGCGGCACCATGACCGATCGTGACCCGAACCGACCGTTGGAGGAGCGCCCGGAGGTGGCCGCCGCGGTGGACGACGACTCCACCGTGCCGCAGCTGGCCCGCGCCGGTGGCACCGACCCGGGCAACCCGTCGTTCATCGAGCCGGGCGACCGGCCGGCCGACACTCCGACCGGGGACCTGATCGGTGACCCGTACGCCGCCGGCACCGGGGCCACCGGGACCGGCACCGGAGCCGGTGGGGACAACATCCGTACCGGGGCCGAGCAGCCCTGGGAGCCGGAGGACCTGGTCATGGCGCGTGGGCAGGACCTGACGCCGGAGAACCTGGAGCGGGCCCGGCGGGACCTGGCCGAGCTGGGCCGGGCCGCGGTGGAGCGCACCGTTCCCTGAGCCACGGAACCTCAACCACGGAACCTCAGCCACGGGTGGGCCCCCGGTCCGACCTCTCGGTCGGACCGGGGGCCCGGGTGCGCCCTACCGCGTCAGTGCCTCACTCCAGCCGCGGCGGGCAGGTCGTCAGAGCGCCGGGTAGGCGTTCTTCATGAGCTCCTGGAACTGCGCGGAGAACCACGCGCCGGAGATCGGGGCGTTGGGCAGGGCGCCGGTCATGCTGTTGCCGTTGCGGGCGTTGCCGGTGTAGGTCGGGTCGCACATCCGGTCGAAGCCCTTGCCCTCGTCGTTCGGGATGAGGGAGCTGGAGCCGTCCGACTCACCCGGGGGCTTCACCCAGACGTAGGCGTCGATGCCCGGCTCGGGGTTGGCCTTCGGCCGCTCGCCGAGGCCCGCACCGGACTGGTTGCACCAGTTGCCGGCGTGGATGCGGCGGTCGATGCGGCCACCGTTGACGTAGGTGTCGACGCTGGTCGACGCACCCGGGCCGGTGGGCCGGGCGGTGCCGCCCCAGCCGTTGCGGGAGGTGTCGATCAGCATGCCGATGTTGCTGTTGAAGCCGACCGAGACCAGCTTGGTACGGAACGCCTGGGCGAACGACAGCTCGTCGACGTACTGGTTCCAGTCGATCCACTTGGACTGGCGGACGGACTGGCCGTTCACCGAGTCGGTGATCTTGACGTACGGCTCCTTCAGCGCGGAGTAGTTCGCCGTGTTGACGATGAAGCCGTGCACGTAGTTCACGTTGCTGCCGGACGAGGTGGCGGCGGTCTTCAGGATCTCGGCGGTCGGGCCGAAGTTGGTGTCCCAGCCCAGCCAGCCGTGGTGGCCGGCGTCGATGTAGTTGTAGACGTTGCCGATCGCGCCGAGCTTGGCCAGGGCGTAGCCCACACCGTTGACGTACGCGCCGTTGGCCTTCACCACGTCGCACGCGGCGGTGCCGCCCGCGTTGCCCGAGGTGTTGGTGATCAGGTTCGGCAGCGAGTCGATCTCGATGATGTTGACGATCCGCAGGCTGGCGTACTTGGAGTTCGACTGGATCGCAGCGATCGGGTCGATGTACTCCGACTTGTACCTCGGCAGCTCGTCGGCGGCGAGCTCACCGTTGGAGGCGAGCGCCGCGCAGTCCCGGCCGGGCAGGTTGTAGATCACGAACTGGATGTAGTTGGCACCCTGGGCGAGCGCGGCGTCCAGGTGGTCCTTCACGCCCATCGCGCCGTTGGAGCTGCTGTCGGAGGTGCCGTTGATCGCGGCGATCCGGTCCAGCCACACGGCGGTCGGGTTGTTGGAGACCCGGCTGCCACCCGCCTCGGCGTCCGCCTTGGCCTTCCACTCCGGGTTCACGTAGCCCTTGGCCCCGGCGTACGGGTTGTCCACCTTCTGCCCCGGCGGGGTGGTCGGCGGCGTCGTGGTGGGGGGCGTCGTGGTGGGGGGCGTCGTGGTGGGGGGCGTCGTGGTGGGCGGCGTGGTGGTGGGCGGCGTGGTGGTGGGCGGCGGCGTGGTGGGCGTGGTGCCACCGTTGCAGACCACACCGTTCAGGGTGAACGAGGTCGGCTTCGGGTTGCTGCCGCTCCACGAGCCGTTGAAGCCGAGGGTGGCGCTGGCCCCAGTGCCGAGCGAGCCGTTGTAGGACTCGTTGGTGGCGGTCACGTTCTGGCCGCTCTGCGACCACTTGGCCGACCAGCCCTGCGTCACCCGCTGGCTGCTGTTGGGGAAGGTGAAGCCGAGGTTCCACGAGCTGACCGGGTCACCGAGGTTCTTGATGGTGACGCTCGCGGTGAAGCCACCGGACCAGTCGTTGGTGGTGTAGTCGACGCTGCACTGGGTCGCGGCCTGCGCCGCGGTGACCGGGATGGTCACCAGCCCGCCCGCGACCAGCACGCTCGCCCCGGTGAGGGCGAACGCCCGGCGTCGGGCGGACAGACTTCTCCACAGATTCATGCCTTTTGCACTCCTTGGGCGAGACCGGCACCGCGTGGGGACCGGCAAGTGGCGCGTGAGCGTCCTGGGGTACGGACGACCCCGGCGCCAACGGGACATCTCGGGGGGGTGCCCGACCACGAGGGACGGGCGTGGTGGTGGTGAGCTTCACCGGGCCCGTGGGACCGGTCGGCGGCGACGTCGTCCGGTGCACCGGTTGCCCTCGACATCTGCCGTGCGCGGTGTGGCTCCCCGAACCGCGTGAAGCGATTCTTGCATGGGAGCGCTTCCATGGCAATGGCTCGATACTTCGCGGCAACCTGGCGGCAACGCCCACGGGGGGACTCCGACCCCGACGAGCGTATCCCCGCGCAGCCCGGCCGGGTGAACAGCAACCACCCGCCGAGGCGACAAGCCCGACACAACCGGCCTTAGCCCTTTAAGGCCCTGATCATCGGTAAAGCCGAAAACACGAATCTTTCCCCGAATAAGTCATGAAACCGTCTAACGTCGGTCATAGCTCGACTGTCGTCGGGCTCAGGACAACAGGGGATGGAGTGACGCAGGTCATGGCTAACAAGATGCTCGGGAAGGTTGTCGCGGGTGCCGCTCTGGGTGGCGCGTCCCTTCTTGTGTTCACGCCGGGGATCGCGTTCGCGGACGGTCACCACGACGGCGAGAGCCGGGACGGCAAGGTCTTCGCCAAGCCACACGTCGTCAAGCCCGGCGAGAAGGTCAAGCTCCTCGAAATCTGCCCGGAGCCGCAGGAACACGCCTTCGTCTGGTCCAAGGTCACCGGCAAGGTCAAGCTCGAGCCCGCTGAGGGCCGGGACAAGGACCACGGCGACTGGAAGGACAAGGAAGACAAGGGCGAGGAACACGGCAAGGGCGAAGAGCACGGCAAGGGCGAAGAGGGCAAGGGCGAGGACCACGGCAAGGGCGAGGACCACGGCAAGGGCCCGGACGACAACGGCCCCCAGCCGCAGCCCCCGGGCGACGGTGGACAGCCCCCGGCCGACGGTGGACAGCCCCCCGTCGACGGTGGGCAGCCTCCGGCGGGCGGCCAGGGCGGCGGCTTCATGGCCGCCGACCAGGGACCGGACCACGGCGACAAGGGCAAGGAGGGTCACGGCGAAGAGGGCCGCGACGAGCACGGCAAGGAAGACGGCAAGAAGGACGAGAAGACCGACGAGCACGGCAAGAAGGACGAGAAGACCGACGAGCACGGCAAGGACGAGCACGGCAAGAAGGACGAGAAGGACGGCAAGAAGGACGACGAGCACGGCAAGCCGAGCTACGGCGAGGAGTCCGGCTACGGCGAGGAGTACAGCCACGAGGAGTGGCTGGACCACGACGAGTACAGCCAGGACGAGGAGCACGGCTACGGCAAGGACAAGGAGTACGGCGAGGACGAGGAGTCCGAGTACGGCAAGGACAAGGGCGACTGGGAGCACAAGAAGCACTTCGTCTACTACGGCGAGGCCGAGATCTCCGAGCATGCCCGTCCGGGCCGGTACGAGCTGAAGGGCTCGTGCGGCGAGGGCGAACTGGTCGTCCTGCCGAAGGGACACGTCGACGGCGGTGACGGTGGGAAGAGCAGCACCGGTGCCGACCGGAGCATGGCCGCCGGTGGTGCGGGCATGATCGGCGCGGCTGCCCTCGGCGGCATCGTGCTGATGCGGCGGCGTCGGGCCAATGAGCTCGGCTGACTCGACGGCGACACGGGCCGGCGGCCGTCACGGGAAACCGTGGCGTGCCGCCGGCGCGGCCGTCGTCGTCCTCCTCGCCATGGCCGGCTCCGGCATGATCGGCGCGTCGATCCGCACCACGCCCCCGCCCCGTCCACCGCAGCCGGCGGCCCAGGCCGCGCCGCAGACCGCCCCGGCGAGCACCCCCGCCGAGGACGCCGAAGCGGTCGACGACCCGGACGCGGAGGTCCCCGCCGACGCCAGCGTGCCGCCGGGCCCCGACCCTCTGCCCCGGTCCGCCCCCACCACCATCACCATCCCGAAGATCGGGGTCGACGCGGAGATCATGCCGCTGGGCACCAACCAGGACGGCACGGTCCAGGTGCCCCCGCTGGACCAGGCCCAGCGCGCCGGCTGGTACGAGCCGGGCACCAGCCCCGGCGAGACCGGCAACGCGGTGATCGTCGGGCACGTCGACTCGGCGGAGCTCGGTCCGGCGGTCTTCTTCCAGCTCGGCTCGCTCCTGCCCGGCGACCTCATCACGGTGTCCCGGGCCGACGGGGGCACCGCCACCTTCACCGTCGACGAGGTGCGGGCGTACCCGAAGGAGGAGTTCCCCACCGAGCTGGTGTACGGCCCGAACGACCGCCCCGGACTCCGGGTGGTGACCTGCGGCGGCCAGTTCGACCAGGGCGCCGGCAGCTACCAGGACAACGTGATCGTCTTCGCCACGATGACGTCCTGACCCGAACCGTGCCTCCGGCGGGACGGACGGCAGCCGCGCCTCCGGCGGGACGTTGGTCCCACCGGAGGCGCGGCCCGGCGTACGGTCAGGCTGCGGCGGACGTCCGCACCAGGGTACGGATCTGACGCAGCAGCACCGACAGCGAGGCGAGGTCGGCCCGCGACTCGTCGAACTCTCCCATCGCCCGGTGCGCCCGGTGGATCGAGGTGGCGTTCGACTGTTCCCACTGGAGCACCCGCTCCTGCGGGGGCAGGTCGCCCGGCGTGGAGTCGAGCACCTCCCCGGTGAGCGCGGCCAGCGCGGCGTACAGGTCGTAACGCAGCGCCATCCGGGCCAGCGTCTGCCAGCGATCCTCCCGCGGCAGCAGGGAGATCTTCGACAGCAGCGAGTCCACCCGGAACCGGTCGGAGAGCACGAAGTAGACCGAGGCCACCTCGCCGACGTCGCGCCCGCTGGCCGCCGCCGTCTCCACCACGTCCAGCAGGCCGAAGCTGTACATCAGCCGGGTCGCCTGCTCGGCCAGCCCGGACGGCAGCCCCCGGGCGGTCATCGCGTCGATGTGCGCCCGCAGCGACTCCCGCTCACTGCCGTGGAAGCGCTCCTGGAGGTCCGGCAGCAGCCGGGCCACCCCGTCGCGGAGCCGGGCGATCTCGGCCGGCACGTCGATCGGCGAGCGCCGGTTGGTCACCAGCCAGCGCACCGCCCGGTCGAGCAGCCGCCGGGTGTCGAGGTAGACGCTGGTCTGCAACTCCGGCGAGACCTGGTTGTCCAGCGCCTCGACCGCCGCCCACAGCTCCCGCAGCCCGAAGACCTCCCGGACCACCACGTACGCCCGGATCACGTCCGCCGCCGAGGCGGCCGTCTCCTCGACGACCCGGAAGACGAACGAGATGCCGCCCCGGTTGATCGCCTCGTTGACCAGGACCGTGGTGACGATGTCCCGGTGCAGCCGGTGCTGGGCCATCCGGTCGGCGAACCGCTCGCGCATCGGCGTCGGGAAGTACTTGACCAGGACGTCGGTCGTCCACTCCTCGTCGGCGAGACCCTCGTTCAGGATCTCCCGCTCCAGCACGATCTTCACGTACGCGAGCAGCACCGCGAACTCCGGCGCGGTCAGCCCGGACTCGGTGCGGACCGCCAGCTCCTCGTCCGGGGGCAACGCCTCCAGCGCCCGGTCGAGCTGACCGGCCCGCTCCAGCTCGCTGATCATCCGGCGGTGCACCGGCAGCAGCGAGGCGGCCTGGGCCTGCGAGTTGTTGATCGCCCGAGCCTGGTCGTAGTTGTCCCGCAGCACCAGCTCGGCGACCTCGTCGGTCATCTGGGCGAGCAGCTCGTCCCGCTCGGGGACGTCCAGCGCGCCGTCGGCGACCGCCGTGTTGAGCAGGATCTTGATGTTCACCTCGTGGTCGGAGCAGTCCACCCCGGCCGCGTTGTCGATGAAGTCGGTGTAGATCCGGCCGCCGGTCAGCGCGTACTCGATCCGGCCGAGCTGGGTGCAGCCCAGGTTGCCGCCCTCGCCGACGACCCGGCAGCGCAGGCTCTTGCCGTCCACCCGGATCGCGTCGTTGGACTTGTCGCCCACCTCGGCGTTGGTCTGGCTGGACGCCTTCACGTACGTGCCGATGCCGCCGTTCCAGAACAGGTCCACCGGTGCGGTGAGGATCGCCTTCATCAGCTCCGGCGGGCTGAGCTGGGTGACGTCGTCGGCCAGGCCGATGGCCGCCCGCACCTGCGGGGTGATCGGGATCGACTTGGCCCCACGCGGGAAGATCCCACCACCCTCGGAGATCAGCGTCGGGTCGTAGTCCTCCCACGACGACCGGGGCAGGTCGAACAGCCGCTTGCGTTCCCGGAAGGACGTGGCCGCGTCCGGGTCCGGGTCGAGGAAGATGTGCCGGTGGTCGAACGCGGCCACCAGCCGGATGTGCTCGGAGAGCAGCATCCCGTTGCCGAACACGTCACCGGACATGTCGCCGACGCCGACCACTGTGAAGTCCTGGGTCTGGGTGTCGTGGCCCAGCTCGCGGAAGTGCCGCTTGACCGACTCCCAGGCGCCCCGGGCGGTGATGCCCATCTTCTTGTGGTCGTAGCCGGCGGAACCGCCGGAGGCGAACGCGTCGCCCAGCCAGAAGCAGTGCGCCGCCGAGATCTGGTTGGCGATGTCGGAGAACGTCGCGGTGCCCTTGTCCGCCGCGACCACCAGGTACGGGTCGTCGGCGTCGTGCCGCACCACGTCCACCGGCGGCACGATCTCCCCGGAGACGATGTTGTCGGTGACGTCGAGCATCGCGCCGACGAACTCCTGGTAGCAGGCGACCGCCTCGTCCCGGTCCCCCGGCTTCTGCTTGAGCACGAAGCCGCCCTTGGCCCCGACCGGCACGATCACCGCGTTCTTCACCATCTGCGCCTTGACCAGGCCGAGCACCTCGGTGCGGAAGTCCTCCCGCCGGTCGGACCAGCGCAGTCCGCCCCGGGCCACCGGCCCGAACCGCAGGTGCACGCCCTCGAACCGGGGCGAGTACACGAAGATCTCGAACTTGGGTCGGGGGGCCGGCAGGTCCGGAATGGCCTGCGGGTCCAGCTTGAACGCCACGTACGGCTTGGGCCGCCCGTCGGCGCGCTTCTGGTAGAAGCTGGTCCGCAGGGTGGCCTGGATCAACGTCAGGTAGGCGCGCAGGATCCGGTCCTGGTCGAGGCTGGCCACGTCGTCCAGCGCGACCCGGACCGCGTCCACCAGTTCACCGCTGCGCTCCCGGCGCTGCTCGGTGCTCCGCCCGCCCGGGGCGAACCGCACCTCGAAGAGCTCCACCAGCAGCGCGGCGATCCGCGGGTACGCGATGAAGGTCTGTTCCATGTACTCCTGGGAGAAGACCGCCCCGGTCTGCCGCAGGTACTTCGCGTAGGCCCGCAGCACCACCACCTGCCGCCAGGTGAGACCGCCGCGCAGGACCAGCTCGTTGAAGCCGTCCACTTCGGCCTCGCCCCGCCAGGCGGCGGCGAAGGCGTTCTCCACGTGCGGGCGTACCTCGGCCAACTCCTGGTGCCCCTCGGGCAGGCGCAGGCCGAAGTCGTACAGGAAGACCCGGCCGTCGGTCCGGTCCACCTCGTACGGGTGCTCGTCGACCACCCGGACGCCCAGCGAGTGCAGCACCGGCAGCACGGCGGAGAGCATCATCGGCTCGCCGTACCGGTAGACCTTGAACCGGACGTCCATCGCCTCGTCGGCCCCGGTGTCGCGCTGCCCCGGCCGGGGTGCCCACTGCTTGCGGAACAGGTGCATCTCCAGCTGGCCGGGCTCCTCCAGCAGCTCCAGCTTGGCCAGGTCCTTCATCGCCTCGTACGGCGTGTGCCCGTCCTTGTAGCCCTCCGGGAACGCGTCGGCGTACCGGGTGAACAGGTGCTTGGACTGCTCGTCGCCGAGCTTGCGCTCCAGCACCAGCCGGTAGTCGTCGTCCCAGAGCCGGGTCGCGTCGGCCAACTCCTCGGCGAGCAGGTCGGCGTCGATGGCCCCGGGCGGGTTGCCCGGGTCGGTCCGGACGATGAAGTGCACCCGGGCCAGCATCGACTCGGTGACCCGGGTGGTGTAGTCCACCCCGACCCCGTTCAGCTCGCGCAGCAGGATGTCCTGCATGCGCAGCCGGTTCTGGGTGGTGAACCGGTCCCGGGGCAGGTAGATCAGGCAGGAGATGAACCGCCCGTACGCGTCCCGGCGCAGGAACACCCGCAGCTGCCGGCGACCGGCCATCCGCAGCACACCGATCACCGCGTGGTACAGGTCGTCGGTCTTGATCTGGAACAGCTCGTCGCGGGGGTAGGTCTCCAGGATCTGGAGCAGGTCCTTGCCCGAGTGGCTGCGCTGGCTCAACCCGGAGCGGTCCAGCACCTCGGCCACCTTGCGGCGGACCACCGGCAGCTCCCGCACGCTGGTCCGGTACGCCGCGGTGGAGAACAGGCCCAGGAACCGCCGCTCGCCGACCACCTCGCCGGCCTCGTCGAAGATCTTGAAACCGATGTAGTCCAGGTAGGCCGAACGGTGCACGGTGGCCCGCGAGTTCGCCTTGGTGATGATCAGCAGCCGCTTCTCCATCACCTTCTCGTGCGCCTCCGACGTCATCGACGACAGCGCCCGCGCCTCCGGCGAGTCCGACCGCAGGATGCCCAGCCCGGTGCCGAGCACCGCCTCCAGCGCCGGGCCACCCTCCCCGCCGGAGTCGACCAGCCGGTACTCCCGGTAACCGAGGAAGGTGAAGTGGTCGTGGGCCAGCCAGCGCAGCAGTTCCACCGAGTCGGTGATGTCCTTCTCCGGCACCGGCGGGCGGTCGTCCGCCGTCCGGGCGGTGGACAACTCGTCGGCGAGCGCCAGGGCCCGCTGGCGCATCTTCGGCCAGTCCTCGACGGCCTCCCGCACGTCGGTGAGCACCCGCTGCAACTCGCGGCGCAGCCTGTCCCGCTGGTCGGCGTCGCGGACCGGGTCGATCTCGATCCGCATCCAGCTCTCGACCAGGTCACCGGCGATCGCGTCGTCCGGCTCCACGTCGGCGGAGACCTCGGTCAGCCGGCCCAGCGGCTCCCGCCGGACCACCACCAGCGGGTGCACCAGCAGGTGTACGTCGAGGTGGTGGGCATTGAGCAGGGCGGTCACCGAGTCGACCAGGAACGGCATGTCGTCGGTGACGATCTCGACGACGGTATGGTGCTGGTCGGCGTCGGGTGAGTGGATGCGCAACTTCAGCTCGCCCGGCACCCGCTGCTGGGCCAGATCCCGGTGCGCCCGGGCCGCGTCGAGCATCTCCTCGGCGGTGAACCCGATCAGCTCCTCGTCCGGCGCGAACCGCCAGAACCGCCCCACCAGGGTCGCCGCGTCGTGGTCGTCACCGGCCAACGCCACCGCCTGGGCCACCAGGCGCTCCGCGTTGGGCACCGGCTCGTCGAGTTCGGCGTCCTCCACGTCGTCGCCGAGCGCTTCCACCGGAAGGCCCAGGTCGTAGAGGGTGTCGATGCTCGAACCGGTCATCCCGGTCACCCCTGTGTCGAGTCGACCGAAGCCGTCCCCGTCGATCGGCGGGCTGTCCCCGTCGGTCGTCGAATCGAAGCTGTCGTCCCGGCCGGTATCAGTCTGCCGGAGCTCGGGTACCGGTTTGATCGCCGGACGCCGGTCCATCGGTGCCACTCCCCTCGACCCACCGCATTGTGGGTCACTCTGCCGCCCACCTTAGGCCCGTCGCTCTGTCCATTCCTCGGCGGACCACCGGCCGGACGTCCGGTTCGGGACTTTGTCCTTTCGCCCGTTGCAGATCCACGGTCGGCCGGGTGCCGAGTACCCCGCCCCGCGATGTTCATCACACCTGCGGGTCCACCTCTTCACGCTGCCCGCAGGCGCGACACCGCCGTCGACCAGGCCGGTGGGGCGACCCCGCCGGCCGCGCGGGGCAGTACGGGCGGCAGTCGCGTACTAGCGTGCGGGGCAGCCCACCACCCGAAAGGTGCCTGTTCCATGCCCCTGCCGTACCCGTACCGTCGCCCCGGCACGCCCCTGCGACGAGGGCTCGCGGCCCTGGCCGCCACGGTGCTGGCGGCCGGTGCCCTCGTCGGCTGCTCCGGCGACGACGGGCTGGCGGGCAGCGTGGACGCGTTCCTCGTCGGCTGGCGCTCCGGCAATCTGGACAAGGTGGGCTTCGTCGACCCGACCGGGGCGGGGGTGCCCGCCGCCACGGTCGCCGAGGAGATCAAGAAACTCTCCGGCGACCTGGCCACCACCCCACCCACCCTGCGTCGCGCCGGTGACGTCGAGGTCACCAGAAACCTCGCCACCACGAAGGTCGACATCCGGTGGGCGCTGCCGGGCGGGGCGGACTGGGCCTACCAGCGGCCGATCCGGCTGCGGCAGAACGATGGCGACGACCAGTGGCAGGTGATCTGGGAGCCCCAGCTGTTGCACGAGCAACTGGAGAAGGGCGACCGGCTGACGCTGCGGCGCACCGCCGCGCCCCGGGCCGGGGTGCTGGACGGCGCGGGGCAGCCGATCGTGACGCCCCGGCCGGTGGTCCGGGTGGGGGTGCAGCCGAGCGAGGTCGCCGACGCCAGGGCTCTGGTGGGGCGGCTCGACGCGGCGTTCAAGGCGGTCACCCCGCCGATCAGCCCGCCGGTCGACCTCACCGACCTGCCGCAGCGGTTGCGCGACGCCGATCCGGACGCCTTCGTCGAGGTGGTGACGTTGCGGGACGAGGCGTACCGGCAGATCCGGTCGCGGATCTACGACCTGCCGGGGACGAAGTTCCAGGCCGAGAAGCTGGACCTCGCCCCCACCCGGGAGTTCGCCCGCGCCCTGCTCGGCACGGTCGACCAGGCGCAGGCCGACGACCTGGCCGCCCACCCCGACCGGTACGCCAAGGGCGACCTGGTCGGCCACGGTGGGCTCCAGGGCCGCTACGACGAGCGGCTGCGCGGCGCTCCCGGGACGACCGTGGAGGTGCGTCGGCCCACCCCCGAGGGCGGCACCACAGTCGTCGCCGAGGCGTTCCGGCAGGAACCGCGCGCCGGCGAGCCGGTCCGCACCAGCCTCGACGTGGCCACCCAGAACGCCGCCGACGCCGCGTTGCGGGCCGAGAAGCGGCGGGCGGCCCTGGTGGCGGTCCGGATCAGCGACGGCGCGGTGCTCGCCGCCGCCAACGGTCCCGGGGCGGCCGGGGAGAACCTGGCCTTCACCGCCCAGGTGCCGCCCGGCTCCACCTTCAAGACGGTCAGCGCCCTCGGCCTGCTCGACAAGGGCGCGGTGACCCCGCAGACCATCGTCGACTGCCCGAAGACCTTCAGCGTGGACGGTCGGTCGTTCAAGAACTCCGACGACTTCGTCCTGGGCAAGGTGCCGTTCCGTACCGATTTCGCCAAGTCCTGCAACACCGCGTTCGTCGCGTCGGCCCCGCAGCTCGGCCCGGACGGACTGGCCGTCACCGGCCGCACCCTCGGTCTGGAGGGCCGGTGGGACCTCGGCATGGACATCTTCACCGGCAAGATCTCGGCGGGCGGCGGCCCGACCGAGCAGGCCGCCGCCGCGATCGGCCAGGGCACCACAGTGGTCAGTCCGCTGGCCATGGCGGGGGCCACCGCCGCCGTCGCCCGGGGCCGCTGGGAGCAGCCGAAGCTGGTGCTCGACCCGGCCCCGGCCGCACCGGCCGAGGCCGGCCCGCAGCTGAGGGCCGAGTCGGTGGCCGGGCTGAAGACGATGATGCGGGAGGTGGTCACCGCCGGCACCGGCAAGGCGCTGGCCGACGTGCCCGGTGGCCCGGTGTACGGCAAGACCGGCACCGCCGAGTACGACGACGACCCGGCGCACACCCACGCCTGGTTCGTCGGTTGGCGCGGGGACGTCGCGTTCGCCGTCTTCGTCGAGCAGGGCGGATCGAGTACGGCCAGCGCCGTCCCGATCGCCGAACGCTTCCTGCGCGCCCGCTCCTGACCCGCCCGGGTCAGGCGACCGGCTCCTCGGCCCGGTCCGGTGCGGGGTCCGGCTCCGGCTCGGCCGGCTGCTCCGGCAGGGCCGGTAGCAGCCGGGGCGGGACGGCGTCCGGGGCGACGACCGGGGCCAACCCGGCGACGATCGTGTTGACGATCTCGCTGGCGTACGAACCGTCCGGGTCGTAGTCGGGGTCGAACACGGTCAGCTCGACGCCGAGGCAGTGCGGGGTGTCCACCAGCCCGGCGAGCAGGATCTCCAGCTCGGCGAAGGCGATCCCGCCCGGGTCGGGGGCGTCCACGGCCGGCATCACCGCCGGGTCGAGCACGTCCACGTCGATGTGCACCCAGTAGCCGGCGCAGTCCGCCAACTGTTCGTGCGCCCACTGGGCGCTGCGGGCGGCACCCTCGGCGCGCAGCGCCGGCACCGGTCGGGTGGTGATCCCGGCGGCCTGGAGGTCGAGCCGGTACTCGTCCTGCGCCCGGATGCCGAGCACCACCACGTCGATGTCCCGGAAGTACGGTCGACGGCCCTCGATGGCGGCCAGGTCGGCCTGCCCCCGCCCGGTCACCAGGGCGAGGTCCTCCCCCGCCGCCGCGCCGACGTACGAGGCGTTGCCGGGGTGCCGGAAGTCGGAGTGGCCGTCGACGAAGACCAGCCCGATCCGCCCGCCGACGGCCTCGCCGAGCCGGTGCATGGCCAGCGCCGAGCCGAGCAGCACCGAGCAGTCCCCACCGAGGACCAGGGGAAACTCACCCCGGTCGATGATCGCGCCGATCCGGTCGGCGAGTGCCGTCGAATAGCCGGAGATCTCCCGCGCGTGGCAGACGCCGTCGCCGGGCCGCCAGTCGCCCGGGTCGTACCGGGGGGCGGTGAGGCAGCCGGCGTCCCGGGCCCGTAGCCGGGCCAGCAGCCCGTGGTCGCGCAGCGCGCCGGGGGCCTTGCCGCAGCCGGGGACGGAGGTGGAGGTGGGCGGGCGCAGGCCCAGGTTGGTCGGCGCGTCGAGGACGGCGATTCGGCGCATCACGGGCTCCCGTCCTCGATGGTCGGGCGGGCCGGCCGGAGGGCCGGCCCGCGCGGGCGTTCACGTACTCAGAACAGGGCGCTGGCCAGGGCGCGGCGGGCGGAGGCCACGGCGGGGTCGTCCGGGCCGGCGATGCTGAACAGTGCGATCAGGTGTTGGCGGGCCTTGTCCCGGTCGTCGCCGGCGGTCCGCCGGACCAGCCCGACCAGCCGGGCGTACGCCTGCTCGGCCATCCCGCTGAGCACCTCGATGTCGGCGGCGAGCAGTTGGGCGTCGACGTCGTCGGGATTGCGCTGCGCGGCGGCGAGCGCCGTCTGCGGGTCCGCACCGGCGACCCGCCGGGCCACCCCGACCTGGGCCAGACCGGCCTCGGCCGCGGCGTCCGCCGGGGACTCGGCGAGAATCTTCCGGTACGCCTGCTCGGCGGCGTCCAGGTCGCCGCTCATCAGCGCGTCGTCGGCCTCGTCCAGGCGGGGGTCCTCCGGCTCCGCCACGGTGACGCCACCGGCCTTCAGCACGGCGGCGAGCCACTGACGCAGCTGCGGCTCGGGGATCACCCCGGGGAAGGCGTCGATCGGACGACCGCCGACGACCGCGTAGACGGTCGGGATCGCCTGGATCTGGAACATCTGCGCGATCCGGGGGTTCTCCTGGACGTCCACCCGGGCGAGCACCCACTGACCGGCACCCTCGGCGGCCAACCGCTCCAGCACCGGGGCGAACTGGTCGCTGTCCGGGTAGCCGGCCGCACCGAAGAAGACCACGACGGGCGTCGTCATCGACCGTTCGAGGACCTCGGACTGGATGTTCGCCTCGGTCACGTCGAGCGCGGCAGCGGCGCCACCTGCGGCGGGACCGCCCGGTAGCCCGGTGGACGTGCCGGTCTGACTCGGTGTGGTGGGACGGGAACTGGCCGGGGCGGTGCCGCGCAGCGCGCTGAGGTCGACCGCGCCGCGGGTGAAGATCGACGAGGTGATCCGTGGGTCGCTCATGGTTACCTAGTCTCGCACGCCTCCCACCCTTCCCAGCTCACCCGCAACGCCCACAGTTGCCACTCTCACCCCCCACCCCTCCCACCCCGCCCCCGCCCCGCCCTCGCCCCGTCGATCATGGAGTTTTGGTGGTTCCGAAGCACCACAAAGGGGGCGCTACGCCCACCACAACTCCATGATCGACCGGTGGGTGGGGTGGGGTGGGGTGGACGGGGGGCAGGTGGACGGGGATGGGGTGTTGGGTGGGGGGATGGGCGCTTCGCTATGCGGAGGGGTCCTGGGCGGGCGGAAGTAGGGCTACTTCCGGGTTAGAAGCGGGCGGGTTCGCGGTAGGTGCCCCATTCGGTGCGGAGGGCGTCGCAGATCTCGCCGAGGGTGGCTTCGGCGCGGACGGCGTCGAGCATCGGCGGGATCATGTTCCCGCCGGTACGGCTGACCTCGACCATGCGGTTCACCGCCGCCGTCACGGCCGAGGTGTCCCGGGCGGCCTTGCGCTCGGCGAGCACCCGGCGCTGCTCCACCTCCACCTCGTGCGAGATGCGCAGGATCTCCAACTCCTTGGCGACCGTGCCGGTGTGGCAGTTGACCCCGACGATCCTCTTGTCGCCCTTCTCCAGCGCCTGCTGGTAGACGAAGGCCGACTCGGCGATGTGTCCGGTGAACCAGCCGTCCTCGATGCCGCGCAGGATGCCGGAGGTCATCGGGCCGATCTGGTGCGGGCCCTCGCCGCCGAGCTGCCGGATCCGGGCGAAGATCTCCTCCGCCTCGGCCTCGATGGCGTCGGTGAGCGCCTCGACGTACCAGGAGCCGCCGAGCGGGTCGGCCACGTTGGTCACCCCGATCTCCTCCATCAGCACCTGCTGGGTCCGCAGGGCGATCTCGGCGGAGGAGTCGGTGGGCAGGGCGAGGGTCTCGTCCAGGGCGTTGGTGTGCAGTGAGTTGGTGCCGCCGAGCACTGCGGCGAGGGCTTCCACGGCGGTGCGTACCACGTTGTTGACCGGCTGCTGCGCGGTCAGCGACACCCCGGCGGTCTGGGTGTGGAACCGCAGCCAGAGGGCCTTCTCGCTGGTGGCGCCGTAGACGTCGCGCAGCCAGCGGGCCCAGATCCGGCGGGCGGCCCGGAACTTGGCGATCTCCTCGAAGAAGTCCAGGTGGGCGTCGAAGAAGAAGCTCAGCCCGGGGGCGAAGACGTTGACGTCCAGTCCACGCGACAGCCCCAGCTCGACGTAGCCGAACCCGTCCGCCAGGGTGTACGCCAGCTCCTGCGCGGCGGTCGAGCCGGCCTCGCGGATGTGGTAGCCGGAGACCGACAGCGGCTTGTAGCGCGGGATCTCGGCGGCGCAGTACTCCATCAGGTCGCCGATCAGGCGCAGGTGCGGCTCGGGGTCGAAGAGCCACTCCTTCTGCGCGATGTACTCCTTGAAGATGTCGGTCTGCAACGTGCCGTCCAGCCTGGACACGTCGACGCCCTGCCGCTCGGCGGCGACCAGGTACATGCAGAAGACCGGCACCGCCGGGCCGGAGATGGTCATCGAGGTGGTGACCCCGGCCAGGTCGATGCCGTCGAAGAGGGTCTCCATGTCGGCGGCGGTGTCCACCGCGACCCCGCAGTGGCCGACCTCGCCGAGCGCCTGCGGGTCGTCGGAGTCGCGCCCCATCAGGGTCGGCATGTCGAACGCGACGGAGAGCCCGCCACCGCCCGCGCCGAGGATCATCTTGTACCGCTCGTTGGTCTGCTGGGCGTTGCCGAACCCGGCGAACTGCCGGATCGTCCAGGCCCGACCCCGGTAGCCGGTTGGATGCAACCCCCGGGTGTACGGGAACTCGCCCGGCCAGCCGATCCGCTCGAACCCGGGGTACGCGGTCCCCTCGGGCGGCCCGTACACCGGTTGCACGGTCGTTCCGGACAGCGTGGTGAAGTCCGCGTCCCGCTTGCGCGCGGCGTCGTACCGGGCCTGCCAGCGTGCCCGTCCGGCGGCGATCTCGTCGGCGTTCATCCGCGGGGCTCCTCCTCGAGTCCTCGACTGAAATCCGAGTGTAGAACGAGATCCTGAACGATCGCTAAGGAAACCCCTACCCCCCGGTAACCAGACCCCCCACCCCCCACCCACCCCTCCCAGCCATAACGCCAACCAAGAGGCCCACCACAGTGATCGGGAGGCTCACCACGGTGATCAAGAGGTTTACGTCACCGTTCCGAGCGAGCCTGACGTATACCTCTTGATCACCGAGCAACCGCGGGCGGGGCGGCGGGCGCCCCCATAATCAAGTTCACACTCAGCTGTCGCCAGGCGGACGCCTACCCTCGGAGGTTGGCATGCCGGCCTGTCATATTCATGCCAGCTCGGCATACGAGTCTCCGGCGTAGCACCTACCGATCCCATCGAGCTTCACGAATTCCGTGACGCCGCCAGAGCAAGAAAGCCCCACGACCCAAGCCCTCACGAGGCGAGGCGCGCACCACGAAACAGCCCCGCCAGGCAATCGGCGTAACGCGTCAGCCACTCAGGCGACGATTGCCCCGGGGTCGCCCATCGCCACGTCGTCCACCCGGATGTTGATCTCGTCGGCGCGCAGGCCGTACGCCTCGACCGCCGCCGTCACCGCGGCCCGCACCGCGTCGGTGACCTGGGGCACCGGGTGGCCGGCGGAGATCACGAGCACCAGCTTGACCACGGCCGCACCGTTGGTGACGTGCGCCGAGCAGCCCCGCCGGGCGTCGCCGACCTGGTCCAACCCAACCTTGTCGAGTACGGCGTTGAAGAACCGGGCCACGTCACCGCCGAGTTCGGCCACCCCGGGCACGGACTTCGCGGCAGCCACCGCGATCTTCTCGACCACCTCGTCGGAGACCTGTGTCGTCCCGCCCGCCACCGCGTCCGGCGTCACCGACAGCTCCTGCGTCGCCTCGTGATTCACCGACACCCACCGCCTTCCCCCACACCGACACACCGACCCCAGAACCCTACAAGCCACCCCAACGACCGCACCCACCCGTCCAGACCGTCGATCATGGAGTTAGGGTGCCGCGTACGCCCAATTTTGCGGCTTTCGTCAGGCACCACAACTCCATGATCGACACGGGAGGCGGGGTGGGGCGGGGGGCGGGGGCGGGGTGGGGTGGGGTGGGGGTGGGGTTAGGAGCGGATTTGGGCGAGTAGTTCGTTTGCTGCGGCGTACGGGTCGAGGGTGCCCTCGGCTACCTTGGCGGCGAGCGCCGGTAGCTCCGTACCGTCGCGCAGGGAACCGATCCGGGCGCGCAGCGCGCCGAGCGCGATCGCCTCGATCTCGGCGGCGGCCCGCGCCTGGCGACGGCGGCGCAGCTCGTCGTGCTGCTCCAGCCAGCCACGGTGCTTGTCGATCGCGGCGGCGATGTCGTCGATCCCCTCGCCCCGCGCGGCGATCGACCGGACCACCTGCGGACGCCACTCCCCCGGCCCGCGCTCACCCAGCGCGATCATGCCCTGGATGTCGCGGACGGTGGCGTCCACGCCGTCCCGGTCGGCCTTGTTGACCACGAAGACGTCGGCGATCTCCAGGATGCCGGCCTTGACCGCCTGGATCGCGTCACCCATGCCCGGGGCGAGCAGCACCAGCGTGGTGTCGGCGAGCGAGGCCACCTCCACCTCGGCCTGGCCGACCCCGACCGTCTCCACCAGCACCACGTCGCAGCCGGCGCCCTCCAGCACCCGGACCGCCTGCGGGGTCGCCGCGGAGAGCCCGCCGAGGTGGCCCCGGCTGGACATCGACCGGATGTAGACACCCGGGTCGGTGGCGTGGTCCTGCATCCGGACCCGGTCGCCGAGGATCGCCCCGCCGGTGAACGGGCTGGACGGGTCGATGGCCAACACCCCGACCCGGTGCCCGCCCGCCCGCAGCGCCCGGACCAGCTCGTTGGTGGTGGTCGACTTGCCCACCCCCGGGGAACCGGTCAACCCCACCACCTGGGCCTGCCCGGCGTACGGTGCCAGCGCCGCCGCCACCTGCGGCAACACCTCGTCACCGGACTCGACCAGGGTGATCAGCCGGGCCACCGCACGAGGGTCACCCGCACGGGCCCGCTCCACCAGCATCGGTACGTCCCGACTGCGACGTACCGGGACAGCGGCCGGAGCCGGGGCGTTCTCGACACTCACAGGGTCACCTTCGCTCACGACTGCGGGGCTCGCAAACCCCGCTCACTCCTCGCGCTCACCGAGCCACCTTCGCTCACGACTGCGGGGCTCGCAAACCCGGCTCACTCCTCGCGCTCACCGAGCCACCTTCGCTCACGACTGCGGGGCTCGCAAACCCGGCTCACTCCTCGCGCTCACCGAGCCACCTCCGCCCCACGACCACGGGGCTCACAGACCCGGCTCACTCGCCGGGCGGTCAGTTCTCGGTGCCGGCCGGGACGTGGATGATCAGGGCGTCGCCCTGGCCGCCACCACCGCACAGCGCCGCCGCGCCGGTGCCGCCGCCGCGCCGCTGGAGTTCCAGCGCCAGGGTGAGCACCAGCCGGGCACCGGACATGCCGATCGGGTGGCCGAGCGCGATGGCCCCGCCGTTGACGTTGACCTTGTCGGTGCTGATCCCGAGGTCCCGCGCGGACTGGATGCCGACCTGGGCGAACGCCTCGTTGATCTCGATGAGGTCGAGGTCCTCGACGCTCAACCCGCCCTTCTTCAGGGCGTGCTGGATGGCGTTCGAGGGCTGCGAGTGCAGAGAGTTGTCCGGGCCGGCCACGTTGCCGTGCGCACCGATCTCGGCCAGCCAGGTCAGGCCCAGCTCGTTCGCCTTGGCCTTGCTCATCACGACCACGGCCGCCGCGCCGTCCGAGATCGGCGACGAGGTGCCGGCGGTGATCGTGCCGTCCTTCGCGAATGCCGGGCGCAGCTTCCCCAGCGACTCGGCGGTGGTGTCCGGCCGGATGCCCTCGTCCTCGCTGATCACCAACGGGTCGCCCTTGCGCTGCGTGATGACCACCGGGGTGATCTCGTCGGCGAAGTGACCGTTCTTCTGCGCGGCGGCGGCCCGCTGGTGGCTGGCCGCCGCGAAGGCGTCCTGCTCCGCGCGGGTGATGCCGTGCCGTACGCCGAGCCGCTCGGTGGACTCCCCCATCGAGCAGCAGTCCCACGCGTCGCTGAGCCCGTCGTGGGCCATGTGGTCCTTGACGGTGACGTCGCCGTACTTGTAACCGGCGCGCTGGCCGAGCAGCAGGTGTGGGGCGTTGGTCATCGACTCCATCCCACCGGCCACCACGATGTCGAACTCGCCGGCCCGGATGAGCTGGTCGGCCAGGGCGATCGCGTCCAGGCCGGAGAGGCACACCTTGTTGATGCTCAGCGCCGGCACCGACATCGGGATACCGGCCTCGACGGCCGCCTGGCGGGCCGGGATCTGCCCGGTTCCGGCCTGGAGCACCTGACCCATGATCACGTACTGCACCTGGTCCGGGGCGATCCCGGCGCGCTCCAGCGCCGCCTTGATCGCGACACCGCCGAGCTTCGTCGCCGGGAGGTCCTTGAGGTTGCCCAGCAGCCGGCCCATCGGGGTCCGCGCGCCGCTGACGATCACCGATGCCACTGACTGCCTCCGAGGGGTTACCGACCTTCACGCCTTAACGGCTGTTCGGCCAGACTAGCGTCATGGCTGAGAACTCCCCCGTCGAGCCCGCTGCCGACTACGTCACAGACATCGGGCTGCGCCGTATCGATCACGTCGGGGTCGCGGTCGCCGACCTGGACGCCGCGATCGACTTCTACCAGCGCACCTTCGGGATGCGCTGCGTACACGTGGAGACCAACACCGAGCAGGGCGTACGCGAGGCGATGATGGCCGTCGGCCCGACCGCCGAGGGCGGCTGCGTGCAGTTGCTCGCCCCGCTGTCGCCGGAGTCGACCATCGCGAAGTTCCTCGACCGCAACGGCCCCGGCGTGCAGCAGGTGGCGTACACGGTCGCCGACATCGACGTGGCCTGCGCGGCGCTGCGCGAACGCGGCGTACGGCTGCTCTACGACACCCCGAAGCGAGGCACCGCCGACTCCCGCGTCAACTTCGTACACCCCAAGGCCGCCGGCGGCGTCCTCATCGAACTAGTAGAACCCGCCCCCACCCCCCACTAACCCCCCACCCACCCACCCCACCCACCCACCCCTTCCCGGAGTGTTGATCAAGAGGTTTGTGTCAATTCGATCTTCGAGCATGACGTAAACCTCTTGATCAACACCGCTCGGCGGGCCGGAGGGGGCGAGCGGGGTGTGGGGGTGTGGGGGTGTGCAGTTCAGCGCTTCCTTGGGCAGGTCCGCGCATGGGGTGATGCAGTTCCTCACAGGAGGGTTCCGAACCCTAACGACCGTTCAGTAGCGTCCGCTGGCACGGCAGTGGCCGGGAGCCGGAGGTGTCGATTGCCGACATGGTCACCGGTCCCGCCAGCGTCGACGATGGCAGCGCCCCCGCCCCGGTGTGGGTGCCGACGAACGGGAGGTCACCGTGCAGGACATCCTCGAAGCGATCATGGCGGCGGAGGGCTCCGGCCAGCCGGAGCGGCAACTCGCCGGCCTGGCCGGGCTGCCGGTGCCGCAGACCTACCGGGGCGTGGTGGTCCGCGCCGACGAGGCCCGGATGTTCGACGGGCTGGCGACCCGGGACCGGGACCCGCGCACGGCGCTGCACGTGCAGGAGGTGCCCACCCCGGAACTCGGGCCGGGTGAGGCGCTGGTCGCGGTGATGGCCAGCGCGATCAACTACAACACCGTGTGGACCAGCATCTTCGAACCGCTGCCCACGTTCCGGTTCCTCCAGCGCTACGGCCGGCTCTCCGAGCTGACCCGCCGGCACGACCTGCCGTACCACGTGGTCGGCTCGGACGCGGCCGGCGTGGTGCTGCGCACCGGCCCGGGGGTGACCCGGTGGAAGGTCGGCGACGAGGTGGTCGCGCACTGCCTCTCGGTCGAGTTGGAGGACGCGGCCGGGCACGACGACACGATGCTCGACCCGCAGCAGCGGATCTGGGGCTTCGAGACCAACTTCGGCGGCCTGGCCGAGCTGTGCGTGGTGAAGGCCAACCAGCTGATGCCGAAGCCCCGCCACCTGAGCTGGGAGGAGGCGGCCAGCCCGGGGCTGGTCAACTCCACCGCGTACCGGCAGCTCGTCTCCCACCACGGGGCCGGCCTGAAGCAGGGTGACGTGGTGCTGATCTGGGGTGCCTCCGGCGGACTCGGCGGCTACGCCACCCAGCTGGCGCTGGGCGGGGGCGCGATCCCGGTCTGCGTGGTCTCCTCGCCGCAGAAGGCCGCGCTGTGCCGGGCGATGGGCGCCGAGCTGGTGATAGACCGGGCCGCCGAGGGCTTCCGGTTCTGGTCCGACGAGCAGACCCAGGACCCGGACGAGTGGCGGCGCCTCGGCGAACGGATCCGTGAGCTGACCGGCGGCGAGGACCCGGACATCGTCTTCGAGCACCCGGGCCGGGAGACCTTCGGTGCCAGCGTCTATGTCGCCAAGCGCGGCGGCACCGTCGTCACCTGCGCCTCCACCAGCGGCTTCCAGCACCAGTACGACAACCGTTACCTGTGGATGCACCTCAAGCGGATCGTCGGCAGCCACTTCGCCAACTACCATGAGGCGTGGCAGGCCAACCGGTTGGTCGCGCTGGGCAAGGTGCACCCGACGGTGTCGCGCACCTACCCACTGGAGCAGACCGGGCAGGCGGCGTACGAGGTGCACCGCAACGCCCACCAGGGCAAGGTCGGGGTGCGCTGCCTGGCCCCCGCCGACGGGCTCGGGGTCCGCGACCCCGGGTTCCGCGCGCGGTACGAGCGGGAGATCAACCGGTTCCGGGGGCACTGACCCGACCGGGCGGTCCGGGCTCCACTTTGCGGCGCGGCGGGCATTGCCTTTGCGGCGGGGTCGTCGGGGTCCTCGTGCCCATTGTCACCGGCCCCCATTCGAGGGCGGCCGGACAAAGGGTCACGGACAGTGCCCGTGGCCCTTTTTTCGTTACCTCGCGTGACGACAGCCCCGCCCGGACCTGCCAAGATCGCCGTCCGGGCCGGACCGGTCGGACGACCCGGTGGACCATGTAAAGAGGACACGAAAGCTCCACACCGCTCTTGCGAACGACCCCGGGGGGTCTGCAAGTATGTCCCAATGCCCCAGCAGCAGTCCTCCCCTCTCGCGTTCTTCGATAACGCGAACTCGCAGCCAGATTTCACGGTCGGCCTGCGCGGATACAACACCCACCAGGTCGACGACTTCCTCGGCCGGATGACAGCCGCGCTGACCCAGTCGGAGCAGGCCCGCGCCGAGGCTGAGCAGCGGATGAACGACGCCCAGCGCCGGCTCCGCCAGGCCGAGCAGCGGCAGGCCGCGCTCGAGCAGAAGCTCACCGACACCAACAAGCAGCTCGAGGAGAACAGCCGGCCGACCCTCTCCGGTCTCGGCACCCGGGTCGAGCAGATCCTCCGGCTGGCCGAGGAGCAGGCCAACGACCACCGCAACGAGGCCAAGCGCGAGTCGGAGGGAATCCTCTCCGCCGCCCGGCTGGAGGCGCGGGAGATCACGGACAAGGCGCGGGCCGAGGCCGCCGCGATGAAGGCCACCGCTGAGCGGGAGGCCGGCACCGTCCGTACCGCCGCCGAGCGGGAGGCCGCCGAGGCCCGGGTGCAGGCCCGCCGGGAGGCCGACACCCTGCGCGCCGACGCCGACCGGGAGACCAAGCAGCTGCGTACGGTCACCGCGCACGAGGTGGCCGAGCTGAAGTCCACCGTCGAGCGGGAGGTCGCCACCCTGCGCGCCACCGCCGAGCGGGAGATCACCCAGCAGCGGGCGAAGGCCGCGCGGGAGGCCGAGGAGAAGCGCGCCGAGGCGACCAAGCTGCTCACCGACGCCCGCGACAAGCGGGACAAGGACCTCCAGGCCCTGGAGCTCCAGCTCGCCGAGCGTCGGGAGAAGGCCGAGCGCGAGGAGTCCGAGCGGCACGCCGCCCAGGTGGCGCAGACCCAGAAGCTGGTCGGCGAGGCCGAGCAGCGGGCCCGCGCCGCCCAGGAGCGGGCCAAGGAGATCGAGCAGCGCGCCGAGGCCCGTCGGGTCGAGTCCGAGCGCACCGCCAACGAGACCGTCGACAAGGCCAAGGCGCTGTCCGAGAAGACGCTCAACGAGGCCAAGGCCGAGGCGAAGCGACTGCTCACCGAGGCGCGTACCGAGGCGGACCTGACCACCCAGGCGGCCCGCCGCGAGGTGGAGGACCTCACCCGCCAGAAGGACGCGGTGACCTCCCAGCTCGGTCAGATGCTCTCCGGCCTGGCCGGGATCGTGCCGGGCGTACCGGCCCAGCAGCAGGCCGCCACGCCGGCCAAGTCGGAGCCGGCCAAGGCCGACGCCGAGTCGCGGACCACCGCGGAGACCGCCAGCTGATCCATCGCACCGCCGGGGCATGTGTCACGGCGCGGGGCGAGACCGGGTGACCGGTGGACCCCCGCGCCGTCCGCGTTCCCGCCCTGTGACACCCTGTCGCCCAACCACAGTGAAACAGCTCCGACAGCGGCGTCCGTATCGCCCCAGGAGGGCCGGATGCGTGTGAGGATGGGGGCATGTCGCACGGCGAGGAACTGTTCGCTCTCGGCGGGGATGTGACTACGGAGCCCAGCTTCGAGTCCGCCCTGCGGGGATACGACAAACGACAGGTCGACCGGTACGTCGCTCGTGCGGAGCACGAGATCACCACCCTGACGGGTGAGCGGGAACAGGCGTACACCCAGATCCACAAGCTGGCCGGGCAGGTCGAGCATCTCCAGCGGGATCTCGCCCAGGTGCGTAAGCAGATCGGCGTGGTAGACCGCGCCTCCTTCAAGCACCTCGGCCCCCGGGTCGAGCAGATCCTCGCCCTCGCCGAGGAGCAGGCGGATGCCATCCTGGCCGCCGCCAACGAGGAGATCGAGGCCCGCCGGGCCGCCGCCGAGCACATCATCGACGAGGCCCGGGAGCAGGCCGCCAGGGCCCTCAAGGACTTCGAGATAGCGCTCGCCGCCCGGCGTGCCGATGAGGAGCGGCACACCACGGCCCGTAAGGCCGAGGCGGACGCCGCCGTCCGTACGGCCAAGGAGGATGCCGCCCGGCTGCGCAGCACCGCCAAGGACGAGTCGACCCTGCTGCGCGCCACCGCCGAGGACGAGTCGAACCGGCTGCGCGCCGCCGCCCAGGAGGCCCTGAACAAGGCCAAGCAGGAGGCCACCCAGCTGCGCGACACCGCCCGGGAGATCCACAGTCGGGCCCAGCAGGAGGCCACCAAGCTCCGCGAGACCGCCAAGGCAGCGCTGGCGAAGGCCCAGCAGGAGGCCACCCAGTTGCGCGACGCGGCCAAGGAGGTGCACGCCAAGGCCCAGCAGGAGGCGAAGCGGCTCACCGAGACGGCGACCGCGACCAGCCGGGCCACCCACGCCAAGGCCATGCAGGAGGCGAAGCAGGTCACCGACGACGCCGAGGGAGCGGCGAAGGCGACCCGGAGCCGGGCCCGGCAGGAGGCCCACCGGCTGACCACCGAGGCGACCGAGGCGGCCGAGCGCAGCCGCGCCGAGGCCGAGGCGTACGTGCAGCGGCTGCGCACCGAGACCGAGGCGTACGTGCAGCAGTCCCGGGCCCAGACGCAGCAGGAACTGGGTGCCTGGCGCGCGGGGGTGGAGCAGGAGGTCAACGGCCGACGGGAGGCCGCCGACCGGGAGCTGACCCAGCGTCGTGCCGCCGCCGAGCAGGAGTTCGCCAGGCACCGCGACGAGCTGGACCGCAAGCACCAGACCCGGCACGACGAGCTGGAGCAGCAGCACGAGGCCCGGCAGAACGAACTGGAACGGGAGTGGACCGCACGGCGCGACGAGATCGAGCGGGGCGCGGCGGAGATCCGCAGCTCGGCCGAGGCGGACGCGTCGGCCCTGCGCCGGAAGGCCGAGCAGGAGACCGCCGAACTGCGCCGGCGGGTCGAACAGGAGACCACCGAACTGCTCGACCGGGTCGAACGGGAGACCGCCGACAAGCGCCGCCAGGCCGACGAGCACGTCGCCGCCTCGCGCCGGCAGTTCGACGAGTATGCGGCCACCACCCAGCAGCACCTGGCCACCACCCAACAGCACCTCGCCGCCACCCAGCAGGAGGCGGCGGCCGGCCGTCAGCAGCTCGCCCGGGTGATGCTGGAGATCGCCCAGGCCCAGCAGCAGCTCGCCGACCTGCGCCAGGAGACCTGGCAGGCGCGGCAGGAGCATGACGAGGTCCAGCGGGAGGTCACCGAACTCCGGATGCGCGCCACGGCCCCGATGGGCCTCGACGCGGTGGTACCGACGCCGGACGGCGACCGACCGGGTACGGGCCCGCTCGGCAACGGTGCGAAGCCGAAGCCGGCCCGCACCACCGACGGCCGGAAGCCGGAGCAGGACGTGACCGGCACCAAGGCGAACCCGGTCGTGACCGGTGCCACAACAAACCCGGACGGTGCCAGGGCGAACCCGGTCGGGGCCGGCGCAGAGGCGAACCCGGACGGTGCCGGCGTCAAGAAGGACCCGGTCGTGGCCGTCACGAAGCCGGCGACAGGCCCGGCCGCCAATGGTGCCAGGCCGACGGAGAGCCCGGACGGCACCGGCGCGAAGCCGAAGGCGGAGCCGGTGACCACGGTGGACGGCGAGACGGCCAGCGCCGGGGTGGACGGCGAACCGACGGTCGCCGCGGTCCCGGGCACCGCTGGCCGGAGGGCCACCCCGACGAAGATCACCAGTACCGGCGAGAACGGTAAACGGCCCACCAAGCCGACCACCGACGAGCGCAGCGCCAAACCGAGTACGGTGACCGTCGAGTCCGAGTGACGCCTCACCCGGCGACGCCAGGCCGAGCGGACAGAGCACGACACCGCCGGGACCGAGCGGACAGAAGCACGACAACCGCCGGGACCGAGCAGACAGAAGCACGACAACCGCCGGGACCGAGCGGGCGAAGCACGACGAGCGCCGGGGACCGAGCGGACAGAACATGACGACCGCCGGGGCCGAGCGGACCAGGGGTGTGGTGGCGGGCCGGTCCGGGTGACCCGGGGTGGCTGGCCACCGTCAGGGACCACTACCCTGCGAGCAGGGGCCCGCACGGTAGGTGTTCGCCGGGTGGGCCGCATGATTCACTCCCGGTGGTCAACGCCGGAGCGGGACGAGGGAGGTCCGGTGGCACAGCACGGCCCGGCACGCGACGACGCGACCCGGGACAGCGCACCCCCGGGCGTACCGGCGGCCCGCCAGGGGCCGGAACCGGCGGCGCACCGCACCACCTCGTCGTCTCCCCCGCCGCGGTCGGCTGGCGAGGGGACCGGGGTGACCGCCGCCACCCCGGCCGGACCGGCGAGCCCGCCCGCCACGCCGGACGCCACCATCTCCACCGCGTCGGACACCGCCGCTTCCACCGCGTCGGACGCCACCGCTTCCACCAGGGGGAACGCCGGGCCGGATGACGCGGTGGCGCACGTCGACCCGAGGGAACACGAGTCCGCCGGGTCGGTCACCACCGGCTCGGGGCGGTTCGGTCGGCCCGGTCGACCACTGCGCCGCAGCAGCTTCCTGATCGGCTTCACCGGCGCGCTCGGCGTGCTGCTGGCGTACACCGTCTTCATGGGGATCCGCAATGCCGGCGGAATCCTGGTCCTGGTGGTGATCGCGCTCTTCCTGGCGGTGGGGCTCAACCCGGCGGTGGTCCGGCTACGCCGCTGGGGGCTGCCGCACGGCCTGGCCGTGACGGTGGTCGTGCTGACCCTGGTGCTGTTGATCGTCGCTGGGCTGGTGGCACTGGTGCCGCCGGTGGTGACCCAGACCGGGCAGTTCATCGACCAGTTGCCCAGTTACGTGGAGGAGCTGCGCCGCAATCGCGCCGTCAACGACCTGGTGGTGCGGTACGACGTGATGCAGCGGGTGCAGGAGCTGGCGAACGCGGACACCGTCGGCCGGGCGCTCGGCGGGGTCCTCGGCGGTGCCCAACTGATCTTCGGCACCATCTTCCGGGTGCTCACCGTGCTGGTGCTGACGATCTACTTCCTGGCCTACTTCGACAAGCTGCGCGACCTCGGGTACGCGTTGGTGCCGAGGTCCCGCCGGCAACGGGTCAGCCTGATCGGTGACGAGATCCTGACCAAGGTCGGCGCGTACATGGTGGGGGCGCTGAGCATCGCGGTGCTGGCCGGCGCGACCACCTTCGTCTTCGCGCTGGTCGTCGAGCTGCCGTACGCGTTCGCACTGGCCGTGGTGGTGGCGGTGACCGACCTGATCCCGCAGATCGGTGCCACCCTCGGCGCGGTGATCGTCAGCCTGGTCGGCTTCGCCACCGGGCTGCCGATCGGCATCGCCTGCGTGGTCTTCTTCGTGATCTACCAGCAGGTGGAGAACTACCTCATCTACCCCAAGATCATGCGGCGGTCGGTGGAGGTCAACGAGGTGGCCGCGCTGCTCGCCGCGCTGCTCGGGGTGGCGCTGATGGGGGTGGTCGGCGCGCTGATCGCCATCCCGGTGGTCGCCGCTCTCCAGCTGATCCTGCACGAGGTGGTGCTGCCCCGGCAGGAACGCCGCTGAACAGCACCGCCCACCGGCTCAGCCGGCGGCGGGCCCCGGCACGGGGGTGTCGGCGAAGGCGGCCACCGTGCGGTCGGCGTACGCGCTGGCGTCGCCGGTCTCCATCGGGCCGTCCCAGCTGGTCGGCAGCGGTAGCGGCACCGCCGGGTTCACCCGCCGGACGATCTCGTCGAGCACCCGCTCGGCGTCGCCCACCCAGAGGTGCTTGGCCCCCGGCACCCCGACCACCTCGGCCTGCGGCACCACCGCGAAGCGTTCCCGCGCCTCGTCGGGGCGCAGGTAGTCGTCGAACTCGGGCACCAGCGCGGTCAGCGGTCGGCCCGACTCCGCCCAGACGGCCAGGTCCTCGGGTTGCGAGAAACGCAACGGTGGGGAGAGCAGGATCGCCCCGGCCACCGCCGGGTCGCAGCCGTACTTGAGGGTCAGGTCGGTGCCGAACGACCAGCCGACCAGCCAGACGCTCGGCAGCTCGTGGAACTCGGCGTACTCGATCGCGGCGGCCACGTCGAAACGCTCGGCCACCGCGTTGTCGAACGCCCCCTCGCTGGTGCCCCGGACGCTGCTGGTGCCCCGGGTGTTGAACCGGAGCACCGCCAGGTCGGCCAGGGCGGGCAGCCGCCAGGCCGCCTTGCGGAAGACGTGGCTGTCCATCATCCCGCCGTGGGTGGGCAGCGGGTGCAGGCAGACCAGGGTGCCCACCGGTGCCCGGTCGACCGGGCGGGCCAGCTCCCCGACGAGCCGCAGGCCGTCGGCGGTGTGCAGCTCGATGTCCTCCCGGTGGCCGGGCAGGATCGACGACGCGCGAATCGGTGTGCTCACCGCTCAAGTCTGGCGCTAAGTCGCCGCCGCCGCTCGCCCGGACGGAAACGAGGTGATCCAGATCGCTCGCGCAGCGCGGCACGGCGCAGAGCGCCCCAGCGCGGAGGTGGCACAGACCGCCCTCCCGCAGGGCGCGGCACGGCAGGGACCGCCGACCCGCAGCGCGGGGTGGCACCGGTCGTTCAGCCGTAGCGGGGTGCGCCCCGACCGCGCAGCAGGTTCGGCCCCCGCCGGTCCCGGGCCCGCCAGCAGCCGCTGTGCCAGTGCCGCCGGTCGGTGAGATCACCCGTGCCGTCGGCCGGCCAGGCCACCAGGTGCGCCACGCCGGGCCGGATCTCCTGGTCACACCCGGGGCAGCGGTACGTCTTGACCGACGCTCCGCCGCTGATCCCGCGTACCTGCCACTCGCCGTCGCGCCACTGCTGCACCGATTCCACGCCCTGGCGGGCCCGGTCGGAGTCCAGGTGGGCGGTGTCCTCGCGGCGAGGACGGTTGCGACGGGGGCTCACCTTGCCAAGGTTACGGTCAGTTCCAGGTGTCCGGCCGGGTGAGGTCGTCCGCCACCACCGCCCCGCCGAGCACCGTCGCCGCGTCCGCCTCGGTGAAACCCCGGGACGGCCAGCCGTACGAGGCCGTCAGGTGGGCCTTCTCCAGCCCGAGCAGCTCCAACTGGCCCAGCTGCGGGTACAGGAGGATCAGCCGCCACAACTCGTCCCGGTCGGCCGCCTCGCCGCCGACGTCCGCCCGCCCGGCCTGCTCTCCGAAGCCGTCCACCACCAGCTCACGGTTGGACCGCCGCCGCCACCAGGACCGGTTGGCGTTGACCAGCATCCGGCGTACGTACACGTCGGGGCGGTCGGCGCGGGCGATCCGCCGCCAGTGCACGTACGCCCGGGCGAGCACGTCCTGGGTGAGGTCCTCGGCCCGGTGCGGGTCGCCGGTCAGCAGCCGGGCCAGCCGGACGAGCGCCGGTCCACGGCTGCTGACGTACTCCTCGAAGGTCACACCCGTCAGACGCCGTCACCGGCGTCCGCCGTTGACCCGGATCAGCGCCGGGTGTGGTCGCGGAAGCCCCGGCCGGTCTTGCGGCCGAGGTAGCCGGCGGTGACCAGGTGTTCCAGCAGCGGCGCGGGGGCGAAGCCCGGCTCGCGTAGCTCCAGGTACAGCTCCCGCTGGATGGCCAGCGACACGTCCAGGCCGACCACGTCGAGCAGCTCGAACGGGCCCATCGGGTAGCCGCAGCCGAGCTTCATCGCGTGGTCGATGTCGTCGGCGGTGGAGTAGCTGGCCTCCAACATCTTCACCGCGTCGTTCAGGTACGGGAAGAGCAGCGCGTTGACCACGAAACCGGCCCGGTCGCCGCAGACCACGCCGGTCTTGCCGAGCGCGGCGCAGACCGCGCGGGCGGTGGCGGTGGTCTCCGCCGAGGTGCGGATCGTCCGTACCACCTCGACCAGCGGCATCACCGGCGCCGGGTTGAAGAAGTGCAGGCCCACCACGTCGGCCGGGCGCTGGGTCGCCATCGCCACGTCGATCACCGGCAGCGAGGAGGTGGTGGTGGCGAGCAGCACGCCCGGCTTGCAGATCTCGTCGAGGCTGGCGAACAGCGCCTTCTTGACGCTCAGTTCCTCGACCACGGCCTCGACCACCAGGTCGACGTCGGCGAGGTGCTCCAGGGTGGCCGACCAGGTGATCCGGCCCAGCGCGGCGTCCCGGTCGGCCTCGCCGAGCCGGCCCCGCACCACACCCTTGTTGAGCGACGTCCGGACCGCCTCGAAGACCCTGGCGGACTGCTCCGCGCCCCGGGTCACCGAGACCACCTCGTAGCCGGCCCCGGCGAAGACCTCGATGATCCCGGTGGCCATCGTCCCCGAGCCGACGATGCCGACCTTGGTCACGGCTGCGGGGCTCGCAAGCTCACTCCTCCCGCTCCCGGAGCCGACCTTGGTCACGGCTGCGGGGCTCGCAAGCTCACTCCTCCCGCTCCCGGAGCCGACCTTGGTCACGGCTGCGGGGGCGGAGATCCCCCGTGGGTCCGGCTCCGTCGCGGCCGGCGTCTGGTCATCGGGTACGACCTTCGGTGAGCCCGGCTTCTCGTAGCGGTAGAAGCCGCGTCCGGACTTGCGGCCGAGCAGCCCAGCGGTGACCATCTGCTTGATCAATGGCACCGGGGCGTGCCGGCGGTCCCGCCCACCGCGCCGGTACATGGTGTCCAGGATCTCGTACGCGGTGTCCAGCCCGATCAGGTCCATCAGGGCGAGCGGGCCCATCGGCAGGCCGCAGCCGAGCTTCATCGCCGCGTCGATGTCCTCCCGGGTGGCGTACCGGGCCTCGAACATGCCTACCGCGTGGTTGAGGTAGCCGAACAGCAGGGCGTTGGCGATGAAGCCGGCCCGGTCGCTGATCGTGACGTCGACCTTGCCGAGCCGGGCGCAGAGCGCCTCGACGTCGTCGACCACGTCGGCGGAGGTGACCACGGTGCGGACCACCTCGACCAGCTTCATCACCGGTGCCGGGTTGAAGAAGTGGATGCCGACGACCTGGTGGGGCCGGCTCGTGGCGACCGAGATCTCGGTGACGCTCAGCGACGAGGTGTTGGTGGCCAGGATGGCGTCGGGCCGGCAGACCCGGTCCAGTTCCGCGAAGATCCGTTGCTTGAGGTCGAGGTGCTCGGGGACCGCCTCGATCACCAGGTCCACCGAGTGCAGCGCGTCCAGCCCGACCTGGAAGTCGACCCGCGAGTGCAGGGCGTCCCGGTCGGCCTCGGCCAGCTTGCCCTTCGCCACCGCCCGGTCGGTCGACCCCTTGAGGGTGGCCCGGCCACGCGCCAGGGCGGCCTCGGAGATCTCCACCGCGACGACGTCGACGCCGTTGCGGGCGAACACCTCGACGATGCCGGCACCCATGGTGCCCAGACCCACCACACCCACCCTGGTGAACTCCCGCGCCACGACCGGCCTCCCCTGGTTGACTCCACCGTTGCCGAGTTGAACGAACGCTAAGGTTATCCGCCGCAGTCTGCCACGCGACGACGCGCTGCCGCGACGCCGTGGGAGACATCCCGCATCCCGCTCCGGGACGTGCTGGCCGCCCCGGTCCAGCGAAGCCGGCCGTCGCCCGGTCAGGGCCTCGCGGCCGGGCCGGTCAGGGCATCGCCGTCGGGTCGGTCAGGGCCAGCAACTCGGCGACGAACTCGGCCGGCCGTTCCAGGTGCGGGCTGTGCCCGCAGTCCGGCAGGGCCACCTCCCGGTAGCCGCCCCCGGCGGCGGCGTACCGCTCCAGCACCGCCCGGGTCTGACCGACCATCGGCTGCGGCGGGCAGGCCTGCTCACCCGGCCAGCCGGGCACCAGCCCCAGTGATCCCAGGTACGCCAGGTCGAACAGCGAGGTGTCGGAGACGATCACGTCGGCCTCGCCGCGTACCCAGGTCACCGGCGGCTTCACCGCGACGGCGACCAGCTCGTCGGCGAGCCGGAAGTGGGCCGGGGCCAGCGCGTTGAGCACCCCCCGGTCACCGGCCGCGAGGCCCGGCCAGTGCGGCGAGGGCACGGCGGTGCCGGGGTAGTTGTCGTCGCCGGTGGCAGTGGAGAGCAGGCTGTCCAGCAGCAGCTCCTCGTCGTCGGCCAGGCAGGCCGGGTCCGCCACGTAGCTGGCCCGCAGCACCGCACGGGGGCTGGTGGGGGCGTCCACGCCCCGGTCACCGGCGGCGAGCCTGGCCACGAAGTCGGCGTTGGCGGTGCCGGCCCCGGTGCCGGCGAAGTCCGGGGTGGTCGGGGTGCCGGCGAGATCCCGGGTGCCACCGAAGCCGTACGGGGAGACCGGCGCCTCCAGCAGCAGCGCGCCCACCCGGTCGGGTCGGTCGACCAGCAGCCGCATCGCCACTCCCCCGCCGAGGGAGTGCCCGACCACCACCGGACGGGCCCCGGCGGTGAACAGCCCCGGGGTGTCGAGCAGGGCGGCCACGTCGTCGGCGAAGTCGGCCAGCCCCCGGCGGGCGTCGACCGGGGCGGTCTCGGTGCCCCCGTAACCCCGCAGGTCCGGGGCGACCACCCGCAGCGTCGCCGGGAGCCGGCGTAGCAGCGGCTCCCAGAAGGCCGACGAGGAGCCGTTGCCGTGCACCAGCAACACCGGCGTCCCGTCCGGTGGCCCGGCCACCCGGACCCGTTGGACGATGCCGTTCGCGGTCACGGTGCGTTGCGCGATCTCCATCCGCGGCATGCTGCCACGACTCAGGCGTTGGTGTCGACGCCGCTCGCCGAGGGGATGGGGACGGCCGGCCGGGCGTCGGTCGGGCCGGGGGCGCGAGACGGCAGCGGCAGCGTCGGCCGGTGGTCCCGACGGCCACCGGCGCCACCGGTGAAGCGCAGGCCGACCGGGTCGGTGGTGGCCAGCCCGGGGTCGAAGTAGCGCAGCTCGGTACGGCCCAGCCGGATCACGTCGCCGTCGGTGAGCGGCTCGGGGCCGGTGATCCGCCGGTCGTTGAGCCAGGTCCCGTTGGTCGACCCCAGATCGACCAGGACCACCCCGGCATCGGTCGGTCGCAGCTCGGCGTGCCGCCGACTCAGGTGCGCGTCGCCCACCGCGATGTCGGCGGTCGGCGCCCGGCCGATCACCTGCGGTTGCGGGCGGACGCGGAAACTCGCGCCCCGCATCGGCCCGCCGGCCACCGTCAACAACGGCCTCAGTTCCGGATGATCCTGCATGGACAGTCAGCTCCCCACCCACCGTCGCCCCACGGTCAGCCTGCCAGCTCCGCGTAACCAGCTCACCACCCGCCCGGTCATCTCCGCGCCCCCTGGCGGACATCCACCGTCCACCGAACAGGCGGCGGCCGGAGTCGTCGACGGCCACCGCCGGGAACTACCAGCCGGTAGCTTCCGGGTCTAGACTTCCGCCATGACGGCTGTGCAGGTCCCGGGTGTCCCGGTCATCTCCGACGGTCGGCTGGTCTCGACGAGCCCGGCCACCGGAGCCGAGGCCGGCAGCCTGCCGGTCGCCACCGCCGAGGAGGTGGCCCGCGCGGTCACCCGCGCCCGGACGGCCGGACAGTGGTGGGCCGGTCTCGGCTTCACCGGCCGCCGTGCGCGGCTGCTGCGCTGGCGGGCCCTGCTCGCCCAACGGATCGAAGAGCTGGCCGAGCTGATCCACGCCGAGAGCGGCAAGCCGGTCGGTGACGGAGTCGTCGAGATCCTCACCGCCATCGAACACATCGACTGGGCGGCCCGCAACGCCCGTCGGGTGCTGGGGCCACGCCGGGTCCGGTCCCGGCTGATCCTCGCCGAGTTCTCCGGCCACCTGGAATACCAACCGCACGGCGTGGTCGGGGTGATCGGCCCGTGGAACTACCCGGTCTTCACCCCGATCGGCTCCGCCGCGTACGCGCTGGCCGCCGGCAACGCGGTCGTCCTCAAGCCCAGCGAGTACACCCCCGTGGTCGGTCAGTGGCTGGTCGACGCGTTCGCCGAGGTGGTGCCGGAGCAGCCGGTGTTCACGGCGGTACACGGCCTGGGCGACGTCGGCGCGGCGCTGTGCCGCTCGGGCGTGGACAAGCTGGCCTTCACCGGCTCGACGGCGACCGCCCGGAAGGTGATGGCGGCCTGTGCCGAGTCGCTGACCCCGGTGCTGCTGGAGGCCGGCGGCAAGGACGCGATGATCGTGGACGCGGACGCCGACCTGGACGCCGCCGCCGAGGCGTGTGTCTGGGGCGCGCTGACCAACGCCGGCCAGACCTGCATCGGCATCGAACGGGTCTACGCGGTGACGCCGGTCTACGACGCGTTCGTCGGCAAGGTGGTCGCCCGCGCCGAACGACTGACCGTCGGCGCGGACGGGGCCGACATCGGTCCGATCACCATGCCGAGCCAGCTCGACGTGATCCGTCGGCACATCGACGACGCCATCGACGCCGGGGGGCGGGCGGTGCTGGGCGGCCCCGCCGCCGTACAGCCGCCGTACGTGCACCCGACGGTGCTGGTGGACGTCCCCGAGTCCGCGTCGGCCATCCGCGAGGAGACCTTCGGTCCCACCGTGACCATCAGCCGGGTCGCCGACGCCGACGAGGCCGTACGCCTGGCCAACGCCCTGCCGTACGGCCTGGGGGGTTCGGTCTTCGGCCGCCGCGACGCGATGGCGATCGCCCGACGGCTGCGCTCGGGGATGGCCTCGGTCAACTCGGCGCTCGCCTTCGCCGGGATGTCCACGCTGCCGTTCGGCGGGGTGGGCGACTCGGGCTTCGGCCGGATTCACGGCGAGGACGGGCTGCGCGAGTTCGGTCGGGCCAAGTCGGTCACCAAGCGGCGGGCCCGGTCGCTGCTGCCTGCGATGACCTTCGAGCGGACCCCGACCGACGTGGCCCGCATCGTCAAGGTCACCAAAGCGCTGTACGGCCGACGCTGACCCCGGCCCCCGGCCCCCGGTCAGCCGGGACCGGCGAGGCCAGTCGCGGTCAGAAGAGGGTCAGCTCGTCGCGCACGATGCCGCGCAGCCGGTCGTAGTCGACGACCACGCAGCGGATGCCCCGGTCGGTGGCGAGCACCCGGGCCTGCGGCTTGATCTCCTGCGCGGCGAAGACGCCGGCCACCGGGGCGAGCAGCGGGTCGCGGTTCATCAGTTCGAGGTAGCGGGTGAGCTGCTCGACCCCGTCGATGTCGCCACGCCGCTTGACCTCGACGGCGACCGCACCGGAGTCGGCGTCCCGGCAGAGCAGGTCGACCGGGCCGATCGCGGTCATGTACTCGCGCCGGACCAGGGTGTAGCCGGCCCCGAGGGTCTCCGGGTTGGCGGCCAGCAACTCCTGGAGGTGCGCCTCGACGCCGTCCTTGCGCAGCCCCGGGTCGACCCCCAGTTCGTACGAGGTGTCCTGGAAGATCTCCGCCAGGTTGATCCGTAGCTCCTCGCCGGCCTTGTTGACCACCCGCCACACGCCGGGGGCCTCCTCCAGCCGACAGGGCGGGCTCATCCAGTTCAACGGCTTGTACGCCCGGTCGTCGGCGTGGATCGACACCGAGCCGTCCGCCTTCACCATGAGCAGGCGGGTGGCCAGCGGCAGGTGCGCCGAGAGCCGTCCGACATAGTCCACCGAGCACTTCGCAATCACCAGACGCACCCGACGAGGGTAGCGGAGGACCGGCGAGTCACCGTCGAGCGGCACTGGCGTGCCGGTGCGATGCTGAGATGGTGCTCGAAGTCCTCACCGGTACCGGGCTCGCCGCCTCGGCGGGCCTGAACGCCTACATTCCCCTGCTCACCATGGGCCTGCTCGCCCGCTACACCAGCCTGATCGACCTGCCGGGCGGCTGGCAGTGGCTGGGCAACGGCTGGGTGCTGGCGATCCTCGCGGCGCTGCTCGCGGTCGAGGTCGTCGCCGACAAGGTGCCCGTGGTCGACCACGTCAACGACGTCGTCCAGACCGTGGTCCGCCCCACCGCCGGTGGCCTCGCCTTCGGTGCCGGTTCGGGCTCCGAGACGGTGACGGTGAGCGACCCGGGCGGGTTCTTCACCTCCCACCAGTGGGTGCCGGTGGCTGCGGGGGTGGCCATCGCGCTCGGCGTGCACCTGTTCAAGGCGGCGGCCCGACCGGTGGTCAACGCGACCACGGCGGGCTTCGGGGCACCGGTGGCCAGCACCGCCGAGGACGCGACCAGCGTGCTGATGTCCCTGGTGGCGATCATCCTGCCGGTGCTGGTGCTGGCGTTCCTGCTGGGCATGGTGGCGTTCGTGGTCTGGTTCCTGCGTCGCCGCAGGGACCGCCGCCGGGAACGTGAGGCGGCCCGCGCCGCCGGCTACCGGGTCTGACCCCGCGCCGCAGACGCCGATGGCCGGCACCCCGGGCGGGGTGCCGGCCATCGTTGTCGTACGGGGTCAGCTGTTCCAGTGCTCGGCGACCAGGTCGGCGGCCTGCTGCTCCCACTGGGCGTAGTGGTCGGGGTACGCCGAGACCTGCACGGTCTGGGCGGCCCTGGTCAGCGGCATGTCCTGCCAGCCGTCGACCTGCTTGAGGCTCTTGAGGAACGCCATGGTGGCGTACTCGGGGTCGGTGATCTGCTCGACCGTGCCCCAACCGCTCGACGGACGCTGCTGGAACAGGCCCTGCGAGTCGTGGTCGTTGCGGTCACCCAGGTGGCCCAGGTTCTCCAGCTTGGACTCCTGGAGGCTGGTCGCGATGGCGACCACTGCCGCCCGCTCGTCCAGGCCCGACTTCTTGGTCGCGGCGATGATCGCCTCGACGTTGGCGGTCTGCTCGTCACCCAGGTCGATGCGGGACTGCTCACCCTGCACGCCGTGCGGGATCAGCTTGCCCTTGTCCACCGCAGGCTTGTCGGCCTGCACCACGGCCACCGTGTGGTCGGTGGCGGTCGACTCGGCGGCACCATGGTTCAGCGGGCCGGCGGCGAGGCCACCGGCGACGGCCAGACCGGCGATACCGAGAACGCTCTTGCGCAGAATGGTGGTAGTCATGGGGGATGCTCCTTCGAGGGTCGACGCCACCGGGCCGGTCGGGGGACCGGGCCGCCGGTCTGGGCCGGCGGCGGGCGGCGTAAGCACCACGACGAGGCGCTCATGCGGGGGGAAGTTCGATCAGTCTCCGGCGGGCTTGCCGCTCGCGCCGGGACCATGTGTAACGACCGGGGGCCCCACGTCATTCCGGGGCGCTGCCCGCTCCGGGCTGGCCGGGCGGGGTGCTGCTGTGGTCGTACGGAGGGTGTAACGACTGCGGCCCGGCCGGGATTCCGTCGTCAGCGTGCCCCCGGTCACGGGACGCGCCACCCCAGACCACCCGGACCGGGACACCCTCACCCCCAGCCACCCGCACAGATCCGGACATCCGGAGCACCTGGCGGCGCTCCCCGCGCCCGGCCCACCCGACACCTCCGGGCCACTCCCCCGCGCCCGACACCACATCGCCGCAATGCCCCGGCCGTCCGAGCCCTTGACCCCTTCGCGCCTGACCCCTTGATCGTCTACGCCTCAGCGGCACCCGCCCCGGCGTGTCGAGTCGCCCGGACGTAGACGATCAAGGGGCGGGGCGGGGCTGGGCGGATCGGTGGGGTGGTCGGTGGGGGAACTTGGTGCGCCTTGGTGCGCAAATGCCTAATATCGGGCATACACACCGAGAGGGAGGTTGTCATGACCGCAGCGATGGAAATGCCCCGGGTCCAGGAGTGCGCGGCATCGTCCTGCTCCTACAACCACACCAACAACTGCCACGCGTTCGCCATCACCATCGGCAGCAGCGACCACGCCCACTGCCACACCTTCGTGGAGTCGCCGGTACGCGGTGGGCTCGACCAGCTCATCGCCCAGGTCGGCGCGTGCAGTCGGTCCGACTGCACGCACAACTCGGATCTGGAGTGTCACGCCCCGGGGATCACCGTCGGCGGGGGCACCGACGTCGCCGACTGCATGACGTACCGGGGCCGCTGAGGGGCCAGCCGACGTGGCCGGAAGACCCCGACACAGGGCCTTCCGGTCACGCCAGGCCGTTGGCGTCGCGGATGACGGTCACCAGGTCGTCGATGATGCCGGTGAGGACGAAGTCCTTCGGCGTGAAGACCCGGGCCACCCCGGCGGCCCGCAGCGCGTCGGCGTCCCCGGTGGGGATGATGCCGCCGACCACCACCGGCAGGTCGCCCCGGCCGGCGGCGCGCAGGCCGTCCAGCACCGCCGGCACGGCCGCCAGGTGTGAGCCGGAGAGCACCGAGAGGCCGACCAGGTCGACGTCCTCCTCCACGGCGGCGGCGACGATCTGCCCGGCGGTCAACCGGATGCCCTGGTAGACCACCTCGAAGCCGGCGTCGCGGGCGCGCACCGCGATCTGCTCGGCGCCGTTGGAGTGCCCGTCCAGGCCGGGCTTGCCGACCAGCAGCCGCAGCCGCCCGCTGCCCAGCTCCTCCGCGGTGCGGGCGACCCGCTGCCGGACCGCCGCCAGGGTGGCGTCCCCGCCGGCCCCGGCCGCCCCGGTCAACCCGGTCGGTGCCCGGTACTCGCCGAAGACCTGCCGCAGTGCGCCGGCCCACTCGCCGGTGGTCACCCCCGCCCGCACGCAGTCCAGCGTCGCCGGCATCAGGTTCACCGTGGTCGCGGCGTCCGCCCGGAGCCGGGCCAGGGCCGCGTCCACCGCCACCGCGTCCCGGGCGGCCCGCCACCGGCGTACGGCGGCGGTGGCCGTCGCCTCCACCGCCGGGTCGACCTGCTCGACGGCCTGCGCCCCGGCGGCGGTCAGCGGGGACGGCTCGGTCTCGGTGAACCGGTTGACGCCGACCACCACGTCGGCGCCGGACTCCATCCGGCGGCGGCGCTCGGCCAGCGAGGCGACCAGGGCGCTCTTGAGGTAGCCGGTCTCCACGGCGGCCACCACCCCGCCCATGTCGAGCACCGTCGCCAGCTCGACCCGCGCCCCGGCGACGATCCCGTCGACCAGGCCGGTCATCACGTGCGAGCCGGCGAACAGGTCCGGGTATTCGAGCAGGTCCGACTCGTACGCCAGGACCTGTTGCATGCGCAGCGACCACTGCTGGTCCCACGGGCGGGGCAGGCCGAGCGCCTCGTTCCAGGCGGGCAGTTGCACCGCGCGGGCGCGGGCGTCCCGGGAGAAGGTGACGCCGAGCATCTCCAGCACGATGCGCGGGATGTTGTTCTCCGGCTGCGCCTCGGTCAGGCCCAGCGAGTTGACCTGGACGCCGTAGCGGAACCGGCGCTGCTTCGGGTCGACCACGCCGTAGCGGTCCCGGGTGATCTCGTCCCAGAGCAGGCCGAAGGCGCGCATCTTGGCGATCTCCTCGACGAACCGCACCCCGGCGTTGACGAAGAAGCTGATCCGGGCGACGACGTCACCCATCCGCTCGGCGGGCACCTGGCCGCAGTCCCGCACCGCGTCGAGCACGGCGACGGCGGTCGCCAGGGCGAAACCGACCTCCTGCACCGGCGTCGCGCCGGCCTCCTGGAGGTGGTACGAGCAGATGTTGACCGGGTTCCACCGGGGCATCTCACCCAGCGTGTACGCGACGACGTCGGCGGTCAGCCGCAGCGACGCCGCCGGCGGGAAGATGTACGTCCCCCGGGACAGGTACTCCTTGATGATGTCGTTCTGCGTGGTGCCGGCGCAGCGGGTCAGGTCGGCACCCTGCTCGACGGCGACCGTGCGGTAGAGGCCGAGCAGCCACATCGCCGGCGCGTTGATCGTCATCGAGGTGTTGCCGTCGGCGAGCGGGATGCCGTCGAACAGGGCCCGCATGTCGCCGAGGTGGGCCACCGGCACGCCGACCCGGCCCACCTCACCGGCGGCCAGTTCGTGATCCGGGTCGTAGCCGGTCTGGGTGGGCAGGTCGAAGGCGACCGAGAGGCCGGTCTGACCCTTGGCCAGGTTGCGGCGGAAGAGCGCGTTGCTGGCCTCGGCGGAGGAGTGCCCGGCGTAGGTGCGCATCACCCAGGGGCGGTCGCGCTCCGGCAGCCGGCCCGGGAGTGCCTTCTCGTCCATGGCCGGAGTTTAAGTTACCGTTCAGTACATCGGACTGTGGAAAACCACACAGCTCCATGTCGGGGACAACGGGGTCGCCCCGACGCGAGATGGCCGACACCACCACACCCCCGGCCGCCGCCCTGGCCGGCCTGGTCGCACACTGGACGTCATGGATGACGAGCTCGCGATCTCCGTACGGGGACTGCGCAAGGCGTACGGCGACAACGTCGCGGTGGCGGGGGTGGACCTGGACGTCCGCCGGGGCGAGGTGTTCGCCCTGCTCGGCCCGAACGGCGCGGGCAAGACCACCACCGTGGAGATCCTGGAGGGCTACCGGCAGCGCGACGCCGGCGAGGTGAGCGTGCTCGGCAGCGATCCGGCCCGGCCGGCGGCCGACTGGCGCTCCCGGGTCGGCATCGTCCTCCAGGGCACCGGCGAGTTCGACGAGCTGACCGTCGCCGAGGTGGTCCGGCACTTCTCCGGCTTCTACCCCGGCGCGGACGACCCGGACAAGGTCGTCGAGCGGGTCGGGCTGGGGGCCAAGGCGACCGCCCGCACGCACACCCTCTCCGGCGGGCAGAAGCGCCGGCTCGACGTGGCGCTGGGCATCATCGGCCGCCCCGAGCTGCTCTTCCTCGACGAGCCCACCACCGGCTTCGATCCGGAGGCCCGGCGCGAGTTCTGGGAGCTGATCCGGGATCTCGCCGCCGCCGGCACCACCATCGTGCTCACCACCCACTACCTGGACGAGGCCGAGTCGCTCGCCGACCGGGTCGGGGTGATCGCCGCCGGCCGGTTGGTCGAGGTGGCCCCACCCGACCGGCTCGGCAACCGGCAGGACGCCCTGGCGACGGTCTCCTGGCGTACCCCGGACGGGAGGGTGGAGACGGCGGAGAGCGCGACGCCGACGGCGCTGGTGGCGGAGCTGGCCGCGCGCTTCGGCGGTGAGGTGCCCGGTCTGACGGTGACCCGGCCGACCCTGGAAGACGTCTACCTGAAGATGATCGGACACTCATGACCACCACGACGAAGCCGGCGGCCCCGGTCGCCGGCACCGGTGCCCGACGGATCGGGGCGGGCGCGCTCGCCCTGCGCCAGGGCCGGCTGGAGATCACCCAGTTCCTGCGCAGCCGGGAGTCCGTCGTCTTCACGATGGGCTTCCCGATCATCATGATCCTGATCTTCGCGTCGATCTTCGACGGGACGATCGGCGGCGGGGTGAAGTTCACCCAGTACTTCATCACCGGCATGATCGCGACCGGCCTGATGACGGTGAGCTTCCAGAACCTCGGCATCTGGATCCCGATCGAGCGGGACCGGGGCGTGCTCAAGCGCTATCGGGGCACCCCGATGCCGAAGTGGGTCTGGTTCGCCGGCAAGGTGATCATGGTGGTGGTGATCGGCATCGCCGAGACCGCGCTGCTGCTGGCCGTCGCCGTGGCGCTGTTCGACCTCGACCTGCCGGCCACCGCCGCGAAGTGGTTCACCTTCGGCTGGGTCGCGGTGCTCGGGGTGACCGCCTGCACCCTGTGCGGGATCGCCATCTCGTCGCTGGCCCGCACCGCGCGCAGCGGCTCCGCCGTGGTCACCCCGGTCTCCCTGGTGCTCCAGTTCATCTCCGGGGTGTTCTTCGTCTTCACCGAGCTGCCCGCCTGGATGCAGCAGGTGGCCGCGCTCTTCCCGCTCAAGTGGATGTGCCAGGGCCTGCGCGCGGTCTTCCTGCCGGAGAGCTTCGGCGCCCAGGAACCCGGCGGCTCCTTCGAGCTGGGGCGGGTGGCCCTGGTCCTCGCGCTGTGGTGCGTGATCGGCCTGGCGCTGTGCCTGACCACCTTCCGCTGGACCACCAAGCGCGACGGCTGACCCGCCGCGCGGGGCGGGCCGTGATCGACTCAGTGGTGCCGATACTGCGGTATCCGCTGGTGGGGATACCGCAGTATCGGCGACATTGCGAGCCGACCCGCCCCGGGCGGGGTCAGTAGGAGTAGAAGCCCTGGCCGGTCTTGCGGCCCAGGTCGCCGGCGGTGGCCATCCGCTGGAGCAGCTCCGGGGGGAAGAACTTCTCGTCGGCGGTGTCGGTGTAGATGTTCCTCGTGGCGTTCAACAGGACGTCCACGCCGGTCAGGTCGACCGTGGCCAGCGGGCCCATCGCGTGGCCGAAGCCGAGCTTGCAGGCGGTGTCCAGGTCCTCGGCCGACATCACGCCGGACTCGACAAGCTTGACCGCCTCCATGGCCAGCGCGCAGATCAGCCGGGTGGTGACGAAACCGGCGATGTCCCGGTTGACCACCACCACCGTCTTGCCGACCCCCTCGGCGAACGCCTTCGCCGTGGCGATGGTCGCGTCGCTGGTCTTGTAGCCGCGTACCAGCTCGCAGAGCTTCATCATCGGCACCGGGGAGAAGAAGTGGGTGCCGACGACCGACTCCGGCCGCTCGGTCACCGTGGCGATCCGGGTCACCGGGATCGCCGAGGTGTTGGTCGCCAGCACCGCGTCGGACCTGCAGATCTTGTCCAAGGCGCGGAACACCTCGTGCTTGATCTCGATCTTCTCGAAGACGGCCTCGACCACCACGTCCGCGTCGGCCGCCGCCTCCAGCTCGGTGGTCGGGGTGATCCGGCCCAGGGTCGCCTCCACCTCGGACGGGTCGATCTTCCCCTTCTCGGCGAACTTCGCCAGCGACCTGCGGATGCCGTCGAGGCCCCGCGTGGTGGCCGCGTCGTCCACGTCCCGCAGGGTCACCTGCCAGCCCGCCTGCGCCGCCACCTGGGCGATGCCGGAACCCATCAGTCCGGCCCCGACAACCGCGAGTCGACCCGCCATCTGCTTCTCCCTCGCTGCGATTGAGTGCTTGTCAGCACCCTAGTCGGCGAGCCTGAACGACCACTAAGCCCCGGCTGCCGGACCGGGCAGGGCCGGCAGGCGGATCAGCGGGCCAGGGCCCGGCAGGCGGGTCAGATGGTCAGGTCGGGGGACTCGGGGGCGGTGCCGCGCTCCACCTCCACGCCGAGCGCCCGCAGATCGGCCACGAAGTCCGGGTAGCCCCGGTCCACGTGGTGCACGTGGGAGACCTCGGTGACCCCGTCCGCGCAGAGCCCCGCGATGATCAGCCCGGCGCCGGCCCGGATGTCGGTGGCGCGTACCGGGGCGCCGGAGAGCCGTTCCCGGCCCCGTACCACGGCGTGGTGGCCGTCGGTCTTGATGTCCGCGCCGAGCCGCATCATCTCGTTGGCGAACATGAACCGGCCGTCGAAGATGTTCTCGGTGATCAGCGACGCCCCGTCGCTGACCGCCGCCAGGCCGATCGCCATCGGCAGCAGGTCGGTGGCGAAACCCGGGTACGGCAGGGTGACCACGTCGACGGCGGCGGGCCGGTCGTCGGCGCGTACCCGGAAGGCGTCGACCCGGGTCTCCACCAGCGCGCCGGCCGACACCAGCTTGTCCAGCGCGACCTCCAGGTAGGCCGGGTCGATCCCGGTGACCGTCACGTCCCCCCGGGTCATCGCCGCGCCGAACGCCCAGGTGCCGGCCACGATCCGGTCCCCCACCGTGGCGTGCCGCACCGGACGCAGGGCGGGTGCCCCGACGATGCGCAGCGTGGAGCTGCCGCAGCCGGAGATCCGGGCCCCCATCCGGTTGAGCATGGTGCAGAGGTCGACGATCTCCGGTTCCCGGGCCGCGTTGTCGATCACCGTCACGCCACGGGCCAGCACCGCCGCCATCACCAGGTTCTCGGTGGCGCCCACGCTCGGGAAGTCCAGCACGATCTCGGCGCCGTGCAGGCCGTCCGGGGCGGCGGCGATGACGAAGCCGTGCTCACCGGAGACCTCCGCGCCCATCCGGGCCAGCCCGGCGATGTGCATGTCCAGGCCCCGGGAGCCGATCGCGTCACCGCCCGGGTGGGCCACCCGCACGTAACCCCGGCGGGCCAGCAGCGGGCCGAGCACGCAGATCGACGCCCGCAGCCGACGGACCAGGTCGTAGTCGGCGTCCGCCCCGGGCTGCTCGGGTACGTCGATGACGACCGACCGGGACCGGGCCTGCCCGTCGTACCCGACCATCGGGTCCACCGGGTCGTCCGCCTCGAACCGGACCGCGCAGCCGAGCCGGCGCAGCACCTCGCCCATGATGGCGATGTCGGTGATCCGGGGAACGTTGGTGATCACCGTCCGCCCCGGCGCCAGCAGCGCCGCCGCCATCAGCTTCAGGGCGGAGTTCTTCGCCCCGACGACGTGCACCGTGCCGGCCAGCCGGGCATCCCCGCCCACCCGGATGACGTCGACGTCGTCGACCGCCGGGTCACCGGCGTCCCCCGGCCCCACCCCCGCCGGCCGACCGGCCGACGTCGGCCGCGCCGGGATCGTCAGGTCCGGTATCCGTAGGCTGTGCGTCATGGCCGTCCACCTCACGCGCATCTACACCAAGGCCGGCGATGCCGGCATGACCAGGCTGAGCAACAACGAGCAGGTGCCGAAGACCGATCCACGGATCGCCGCGTACGCGGATGTCGACGAGTGCAACGCCGCGCTCGGCGTGGCGCTCGCCCTGGGGCAGCTCGACGACGAGCTGCGGGCCGTGCTGGAGTCGATCCAGAACGACATGTTCGACGTCGGCGCCGACCTGGCCACCCCCGTCGAGCCGGAGCCGGCGTACCCGCCGCTGCGGGTCACCGAGGAGTACGTGGAACGCCTCGAAGGCTGGTGCGACGAGTACAACGGGCGTCTGAGCAAGCTCGACTCCTTCATCCTCCCCGGCGGCACTGCGGGCGCGGCGCTGCTGCACGTGGCACGGACTGTCGCCCGGCGCGCCGAACGGGCGGCCTGGGCCCTGGTCGCCCACGATCCGGATCGCACCAGCTCCCTTCCGGCAAAGTATCTCAACCGCCTCTCCGACCTGCTGTTCATCCTGTCAAGAACGGCCAACCCGGGCGGCGATGTGCTATGGGTGCCGGGCGGCAAGCGCTGACCACCGGCGGGCTGCACCACGTCGAGGTCTGGGTACCCGACCTGGCCGCCGCCAAGCGGAGCTGGGGCTGGCTGCTCGGTGAGCTCGGTTGGACGCCGTACCAGGACTGGCCGGCCGGCCGGTCCTGGCGGCACGGGCCGACGTACCTGGTCATGGAACAGTCACCTGCGCTCACCGGGCGGGTCCACGACCGGCTCGCCCCCGGCCTGAACCACCTGGCCTTCCACGCCGGTCCACCGGAGGCGGTGGACCGGCTGGTGGCCGCCGCGCCGGCCCACGGCTGGACGCTGCTCTTCGCCGACCGCCACCCGCACGCCGGCGGTCCGGACAGCTACACCGGTCACCTCACCGACCAGCAGGGTTACCAGGTCGAACTGGTCGCCGAGACCGACTGACCGGACGCCCACCAGGCCGGGGTCAGGAGCGGTCCAGCGCGCCACGGCGGGTCGGGGCGCTCCGTCCGGCGCCCGGCCGCCGGGAACCGGGCACCCGCCACCTCGGTGACCGACCCGGCCGGGCCACCCCGGAGCAGGGCCGGGTCGGTGCCCGCCGACGCCGGGCCCGGACCCGACGCCCGGTCAGCACGACCACCACGACCGCGACCAGCACGACCCCGGCAACGGACGGCAGCCCGGCGGACGCCGCGCCGGCCGCCCAGCCGAGCAGCACCGTCCCGGGCACCCAGACCAGCACCGCGATCCCGTCGAAGAACACGAACCGGGGGTACGGCAGCCCGGCTGCGCCGGCCACCCGGGGCACCAGGGTACGGACGAACGCGGTCCACCGGCCGAGCAGCACCGCCGTACCGCCCTGGGTGGCGATCAGCGCCTCGGCCCGCCGCCAGCGGTGCTCGCCGACCCACCGACCCAGCCGGCCGTCCCGTAGCCGGGGCCCGAACAGCCGACCCTCCAGGTAGCCGAGCTGATCCCCGACGAAGGCCGCGAGGGTGGTGACGGCGAGCGCCGTGCCGAGATCCAGCCGGCCGGTCCTCGCCAGTAGCCCGACGGTCAGCATCGTGGTCGCCGCCGGCAGCACCAGCCCGACCAGCAGGCCCACCTCGGCGGCGAGCACCGCCGCCGCGGTCAGCAGGACGTATCCGGGCGGTAGGGTGCCGAGGCGGTCCAGCAGGGAATCCACGAAGGTCATGTCGACAAGCGTGGTGCAGCGGGTCGGGCCCGCCGGTCCTCCCGGCGGCCGGGCCGGGTCCTCCGGGTGGCCGGTCGGTCCCCTAGGGTGCCCCCGGAACGGCCACCGGGTTGAAGTCGTCGTCCACCAGTCCGAGCCGGTGCGCCACCACCGCCGCCTGCACCCGGTTGCGCAGCTCCAGCTTCTCCATCGCCGCCGAGACATGGGTCTTCACCGTGGTGATCCCCAGGTGCAGCCGGGTGCCGATCTCCGCGTTGGACAGGCCGGTGCCGACCAGCGCCAGCACCTCCCGCTCCCGGGGGCTGAGCAGCCTCAGCTCCGGCTGCGGCGCGCTGGGCGCCGGCAGCGACTCGCGGTCGTGGGCGGTGATCGCCCGGCGGACGATCCGGGCCAACACCGGCGGCGCCACCAGCGCCTCGCCCCGGGAAGCCCGGCTCACCGCCTCGATCAACTCCTCGGGCACGCCGTCCTTCACCAGGTAGCCGATCGCCCCGGCGCCCAACGCGCCGTAGACGTCGGCGTCGTCGGCGAAGGTGGTCAGCACCACGACCCGGACCCCTGGTTGCCGGGCGAGGATCCGGCGGGTCGCCTCGATGCCGCCCATCCGGGGCATCCGCAGATCCATCAGGACGATGTCGGGACGCAACCGCTCGGTGAGCCGGACGGCCTCGTGGCCGTCCCCCGCCTCGCCGACGATCTCGAACCCGCCGGCCGTCCGCAACAACAGCCCCACTCCGGCCCGGACCAGCGCCTGGTCGTCCACGACGAGCACCCGGATCACGACGCCTCCCGTACCGGCAGCCGGGCCAGCAACTGCCACCCGCCGCTGTGGGTCGGCCCGGCGGTCAGGGTGCCGCCCAGCAGCCCCACCCGCTCCCGCATCCCGGCCAGCCCGTGCCCGGACGAGGGCAGGACCGGGCCGACGCGGGGGTGTTCCGGGCCGCTGTCGCGCACCTCGACCAGCAGCCCGACCGGCTCCGACCGGACGACCACGGTGGCCGTCGCGCCCGGACCGGCGTGCTTGAGACTGTTGGTCAGCCCCTCCTGGATCACCCGGGCGGCGGTGGTGCGCACCACCAGCGGGGTGCTGGCCGCCCGCTCGTCCATGGTGACCTGCACGGCCAGGCCGGCGGCCCGCACCAGTCGCTGCGCCTCGGTGATGATCTGTTCGGGCTCCACCATCGGCGCACCGCCCTCGATCGCCTCCGGGTCGCGCAGCACCTCCAGCAGCGCACGCAGCTCGTCCAGCACCCGGCCGGCGGTGGTCCGCAGGTCGCCGAGCGTCGCCACGGCCTCGTCCACCCGTCCGGTCCGCCGGGCGGCGTACTGGGCGGCCCCGGCCTGCAGGGCGATCGCCCCGACGTGGTGCGCGACGATGTCGTGCAGGTCCCTGGCGATGCTGGCCCGTTCGGCGAGCCGGGCGGCCCGGGTCTGCATCTCCTGCCGCGACTCGGCTTCCCGGGCCCGTTCCTCGGCTACCAGCGCGGCGTTGCGCAGCCCCCGCAGGTAACGGCCGAAGGCGACCGGCGCGGCCGACGAACCGACCAGCATGGTCAGCCGGAGCAGACCCGCGCCACCGGTCAGCACGGTCGGCGGGTGCGAGGCGAGAACCGTGTAGATCGCGACCGCGAGGAACAGCGCGAAGGCCGCGCCGGTGGTGGGCCAGTCCGCCCGGTACGCCACGAACCCCAGCGCCGCCGCGGCGCACAGCAGCGGGGTATCCGTGCCGAACGGCGCGACCTGGACCGCGGCCACCATCAACGCGCTCTCCACCACGAGCACCGGGCCGGGCCACCGACGTACGCCCACCAGGGCCAGCCCGGCGGTCACCGCGAGCGCCGCGTTGACGACCCGGTCGGTGCCCTCCGGGGACGCGCCGTTCAGCCCACTGGCCAGGCCCAGCCCGGCCGCGAGCAGCCCGAGCAGCAACTCCGGCCACCAGGCGCGCGTACCTCTCACCCGGCCAACCCTACGGAACGGCCGGCGGACGGCGGTCCTCCGAGCGGCCGCCCGACCTCCTCCGGGTGGCCGGTCCACCGGCCAGCGGGGCGATCCGGTGCCCCGGCCACCGTTCCTAGCCTCGGCGGCATGAGTGATTCGTGGACGTTCCTCAGCCAGTTCACCCGGCATCCGTTCACCGTCGGCGCGGTGGCCCCCAGCGGACCGGGGCTGGCTGCCGACATCACCGCGGCGGTACCCAGCACGGGTGATCCGGTCGTGGTCGAGCTGGGTCCGGGCACGGGCGCGTTCACCCAGGCCATCCAGCGCCGGCTCGACGGTCGGGGCCGGCACCTGGCGTTGGAGGTCAACCCGCGCTTCGCGGCTCGGGTGGCGCGGCGGTACCCGACGGTGGAGGTGGTGCTCGGCGACGCGGCGGCGCTCGGTGGCCTGCTTGCCGCACGGCGGCATCCGTCCGCCGACGTGGTGGTCAGCGGCCTGCCGTGGGCGGCGTTCCGGGAGAGCCGGCAGCGCAGCGTGCTGGACGCGGTGGCGGCCGGGCTCGGCGACGGGGGCGCCTTCACCACGTTCGCCTACCGGCACGCGCTGTGGGCACCGCCGGCCCGGCGGTTCCGCGGCCTGTTGCGGCAGGTGTTCGACGAGGTCACCGTGGGCCGTACGGTCTGGGGGAACCTGCCGCCGGCCCTGGTCTACCACTGTCGTCGCCCGGTCCGGGCCAGCGGCTGACCGCAGGCCGAGTCAGACTGCCGGCCAGTCCTGGGGGGCCATACGTGGCGAGGCCGCCCCGGGCGGGGCGGCCTCGATCCAGGAGGAGAAACCGGTCACCGTGGATCGGGCCATGGCGATCTCGACCGGCGCGTGTTGACTCGTACAGCGGAGGATCACCCAGTCGGCGGGCATGGAGAGCCGTTCCTGCCCCTCGGGGAGACGCCGTCGCTCGACCACCAGCTCCTTGCGGGAGAGCACCCGCTTGGGCCGCAGGGCGAAGCTGAACATCCGGTACCACCGGAGCTGGTCGCCGACGAACCGGGCGAAGCCGGGGGACCAGCCCCGACCGTCCAGAACGGTGGTGACCCGAACGCTCAGCCGGATGATGCCACCGCTACGGGTGACCAGGGCCCGCCGGACGAAGAGGATCAGGACTCCGGCCAGGATCACCGCGATGCCGATTCCGATCCCTTCGACGATCTCCATCGGCGGGTGGGCTCAGCGGGCCGGAGTGGCCGGGGTGGCGCTCTCGGCGAGCACTGTCACGCTCTCCGCGCCGACCGACAGGAACCCGCCGGTGATGTCGTAGGCGACCTGCTGGCCGCCGGCCTGCTTGATCCGGACCTGGCTGGGCTCGGCGAGCTGGCCGAGCAGCGGCGCGTGCCCTGGCAGCACACCCAGCTCGCCCTCGGTCGTGCGGGCGACGACCATCTCGGCCTCGCCGGACCAGACCTTCTCCTCGACGGCTACGAGGTCGACGTGAAGCTGCTGTGCCACGCTGTCTCCTTGCTGCGGCGGCGGATTGCCGAAAGTCTAGTCCGACCGCCGTGGCTACCCCAACGCGGGTGGCGAGACCCGCACCACCACCCGGCGTGTCGCCCCCGGGTAGTGCGCCGCCGGGCCGCCCGCACCTCGCTGTTGCGGGCCGGTCCGCCCCCTGTCCGGCATCCTGACCCGCCCGGTGCCGGGTCGGCCCACGCCGACCCGGCACCGGGCGGGGATCACTTGGTCTTGTTGCGCAACTCGGGATGTTCGAGCAGGAAGGCGTCCAACTGCTCGTTCTCGAGGGCGTCGAAGAAGTCGTCGGCGACGGGCAGGAACCGCTCCCCCTGGTACCCGGACCCGGTGCCGATCCCCTCCCCCGGCAGCTTGATCAGCTCGACGTTCTCCGAGCGGATGCCCTTGAGCGCGATGGCGAAGTCGACCACGCTGCTGCCCCGGCCGTTGAAGGTCAACGACTGGCCGGCGGCCCGGATCACCCGGTCCAGCTTGATCGGGTTGGTCACCACGTCGGCGCTGAACGCCTGGCTGACCATCGCCTTGATGAACTGCTGCTGGTGCCGCTGCCGGCCGTAGTCGGCGTCCGGGACGCCGTTCTTCGGGTAGCGCTGCCGGACGTAGTCCAGCGCCTGCCAGCCGCTGAGGTGCTGGTTGCCCTTCTTGTAGACCGCCTGCGGCCCGATGTAGCCGTCGCCGTACGGGTTGCCCTTGCGGTGCTTGCCGTTCGGCTCGCGGTGCTCGGACTTCACTTCCCGCTCGATGTACATGTCGACGCCGCCCATCGCGTCGACGATCTTCTGGAAGCCGGTGAAGTTGATGATCGCGCCGGCGTCGAACCGATCGATCCCGGTCGCCTTCTGCACGGTCTTGGCGAGCAGTTCGAAGCCCTGCGCGGCGCTGGGGTTCTTGCCCTCGACGATGCTGCCGTGCGACATGGCACCGTTGATCTTGCCGGAGCCGCCCCGGTAGCCGGCCTTGTCGAACTTGGGGATGTCGACGTACAGGTCACGCGGGATGGAGAAGATGTACGCCCGGTCCAGCGACTCCGGCACGTGCAGCACCATGATCGAGTCGGCCAGCGGCGGGGTCTTCGCGTCCCGCGGGTCGATCCCCACCAGCAGGATGTCGAGCGGACCCTTGACGTTGCTCTTGCGCTCCTGCGCCCCGGCCGCCTTGTCGCCGAAGAGGTCGGCCTTGCCGACCGAGCCCTCGTACCGGGACAACAGCGTCTCGTAGCCCACCAGGACCGCGCCGCTGAGCATCAGCAGCACCACCCCGAAGATGGTGCACGCCCGGGCCCAGCGCGGCACCCCCGACCAGATGGACGACTTGGCGCCGCCCTTGCCGGCCTTTGCCACGAGCATCTCCATTCGTCACGCCACGAGGATTCGTCACGAGGATTCGTCACGCCCATGAAGAGGAGACGGGCGCACACCGTCGAGAGGTTGCGTCGAACCGGCGCTCGTTCGGGAGCGTCGCGCTCGAAACGGTACCGTGCCCGCCCGGCGATCGCTCGCCCGGTAACCGGGCACCGGCCCCCACCAGGCGTGCAACGGCCGAAGGCCACCCCGGCGGTGCCGGGGTGGCCTTCGTGGGACGACTGTCGAGGGGCTCAGCCCTCCGACATCAGCTCCTTCGCCTTGCGCTCCAGGTCCTCCAGACCACCGCACATGAAGAAGGCCTGCTCGGGGAAGTGGTCGTACTCGCCCTCGCTGATCTTCTTGAACGCCTCGATGGTCTCGGCGATCGCGACGGTCGAGCCCGGCACGCCGGTGAACTGCTCGGCGGCGTAGGTGTTCTGCGAGAGGAACCGCTCGATCCGGCGGGCCCGGCCGACGGTGAGCTTGTCCTCCTCGGAGAGCTCCTCGATACCGAGGATCGCGATGATGTCCTGCAGGTCCTTGTAGCGCTGCAGGATCCGCTTCACCTCGGTCGCCACCGTGAAGTGCTCCTCGCCGACGAACTCCGGGGCGAGAATCCGGGACGAGGACGCCAGCGGGTCCACGGCCGGGTAGATGCCCTTGTCGGAGATCGACCGCTCCAGGTTGGTGGTCGCGTCCAGGTGGGCGAAGGTGGTGGCCGGCGCCGGGTCGGTGTAGTCGTCGGCGGGCACGTAGATCGCCTGGAGCGAGGTGATGGCCTGGCCCCGGACGGAGGTGATCCGCTCCTGGAGCTCGCCCATCTCGTCGGCCAGGGTCGGCTGGTAACCCACGGCGCTCGGCATCCGGCCGAGCAGCGTGGAGACCTCGGAACCGGCCTGGGTGAAACGGAAGATGTTGTCGATGAAGAGCAGCACCTCCTGCTTCTTCACGTCGCGGAAGTACTCGGCCATGGTCAGCGCGGAGAGCGCCACCCGCAGCCGGGTGCCCGGCGGCTCGTCCATCTGGCCGTAGACCAGCGCGGTCTTGTCGATGACGCCGGACTCGGTCATCTCGGCGATGAGGTCGTTGCCCTCACGGGTGCGCTCACCCACGCCGGCGAAGACCGACGTACCACCGAAGTTCCGGGCCACTCGGGTGATCATCTCCTGGATGAGCACCGTCTTGCCCACGCCCGCGCCGCCGAACAGGCCGATCTTGCCGCCCTTGACGTACGGGGCGAGCAGGTCGATGACCTTGATGCCGGTCTCCAGCATCTCGGTCTTCGGCTCCAGGTCCGCGAAGGCCGGGGCCTTGCGGTGGATGCCCCACCGGTCGTCCGCGTCGAGCGTCTCGCCCTCGGTGAGGTTGAGGCACTCGCCGATGGCGTTGAAGACGTGGCCCTTGACCGCGTCGCCCACCGGGACGGTGATCGGGGAACCGGTGTCGGTCACCTCGGCGCCCCGGACCAGACCGTCGGTCGGCTGCATCGAGATGGCGCGGATCAGGTTGTCACCCAGGTGCTGGGCGACCTCCAGGGTCAGCGTCTTCTCACCGCCGGAGAGGTTCACCTCGACGTGCAGGGCGTTGAACAGGGCCGGCATGGCGTCACGCGGGAACTCGGCGTCGACGACCGGGCCGATGACCCGGACCACGCGACCCGAGGCCGTCTGGGTCTCAGCTGGTCCACCAGCAACTGCGGATACAGTCATCACACTTCACTTCCCGACGCGGCCAGCGCGTTAGCGCCGCCGACGATCTCACTGATCTCCTGGGTGATCCCGGCCTGGCGGGCCGAGTTCATCTCACGCGTGTACTTCTCGATCATGTCCTCGGCGTTGTCGGTGGCGCTCTTCATCGCCCGCCGACGGGCCGCCGACTCACTCGCCGCCGACTCCAGCAACGCCGCGTAGATCCGCGTGTTGATGTACCTCGGCAACAGCGCGTCGAGCAGCGACTCCGCCTCCGGCTCGAACTCGTACGCCGGCAGCAGCCCCTCGGAGCGCGGCCGGTCCTCGACCTGCATCGGACCGATGACCTTCGTGACCGGGTTCTGGGTCATCAGGCTGTGGAACTCGGTGTAGACGATGTGCAGTTCGTCGATGCCGAGCACGCCGTCCGGCCCGGCGTCGCCGTCGGTGTCGTCCGCGCCGGCCGTGAACGCCGAGATCAGCGTCTCACCCACCGCACGGGCGTCGGCGAAGGTGGGCTGCTCCGAGAAGCCGGTCCAGTTCGCCGCGATCTCCCGGTTACGGAACCGGTAGAACGTCAGGCCCTTGCGCCCGATGACGTAGAGCACCGGCTCCTTGCCGTCGGCGGTGAGCCGGGCGATCAGCGACTCGGCGGTCCTGATCGCGTTGGAGCTGTACCCACCGGCCAGGCCCCGGTCCGAGGTGACCAGCAGGACGCCCGCCCGCCGCACCTGCTCGCGCGGGGTGAGCAGCGGGTGGTCGATCCGGGCGTTCGAGGCCAGCGCCGTGAGCACGCCGGTGATCGCCTGGGCGTACGGCAGGGACGCCGTCACCCGGGCCTGGGCCTTGGCGATGCGGCTCGTCGCCACGAGCTCCATCGCCTTGGTGATCTTCTTCATCCCCTTCGCCGAACGGATCCGCTGGCGAAGAACGCGTACCTGGGCCGCCATGAGTCAGCCCTACTGCTTCTCGGCGTCGCCGCCGGCGTAACGGGTGACCGTCTCCCGGTCCGCCTCGCCCTCCAGCGGCTTGGCGGGCGCGTCGTTGACCCGACGCTCGTCGGCCTTGCCGAGGAAGACCTGCTTGAACTCGGCGATCGCCGAGTCGAGCGAGGCCGCGATGTCGTCGCCCCACTTGCCGCCCGCGATCGTGGCCAGCACACCCTCGTGCTTGTGCCGCAGGTACTGGAGGAACTCCGACTCGAAGCGACGGATCTCGCCGACCGGGATGTCGTCCAGCTTGCCCTCGACACCGGCCCAGACCGAGACGACCTGCTCCTGCACCGGGTACGGCGAGTAGTTCGGCTGCTTGAGCAGCTCGACCAGCCGGGAACCCCGGTTCAGCTGCGCCTGCGACGCCTTGTCCAGGTCGGAGGCGAAGGCGGCGAACGCCTCCAGCTCACGGAACTGGGCCAGGTTGAGCCGCAGCGAGCCGGAGACCTTCTTCATCGGCTTCATCTGCGCGGCGCCACCGACCCGGGAGACCGAGGTGCCGACGTTGATGGCCGGCCGGACGCCCTGGTTGAACAGGTCGGACTCCAGGAAGATCTGGCCGTCGGTGATCGAGATGACGTTGGTCGGGATGAAGGCCGAGATGTCGTTGGCCTTCGTCTCGATGATCGGCAGGCCGGTCATCGAGCCGCCACCCAGCGCGTCGGAGAGCTTCGCGCAGCGCTCCAGCAGGCGGGAGTGCAGGTAGAAGACGTCACCCGGGTACGCCTCACGGCCCGGCGGGCGACGCAGCAGCAGCGACACGGCGCGGTACGCCTCGGCCTGCTTGCTCAGGTCGTCGAAGACGATCAGGACGTGCTTGCCGCCGTACATCCAGTGCTGCCCGATGGACGAGCCGGTGTACGGGGCGAGGTACTTGAAGCCGGCCGGGTCGGACGCCGGGGAGGCCACGATGGTGGTGTACTCCAGCGCGCCCGCGTCCTCCAGGATGCCCTTGATCGAGGCGATCGTGGAGGCCTTCTGGCCGATGGCGACGTAGATGCAGCGGACCTGCTTCTTCGGGTCGCCGGAGCGCCAGTTGTCCCGCTGGTTGAGGATGGTGTCCAGCGCGACGGTGGTCTTGCCGGTCTTCCGGTCGCCGATGATCAGCTGCCGCTGGCCCCGACCGATCGGGGTCATCGCGTCGATCGCCTTGATACCGGTCTGCAGCGGCTCGTCGACGGACTGCCGGGACATCACGTTCGGGGCCTGGAGCTCCAGCTCGCGGAAGCCCTCGTCGGCGATGTCGCCGAGGCCGTCGATCGGCTGGCCGAGCGCGTTGACCACGCGGCCGAGGAAGGCGTCGCCGACCGGTACGGAGAGCACCCGGCCGGTGCGCTTGACGCGCTGCCCCTCCTCCAGCTTGGCGGAGTCACCGAGAACGACGACGCCGATCTCCCGCACGTCGAGGTTCAACGCCACGCCGAGCGTGCCGTCCTCGAACTCCAGGAGCTCGTTGGTCATGGTCGAGGGCAGGCCCTCGACGTGGGCGATGCCGTCACCGGTGTCGGCGACGGTGCCGACCTCCTCGCGGGAGACGTCGGTCGAGTAGGAGGAGACGTAGCGCTCCAGGGCGCCGCGGATCTCCTCCGTCGAGATGGTCAGCTCGGCCATCCTCTGCTTCCTTAAGTATCAGGGGCCCGGGATACCTAGTACCGACCGGTCCGAATGGCGTCGATCAAAGGGCGGCGAGGCCGCGGGTCAGCGCTTCACGAGCGCGTTGCGGGTCTCGTTGAGGCGGCGCAGGACGGTGCCGTCGTACAGGTCGGAACCGACCCGCACGCTCACCCCACCGAGCACCTCCGGGTCGACCGTCTGCTTGACGGAAACCTCTCGACCGTACATCGCGGAGAGGCGGGCACCGAGCCGGCGTTCGTCCTGCTCACTCAACGGGGCAGCCACGGTCACGTAGGCGACCTGACGGTCCCGCCGATCGGCGGCCAGCTCGACCAGCCGGGTGAGCGCTCCGGTGAAGGAGCGTCCCCCGAACCCGCCGAGGGCCACCTCGACGAGGCGGACGGTGACCGGGCGGGCCTTGCCGTCGAGCAGCTCCCGGGCCAGCGCGGCCCGCTGCCCGACCGGGGCGATCGGGTCGGCCAGCGCCGCGGAGAGCGCGGACTGACCGCCGACCACCTGGCCGAAACGGAACAGCTCGTCCTCGACCTCACCGAGGTCGCCGGCGGAGTCGGCGCTGGCCAGCAACGCCTCCACGCCGAGCCGCTCGGTGCCGTCGAGCAGCTCCGACGGCGCCGACCAGCGGCCGGAGACCAGGCCGGTCAGCAGGTCGAGCGCGTCCGCGCCGATCTTGCCGGCCAGGATGCCGTTGAGCAGCGCACCCCGGTCGTCGCCGGTGCGGGCCGGGTCGGACAGCGCCCGGCGCAGCCGCGGCTCGCCCCGCAGCAGGGCGGCGACGGAGAGGATGTCGTCGGCGGTGGTGGCCACCGCCGACGGCTCCGCGCCGCGGACGTACGCGTCGAGGCGCTCGGCCGCGATCTTGTACGACTCCCGGCTGGCGGCCTGCATCAGCGGGCCCCCGTGCTCTCGAGGTTGCTCAGGAACCGGTCGACGGTGCCCTTGCGCCGTGCCTCGTCGGCCAGCGACTCGCCGACGATCTTGCTGGCCAGGTCGACCGCGATGGTGCCGACCTCGGTGCGCAGCTCGCGCACGATGGTGGCCCGCTCGGCGGCGAGTTGCTCCTTGCCGGCCGCGATGATCCGGTCGGACTCCTCCCGCGCCTTGCCGAGGATGTCCTGACGGATCCCCTCCGCGTCGGCTCGGGCGTCGTCCCGGATCTTGGCGGCGTCGGTACGCGCCTCGGCGAGCTGCGCGCGGTACTGCTCGAGGAGCTGGTTGGCCTCGGCCTGGGCGGCCTCGGCGCGCTTGATGCCACCCTCGATCGCGTCGACCCGGGCCTGGAACGTCTGCTCCATGCGAGGGAAGACGAACTTCATCAGCACGATGCAGAGCACGATGAAGGCGACGCCACCGACCACGATCTCCTGCCAGATCGGGAAGATCGGGTTGTGCGTCGACTCACCACCCTCTGCGGCGAGAAGGAACATGAGAGACCTCCCGGTCAGAGGGGGGATCAGGCGCCGGACCAGATGAAGCCGAAGGCGATGCCGAGCAGGGCGAGCGCCTCGATGACGGCGAAGCCGATCCAGACGTACGGCAGGGTCATCCGGGACGACTCCGGCTGCCGGGCGGTCGACTGGATGTAGGCGGCGAAGACCAGGCCGACACCGATACCCGGGCCGATGGCCGCGAGACCGTAGCCGATGGCGGCGGTGCTGCCCTCTACCGCGGCGTAGATGTCCATTAGTGGGTTCCTCCTGGTTATCACGCGTGACGGTCACGCGGTACGACAACTGTTGGTACGCAAGTGGTCAGTGCCCGCTGGCGAGCGCTGCCCGGGTGGATCAGTGCTCGTCGGCGAGCGCGCCCTGCACGTAGCTGGCGGTGAGGACCGTGAAGACGTACGCCTGCAGGCAGATCACCAGGAACTCGAGGAAGGTGAGCGCGATGGTCATCACCCAGGACAGCACCGAGACCGGCGCGAGCCAGGCGTTGGCGCTGATCATCGCGAAGCCGCCGAGCGTGAAGACCAACAGGAGCATGTGGCCGGCGAACATGTTGGCGAAGAGACGCACGGCCAGCGAGAACGGCCGGATGATGAAGGTCGAGAAGAGCTCGATCGGGACCAGCAGCGGCAGGATGTACCAGGGTGCCGGCGGCATCAGCGCGTGCTTGAAGTATTTGACGGCGCCGTGGTGCCGGATGCCCACCCAGTTGAACATCACGTAGCTGATCACGGCGAGGAAGGCCGGGAAGGCGATGTGCGAGTTCGGGGAGATCTGGAAGAACGGCACGATCGCGAAGAGGTTGGTCAGCAGGATGAAGCAGAACAGCGTGGTGAAGTACGGCGCGAACCGCACCCCCCGGTGCCCGATCATGTCGATCGCGATGTTGTTCCGCACGAAGCCGTAGATCGACTCGGCCAGCCACTGCTTCTTCGTCGGCACCAGCTGCGGCTTCCGGTAGGTCGCCAGGAAAAAGATGATCAGGATGCCGACCGCGATCCAGACCATCGCCGTGACCTTGGTGAACCAGTACGAGTCGTGCGCACCCCAGGGCAGGATGCTGGGCAGGTAGAAGTCCTCCACGCTGGGTGGGAATGCCGCCTGGCCCGCTGCCAGGACGTTCGCCTGTCCGAACACCGCGTCCCTTCCTAAGTAGGCGTGCCGAGCCGGCGGACGACCAGGATGATTCCCCCGGCCATGCCGAGCACGACACCGATCCCGGTGGCGATGCCGCCGGAGTCGAGCCACTGGTCGACCAGCCAGCCGATGAAACCCCAGACGAGCATGCCCCCGATGAGGTACGAGAGCGCGGTCCAGCCCTGACCGGCGCCGGTCGGAACGTCGTCCGGACCGCCGGTGGGTTGGGGGGTTTGGTCACCAGCCATGACGGGGCGAACGATATCAGCCGGGGAGACGAGGCTGTGCCTCACCCCCCGCACAACCGTCGTTGTGTGGGCATCTGGCGGGCTCCGTCGTCTGGGGGCACGGTACTCCCCTTCGGCCAGTGAGAGAATGACCGATCGCGGACAGTCGCGCTCGCGTCCACCAGTTGGGACGGTCAGTCCACCGATCGATGGGAATACACCCTGGTCAGCCACCAGATGTGCACCCCGGTCCAGACCGCCACGCCGGCGGCAATGCCGACACAGAGCGGAACCAGCCCGTCCCAGCCGGTCGACGCCACCGCCACCATGACGACACCCAGCAGGGTGAACTTGGCCGCGTACAGGCCCAACCCGAGCGGGAGCACCAGCTGCGGGTTGATCGCGTCGGCCCAGGCCAGCACCACCGTGGTCAGGGTGTAGCTCAGCACGGTCACCGCCACCCCGGCCGCCGCGCCGACCGCCGCGACCCCGCCGCCGGTCATCCCGCCGACCAGCGCCGCGACCGCCCCCAGCACCGCCGAGGCGGCCAGCAGCACCGGCAGGTGACGCAACCGCCAGCCCCGGTCGTCGTCGGCCGCCACCGGCGCGCGCACCCCCGACTCAGCCACGGGGGTACGCCGGGAAGGCGGCGACCAGCTCGACGACCCCGGCGAGCGAGTCGACGCCCCCGGGAGTCGACGGATCGGTGCGCACCGCGCGGGCGGTCCGCGAGGCGACCTGACGCCGCTCCGGCTCCCGCATGCCCTGGGTGGTGACGCTCGGGGCGCCGACCCGGAGGCCGGAGCCGGGCACCACCCCGGCGATCTCCGGGTCGACGGTGCTGAGCTGCTCGAAGTCCGGCCCCCAGAAGGTGTGCTTCGCGTTCTCCACAGCGAAGGAGTCTACGGAGCCGCACACTGGTGACCGTGAGATGCCTCGTCACCGGAGCCACCGGATACATCGGCGGGCGGCTCGCGCCCCGACTGCTGGCCGAGGGGCACCAGGTGCGCTGCCTGGCCCGCCGGGCCGGTCGGCTGCGCGACGTGCCCTGGGCGGCCCAGGCCGAGGTGGCCGAGGGGGACCTGCGGAAGCCGGAGACGCTGCCGGCCGCCTTCGAGGGCGTCGACGTCGCGTACTACCTGGTGCACTCGCTCGGGCAGGCCGACTTCGAGGCGGCCGACCGGGAGGCCGCCACCCACTTCGCCGAGGCCGCCGCCGCGGCCGGCGTACGCCGGATCGCCTACCTGGGCGGGCCGGAGCCGACGGCGGACGGCGAGGTGCCCTCGCCGCACCTGCGGTCCCGGGCCGAGGTCGCCCGGATCCTGCTGGCCGGCGAGGTGCCCACGGTGGTACTCCGGGCCGCCGTGATCATCGGGTCCGGGTCCGCCTCGTTCGAGATGCTGCGCTACCTCACCGAACGACTGCCGGCCATGGTCACCCCCCGCTGGGTACGCAACCGGATCCAGCCGATCGCCGTCCGGGACGTGCTGCGCTACCTGGTCGGTTGCGCCACCCTGCCGCCCGAGGTGGACCGGGCCTTCGACATCGGTGGCCCGGACGTGCTCACCTTCCGGGAGATGATGCAGCGCTATGCGCAGGTCGCCGGGTTGCGCCGCCGGATCATCGTGCCGGTCCGCCCGCTGACCCCGTCACTCTCCTCGCACTGGGTGGGGCTGATCACCCCGGTGCCGAACGCCATCGCCCGGCCGCTGGTCGAGAGCCTGGTCCACGAGGCGGTGGCGCACGAGCACGACATCGCGCGGTGGCTGCCCGACCCGCCCGGCGGGCTGACCGGCTTCGACGACGCCGTCGCGCTGGCCCTGACCAAGGTGCGGGACGCCCAGGTGGAGACCCGCTGGTCGAACGCGAGCGGCCCGGACGCGCCGGCCGAACCCCTGCCGTCGGACCCGGACTGGTCCGGTGGCACGGTCTACACCGACGTACGGGAACGCGAAGTCGACGCCCCACCGGCCGCGCTCTGGCGGCTCATCGAGGGCGTCGGCGGCGAGCACGGCTGGTACTCGTTCCCGCTCGCCTGGTCGGTACGGGGCTGGCTGGACCGGCTGGTCGGCGGGGTGGGGCTACGCCGGGGCCGACGCGACCCGCACCACCTCCGGGTCGGTGAGGCGCTGGACTTCTGGCGGGTCGAGGAGATCATCCCCGGCGAGTTGCTACGACTGCGCGCCGAGATGCGCCTACCCGGCCGCGCCTGGCTGGAGATGCGCGCCGAACCGCTCGGCGACAGCGGCAGCCGCTACATCCAACGGGCCGTCTTCCTCCCCCGCGGCCTCCCCGGCCACCTCTACTGGCTCTCGGTGGCCCCCTTCCACGCCGCCGTCTTCGGCGGCATGGCCCGCAACATAACCCGCCAAACCCACTCCACCCCCTAACCCGAAAGTAGACCTACTCCTCCCTCCCGATGAGGTCCGCTCCGCCTACCGAAACCGCCACAACCAACCCCACCCCACCCCATTCCCGCCCCCACTCCCCCCACTCCCCCCACTCCCCCCACTCCCCCCGCTCCCGCCGCTCCCGCCCACTCCCGCCGTCGATCATGGAGTTGTGGTGGGGACGAACCGGGTGGAAGCCGATCGAGCCGGGCACCACAACTCCATGATCGACGCGGGTGGGGTGGGGGTGGGTGGGCGGGTGGGGGCGGGTGGGGGTGGGCGGGGGTGGGCGGGGGTGGGGGTGGGGGTGGGTGGGGTGGGTTAGTTGCCGGTGCGGGGGGTGGGGGCGGGGCGGTAGGTGATGGATTCGGCGGGGGGGACGAAGTCCCGGGCGGGGGTGTCGGACAGGGCGGTGGCGAGGATGCGGCCCACCGCGTCGACCATGCGGGACTGGACGGCGGCGCCGACGGCGTCGCGGGGGTCATCGGGGTTGGCGGCGATCTGAGCGACCGCGAGCTGCGGGGTGAAGGCCACCACCGACTCGGTCTCGTTCCGCTCGGAGCTGCCGGTCTTGCCGGCCACCGGACGACCCAGCAACGGGCGGAGCTTCTCCGCCGTGCCGCCGTCGCAGCGGCGGTACATCGACTGGTCGCCGACCGGGCAGCGGGCCGCGTCGGCGGCGGCGCGGGCCACCTCGGTGTCGATCACCTGCCGACAGTCCGGCCGGCCCGCGGACACCTCCCGTCCGGCGCTGTCGGTGATCGACACGACCGGCAGCGGCGCGCACCAGGTCCCCTCGGCGGCCACCGTGGCGTACGCGTTGGCCAGGTCGAGCGGGGTGGTGGAGGAGACCCCGAGGGTGAACGCCCCCCAGTCCCGGGCCCCGTAGCGGGCCAGTTCGGCGTCGTCGGGGGCACGGAACTGGATGCCCAGCCGCTCGGCCATCTCCACCACCCGGTCCGCGCCGACATTCTCGGTGAGCCAGGCGAAATAGGTGTTCACCGAGCGGCCGAAGGCGGTCCACATGGTGCGGTAGCCGTCCATCCACTCGGGGGTGGCGTTGACCGGGCACCACCGCCCGCCGCAGCCGGCCCCGGGGTCGTCGGTCGGGAAGCGGGTCACGATCCGGCTCGGCGCGACGAAGCCGGTCTCCAGTGGCAGCCCGGATTCCAGGGCGGCCAGCAGGGTGAACAGCTTGAACGTCGAGCCGGCCTGGTACCCCGCGATGCCGTTGCCACCGGCGATCAGCTGGTTGACCGTGTTCGGGTGGTTCTGCTGCCCGGCCGGGTTGGGGGCCACGCTGTAGTTGCGGTTCACCGCTAGGGCGAGCACCCGACCGGTGCCCGGCTGGACCACCGCCACGGGCGCCGCCTGGGGGTCGTCGACGTCGTAGATGTCGGTCACCTGGCGCACGGCGGCCCGTTGCACCGCCGGGTCCAGCGAGGAGACGATCCGGAAGCCGCCCCGGCGCAGGTTGTCCTGCCGTTCGGCGGTGGTCGCGCCGAAGGCGGGCTGGGCGCTCCACCACTGGGTGAACCAGTCGCAGAAGAAGCCCCAGTCGTTGCGGTCCTCGGGCACGGCCGTGCAGTCGTTCGGCGTCCGGCTGGGGCGCAACGCCAGCGGGGCGTCCCGGGCCTGCGCCGCGTCGGCCGCCGGGACCTGGGCCAGCGCCACCATCCGGTCCAGCACGTACGACCGGCGGGCCAGCGCCGCGTCGGCGTCGCCGTTGATCGGGTCGTCGGTGTCCGGGGAGCGGACCAACCCGGCCAGCAGCGCCGCCTGGTCCAGGGTCAGCCTGGACGGGGTGGTGGAAAAGTAGCGCTTGGCCGCGGCGGCGATGCCGTACGCCCCGGCACCGAAGTACGCGATGTTGAGATAGCGGGTGAGGATCTCGTCCTTGGTCAGCTCCCGCTCCAACGCCAGGGCGTACCGCATCTCCTGGAGCTTGCGGGCGGTGCTGATCTCGGTGGCCTTCTTCCGCTGCTCCTTGGTCAGCCGGGGGTCGTTGCTGAGCACGTTGCGGACGTACTGCATGGTCAGCGTGGAGGCGCCCTGCCGGGTCCGGCCGTCGCGCTGGTTGACGGTGAACGCCCGCACCACGCCCCGCAGGTCGACGCCCCGGTGCTGGTAGAACCGGGCGTCCTCGGCCGCCACCATGGCCTGCCGCATCACCGGGGCCACCTTGGCCAGCGGCACGTCCACCCGGTCCTCGGTGTAGAACGAGGTGATCAGGGTGACGCCGTCGTCGGCGTACAGGTTGGAGCGTTGGGCGGTGGGTGGGGCACGCAGGGTGTTGGGCAGTTCGGCGTAGGAGGACGCGAGCCCGCCGAAGCCGATGCCGAACACGAGAGCCAGCGGCAGGACCGCCGCTGCCAGCACCAGACCGGCGAGCACGCCGGCGATCAACACGGTGAACACCTTGTCGAGGTGGGCCCGGATCATCAGTACTCCCCGCAGGAGTCGTCAGGACCCGTTCAGCATGACCCGCAAAACCGCCCGAACTCTCATCTTTCCCCGAAACCGGATAAGGTTCGCGAGACAGACACGGCGCGCGGGGTGGGACACGCCGCCCCGGTCACCCGGACGAGGTCAGGGCAGCAGCACGCTCAGGGCAGCAGCGCCGAGGTCAGCGGGTGCACCGTCTCCTCGATCTCGTCGGCCACCCGGCTGAAGCACTGGTCACCTCGGCCCCACGGATCGTCCAGGTCGTCGGAGTGCAGCGGAGCCGCACCCTGCCGAGCCGCGTCGGCCGCCGCCACCAGGGCGACCCCCCGGGCGTACACGGCGTCCGGGGTGGCCTGGGCCGGCGGCAGGGCAGCGGCGTCCACCGCGCCGAGCAGCCGGCCGAACTCACCCAGCACGAAGGTGCGCCCGGCCGCGTCCGGACGCAACGCCACCACGTACTCCTGCTGGTCGGCGGTGGCGGTGAGGACGAGGTCGGCGGCGTCGATCAGGTCGGAACGGAGCTTGCGCGCGGCGAAGCCCTCGACGTCACCGCCCCGGCCCACCACCTGCCGGGCGGCCGGTGGGTTCATCTCCTCCCCTGCGTGCCAGCCGCCGGTGCCAGCGCTGTGGCTGTGCAGCAGTTCGTCCGAGCTGCCCGGGTCGACACCGAGCCGCCCCAGCCGTTCCCGGACGGCGAGCACCAGCAGCCGCTCGGCCATCGGGGACCGGCAGATGTTGCCCATGCAGACGTGCAGGACGGTGAACGGCGGCACTCAGGCGCCCCGCTCGTCGAGGATGTCCGGCGCGACCTCACGGAGCCGGTCCAGGTCGATCGCGCCGGCCCGGAGCAGCCGGGGCACCTCACCGGTCAGGTCGACGATGGTGCTCGGCACCGGGTCGGGGCAGGCGCCGGCCTCCAGGTAGACGCGCACCGAGTAACTGAGCTGGTCACGGGCCGCCTCCGCGGTCAGCGCGGCCGGCTGGCCCACCTTGTTGGCCGAGGCCACCGCCATCGGGCCGGTCTCCCGCAGCACCTCCAACGCCACCGGATGCAGCGGCATCCGCACCGCCACCGTCCCGCTGGCGTCGCCCAGGTCCCAGGCGAGGCTCGGCGAGTGCTCCACCACGATGGTCAGGGCCCCCGGCCAGAACGCCTCCACCAGGTCACGGGCCGCTTTGGGCAGCGAGAGGACCAGGCCGTCGAGGGTGTGTCGGGAGCCGATCAGCACCGGAGGCGCCTGCTGGCTGCCGCCCCTGGCATCGGAGAGGGCCTTCACCGCGTACGGGGTGAACGCGTCCGCGCCGATCCCGTAGACCGTGTCGGTCGGCAGGACGACCAGTTCGCCGTTCTTGACCGCCTCGATGGCAGCGGCGATGCCGCGGTCCCGGTCGGCAGGCGACCGACAGTCGTAGAGCATCACGAGGAGCCAGTCTGCCACGCCGACGTCCGAACTGCCTGCGGGCCGTCCGACCGGCGGGACGCGGTGGCGAAACGGGACCGGCCGGCGAGGTCCCGGTGCGCCTGCACCGTCGCGTACCGGCCGTCCGCGGCGAGCAGCGCCGGCACCGCCACGCCGTGCGTGTCGTCGTGCTCGACGCCCAGGTCACCGCCGGGTCGCAGCAGCTCGGCCGCCCGGTGCAGCACCGGCCGGACCACGGCCAACCCGTCCGCCCCACCGAAGACCGCCTCGTCCGGGTCGTACCCGGCCACCTCCGGCGGAACCGCCACCGCACGCGGCACGTACGGCGGGTTGCACAGCAGCACGTCCACCGCGCCGACCAGGTCGGCGAGCAGGCCCGGGTCGGTGACGTCGGCGACCACCACCTCGACCGGCCGATCCCCGGCGGCGGCCCGCTCGGCGGCGTTGCGGCGCAGCCAGTCCAACGCGGCGGGGGACCGCTCCACGGCCACCACCCGGGCCGCCGGCACCTCCTGGGCCACCGCCAGCGCGATCGCACCCGAGCCGCTGCACAGGTCGACCACCACCGGGTGGGGCCGGGTCAGCGCCCGGTCGATCCCCCAGCCGGCCAGCAGCTCCGTCTCCGGGCGGGGCACGAAGACCCCCGGCCCGACCGCCAACTCCAGGTGCCGGAAACCGGCCCGGCCGGTCAGGTGCTGCAACGGCTCGCGGTCGACCCGCCGGGCCACCAGCGTGTCGTACCGGGCCCGCTGGGCGGGGGTGAAGCCGTCCGCCAGGGCGAGCCGACCCCGGGGCACGTCCAGCACGTACGCCGCGAGCTGCTCCGCCTCGGACCGGGCCGACGCCACTCCGGCGGCGGCGAGGGCACGGGCGGCGCGGGCCACCACGAGCGAGGGCCGCTCGCGTTCTGTCCCTTCGGACGGGTGGCACGGAAGTGAGGTCACGACATAATCATGATGCGTCATCGGCCGCGCCACGAGCGGGTGCGTCCGGACGCACACCGACAGGAGGTTCGCAGGTGGGGTGGCTCGACCGGGTCGATGACCAGGTTGACGCCCTGACCCATGCCCGGGACCTCCAGGAGGCCAGCCGCTCGGCCGAGGCGGTCGGCGTCCTCGACCGGGTGCTGCGCACCACCGCCGACCCGTACACCCGGGCCGACGCGCTGGTGCAGCGGCTCTGCGCGCTGATCAATCTCGGCCGGACGGCCGAGTTCACCCGGGCCATCGAGGAGGCCTCCGGCGCCGTCCGGGACCTCCCCGAGCCCTACCTGCACGGGCACCTCAACGCGCTGGCCGCGCTCGCCGCGCACCACCAGGGCGCGCTGGACCGCTGCGTCACCCACCTGGTCCGGGCGGCGCGGGCGCTCGGCGCGGCGGAGGACCGGGACCGGGACACCGCCTGGGGCTGGCACGACCTGGCGATGGCCTACTCCTACCTCAGTTTCCACGGCTACGCCCTGGGCGCCATCGAGCGGGCCCGCCAGCACGGCGCCGCCGCCGGCATTCCCGAGGAGACCTTCGCCGCCCCGGGCATCCGGCTGCGCAACGCCGTCGCGCTGGACCACAACGGGGACAGCGACGGCTGCCTGCGGGTGCTCCGCGACATCGCGGCCGACCTGGCACGCTTCGTCTCCGACGGGCGGGCCGACCGGCTCCGGCCGAGCAGCCTCGCCGCGTACGGCTACGCGGCGGTCCGCCGGGCGGCGCTCGGCGACCCGACCCCCGTCGGCCCGGAACCGGCCCGGCTGCTCGACCACGGTGGCGACAGCGCCCGCGCCCGGGACATGCGCCAGCTCGGCCACGTCTGCCTGGCGGTGGCCGACGGACGCCCGATCGAGGCGATCACCCGGCTGGACTCGGCCCGGGTGTCGGCCGAGACGCTCGGCGCGGCGGAGCCCTCCCGGCTGCGCAGCATCGCCTTCTCCCGGGCCGGTGACCACGCCGCCGCACACCGCGCCGACCGGATGGCGTTCCGGCTCGCCGCGCAGCGCAACGACCGGTTGCGGGACGTCTACATCGACGGCATCGCGGCCCGGATCGACCACGAGGAGATGCGCCGGGAGGCGGCCCGCTACGAGGGCGAGGCGTTGACCGACCCGCTGACCGGGCTGCCCAACCGGCGTCGACTGGAGCGGTACATCGCCTCGGTGGTGTCCCGGGGCGAGCGGGTGGTGATCGGCGTCTGCGACCTGGACGGCTTCAAGGCGGTCAACACCCACCACGGCCACCACTCCGGCGATCTGGTGCTGCAACGCATCGCCGGAGTGATCAACAGGGTGATGCGGCGTGGCGACTTCGTGGCCCGCTACGGCGGCGACGAGTTCGTGGTGGTGCTCTCCGGGGCCGGCATGACCGAGGCGGCCGAGGTGGCCCGCCGGATCGACGCGGCCGTGCGTACCGAGGACTGGGAGTCGCTGGTGCCCGGCACACCGGTCGGGGTGAGCATCGGCTTCGCCGAGGTCAGCGGCAGCGGCACCGGCACCGCGCTGCGCGACGCCCTCGGCACCGCGTTCGAGATCGCCGACCGGGAGATGCTGCGGGCCAAGACCCGCACCCGCGCCTCCTGACCCGTTCGGGTCGGTGGGCGGCAGCGGGTCAGCGACGGGTCAGTTCGGTGCCGCCGGCGAGGCGGGCGGCGCGGTCGGCCTCGGTGAGGGCGTCGAGAACGCCGTCCAGCTCCCCGGCGAGGGCCAGGTCGAGGTTGTACGCCGTATAGCCGATCCGGTGGTCGGTGATCCGGTTCTGCGGAAAGTTGTAGGTGCGGATCCGCTCCGAGCGGTCCACGGTGCGCACCTGCGCCTTACGGGCGTCCGAGGCGGCGGCATCGGCCTGCTCCTGGGCCACCGCCAGCAACCGGGCCCGCAGGATCCGCATCGCCTGCTCCCGGTTCTGCAACTGGGACTTCTCGTTCTGGCAGGAGACCACCACGCCGGTGGGCAGGTGGGTGATCCGTACCGCCGAGTCGGTGGTGTTCACCGACTGCCCGCCCGGCCCGGACGAGCGGAACACGTCGATCCGCAGCTCGCCCGGGTCGATGGTGACGTCGACGTCCTCGGCCTCGGGCAGCACCAACACGCCGGCGGCACTGGTGTGGATGCGGCCCTGCGACTCGGTGACCGGAACCCGCTGGACCCGGTGCACGCCGCCCTCCCACTTCAGCCGGGACCAGACGCCGTTGCCGCCGTCCGGAACCCCCTTGGTCTTGATCGCCAGCGAGACGTCCTTGACCCCACCGAGGTCGGAGTCCTGCGCGTCGATCACCTCGGTCAGCCAGCCGTGCCGCTCGGCGTACCGGGTGTACATCCGCAGCAGGTCCCCGGCGAAGAGCGCGGACTCCTCGCCGCCCTCGCCGGCCTTGATCTCGATGATCACGTCCTTGGCGTCGTGCGGGTCACGGGGGATCAGCAGCTCGGCCAGCCGCTCCTCCAGCGCCGGCAGGTTCGCCGCGATCGACTCCGCCTCCTCGGTGAACGCCGGGTCCTCGGCCGCCAGCTCCCGGGCCGCGATCAGGTCGGCGCGCGCCTGCTCCAGCTCATCGGCGGCCTTGTGCAGCGGGACCAACTCGGCATAGCGGCGACCGACCCGGCGGGCGGTGTTCTGGTCGGCGTGGATGGCCGGGTCGGCCAGCCGCTTCTCCAGCTCGGCGTACTCGTCGAGGAGGGCGGCCAGGCGCTCGCTGCTCATACGGGGTGCTCCTTCGACGGGGTTCCAGCGGAAGAGGGGACGACAGCGACAGGCGAGGAAAGGGCAAAAGTAGGCGGAACGGACGAACGCCCGTGTCCGGCGCGGGGCCGGACACGGGCGTCGTCGGTGGAGCTACTTGGCCTTCTTCGCCTGAACCTTGGCGTACTTCTGCTGGAACTTGGCGACCCGGCCGGCGGTGTCGAGGACGCGCTGCTTGCCGGTGTAGAACGGGTGGCAGGCGCTGCAGGTCTCGACGTTGATCGAACCGCCCTTGGCGGTGCTGCGGGTCGTGAAGGAGCTGCCGCAGGAGCACTTGACCTCGGTGGTCACGTACTCCGGGTGGATGTTGGGCTTCATGTCGCCTCGGTCCTTTCGTCAGGTGGTCGCCGGGTCGCCGCTGATCCCCCGCCGCCTGGTGCGCGACGGACTCGGGCGTGAACCGGAACCGGTGGCCGATTGACCAGTGTGCCATGGGCGTGAGCCGACCCGACGAGCGGGCCACACGATCGGTCCGGCTGTGGTAACGCCTGCCCACCGGACCGCATTCCCGCCGTCCCGTCCACCATTCCTCGGCCGGCGCGGCGACCGGACCGGGCGGGCTCCTCCCCCAGGTTCAGGAGCCCACCCGGCGGGGCTGCCGGGCGGCGGACGCCTCCCCAGGTCTCCTCCGCCACCCTCGGTACTCGCGCCCCGGCCGGATCGACCGCGAACTCGCGTGCCCACAGTCAACCCGGCCACGCATAGAATTTTCAAGAGCAGCCAACTCCGCCGAAGGAAAAGTCCGCCGCCGGCAACTCCCGGCTACCACCAATCGCGGGTACGACGAAGGGCACGGCCTTTGCGGCCGTGCCCTTCGTGGCGGTCTCACCCGGGTGAGGTCACTCCCCCGGCGTCGACTTGGCGATCTGCATCAGGAACTCGATGTTGGTGCGGGACTGCTTGAGCCGATCGATCAGCAGATCCAGCGCCGCCTGCGAGTCCAACGAGTGCAGCACCTTGCGGAGCTTGTGGATGATCGCCAACTCCTCCGGCGCGAACAGGACCTCCTCCTTGCGCGTACCGGAGGGGTTGATGTCGATCGCCGGGAAGACCCGCTTGTCGGCGATCTTCCGGTCCAGCTTCAGCTCGGCGTTGCCGGTGCCCTTGAACTCCTCGAAGATGACCGTGTCCGCCATCGACCCGGTCTCCACCAGCGCGGTGGCGAGGATGGTCAACGAGCCGCCGTTCTCGATGTTGCGGGCCGCACCCAGGAACCGCTTCGGCGGGTAGAGGGCGGTGGAGTCGATACCACCGGACATGATCCGGCCGGAGGCCGGCGCCGCCAGGTTGTACGACCGGCCGAGCCGGGTCACCGAGTCGAGCAGCACGACCACGTCGTGGCCCAGCTCGACCAGGCGCTTGGCCCGCTCGATCGCCAACTCGGCGATCGTGGTGTGGTCCTGCGGCGGACGGTCGAACGTGGCCGCGATGACCTCGCCCTTCACCGAACGCTGCATGTCGGTGACCTCTTCCGGCCGCTCGTCCACCAGCACCACCATCAGGTGGCACTCCGGGTTGTTCCGGGTGATGGCGTTCGCGATGGCCTGCAGCACCATCGTCTTACCCGCCTTGGGCGGCGACACGATCAGCGCCCGCTGCCCCTTGCCGATGGGCATCACCAGGTCTATCACCCGGGTGGTGAGGATGTGCGGCTCGGTCTCCAGCCGCAGCCGCTCCTGCGGGTAGAGCGGGGTGAGCTTGTAGAACTCCGGCCGGCGGCGGGCCTCGTCCGGCTCCATGCCGTTGATGGTGTCCAGCCGGACCAGCGGGTTGTACTTGTCCCGCCGCTGGTCGCCGCTGCCGCTGCTGTCCCGGGCGGCCCGGACGGCGCCGGTGATCGCGTCACCCCGGCGCAGACCGTGCTTCTTGATCTGGGACATCGAGACGTAGACGTCGTTCGGGCCGGCCAGGTAACCGGTGGTCCGGACGAAGGCGTAGTTGTCGAGCACGTCGATGATGCCGGCCACCGGGACCAGCACGTCGTCCTCGCCGACCTGCGGTTCGCGGGCGCCGCCGTTGTCGTTGCCGCCCTCGACCCGGTCGCCCCGGCCACGCCGACGGTCCCGGAACCGGCTACGCCGGCCCCGCCGGCCGCCGCCCTCGCCGTCGTCGTCCGAGTCGTCACGATTGTCGCGGTTGTCGCGCTGACCCCGGTCGCTGGCGCGGTCAGCCCGGTCGCCCCGGTCGGCCCGCTCAACCCGGTCGTTACGGTCGCCCCGGTCATTGCGATCGGTCCGCTCAGCCCGCTCGGCCCGGTCGTTGCCGGCCCGCTCGGTCCGGTCGTTGCCCGCCCGCTCGGCCCGGTCGTTACCGGCGCGGCCGGCCCGGTCGTTGTCCGCCCGCTCGGCCCGGTCGTTACCGGCCCGGTCGCCGCGCTCAGCCCGGTCGACGCCGGTCCGCTCGCCACGGTCCCGGCCCCCGCGTCCCTCGGCCCGCTCGGGACGCTCGCCGGTCTCGACCGGCGCCTCCTCGGTACGGGTCTCGACGGTCCGCGTCTCGGCAGCCGGCCGGGTCTCGGCGGTCCGCGTCTCGGCGGCCGGCCGGGTCTCGGCGGTGCTGGCCCGGCTGCGCCGGGTCCGGGTACGACCCTCGGTCTCACCGGTGGCGGCAGGGGTCGCCGACGCCGGCTCGGCGGTCCGCTCCGGAGTCACCTCGGCGTGCACCTCCTCTCGGGCGGGGGCAGCCGCAGCCGCCACCTCGGCCCGCGGTCGAGGGGTGCCGGTCGCGGCGCCGCCCTGCTGCCGCTCGGAGATCGCGCTGATCAGCTCGCCCTTGCGCATGCGAGCGGTCCCGGAGATGCCGAGCGACGCGGCCAGGCTCTGCAGCTCCGGCAGCAGCATCGCCGACAGACCGGTACCGCTGCGCCGACGGCGGGCGGGGGCGGCGGTGGTGGCATCGCCAGCGACGTTGGAAACATCCGACGTCACGTCGGTGGTGTCGCTCAATGGATTCCTTCCCTCGATAGGCCGGGACTGCCCGGGATCGACAAGCAAGGTGGCCGGGCGGCCTCGGTGCACCCGCCTCGCATGACGCGTCGCGGGAGTCTGTGGCACAGCAGCCGGTCGGTTTCCCAACTCACCAACGTCGGTGAGCAGGTCTCGCCGCCTGCGGCGACCTGCGGAAACTGCGGTGCGGCGTGGGCCTTTGGCAGGGGTGACGGGCTGACCGCCGAGAGCTTCGGGGTGCGCCGACCCGCAGAGAGATCGCGTGCTTCGCGGCTGTGCTGAGTCTAGAGCGTAATCAACTCTTCCGACCTGCGGCAACAGGGCCCCGCTCGGCGTGTCCAAGTCTACCCCGTGCGACCGTCGCTCCGCGCACCTCTACCGGCAACCGCCAGACTTCCCATTCTGTTCCCGGTACGAACCCGTCGGGCGGCTCGGTGAACGCCAGCACGGTCGGGCCCGCCCCACTCACCACGGCCGCCACACCAGCCTCTCGCAGCTCGCTGACCAGGGCCGCGCTCTCCGGCATTCCCGGCGCGCGGTAGTCCTGGTGCAGCCGGTCGACGGTGGCCGGCAGCAGCAGGGCCGGCTCGGCGGTCAGCGCGTGCACCAGTAACGCCGACCGTCCCGCGTTCAGTGCCGCGTCGGCGTGCGGCACGGTCGCCGGCAGCGCCGCTCGGGCGGTCGCCGTCAACCCTCGCTCGGCCGGCACGAAGACCGTGGGACGGACCCCGGCGGCCACCGGCAGCGAGACCGCCCGTGCGCCGGTCGGCTCGGTCCAGGCGATGGTGAACCCGCCGCGCAGGCAGGGGGCGACATTGTCCGGGTGACCCTCGATCTCGGCGGCCAGCCGCAGCGCCGCGTCGTCGTCGAGCCGCTGCGCACCGTCGGTGACCAGCGCCCGCGCCAGCAGCACCCCGGCCACGATCGCCGCCGAGGAGGAACCCAGGCCGCGGGCCTGCGGAATCCGGTTGACGCACTCCAGGGCCAGGCCCGACGGCTGCCCGCCGAGCAGGTCGAAGGCGGCCCGCATGGCGACCGCCAACAGGTGCCGGTCGTCCTGCGGCAGCTCGCCGGCGCCCTCGCCGGTCACCGCCACCCGGACGCCGGCCGAGGTCACCTCGGCGGCCACATCGTCGTACAGGGCGAGGGCGAGCCCGAGGGCATCGAACCCGGGGCCCAGGTTGGCACTGGTCGCGGGCACCCGCACCCGCACCGGCCCGGAGGCGAAAGTCGTCGGCACCGGCTCATGCTAGGGCCCAGGGCTGACGTCGCGCCTGCTCGCCCGGACGGTGGGACTGGACCGCCCCGATTAGCCTGACGCCAACCCCACAGAAGGTCGGGAGGCCAGGTGGAGATGCTCGGTTACCGGTTCACGCAGGTGCTGGGGCACCTGCCCGTGCTGCTGACGCTGCTCGCCGTCCTGGTGCTCGCCGCCACCGCCCACCGCCGGCTGCCCGGTCGGACCCGGTCGCTGCTGGTCGCCGGGGCCGCCGTCCTGCTGCTGCTGGAGCTGATCAGCACGGCCTGGGTGGTGACCCTGCCGGACCTGGTCCGCTCCGGCGGGATACGGCAGTACCAGCTGTGGAATCTCATGGTCAGCGTGGTCGGCTGGATCGGCTACCCGGTCGGCCTGGGCCTGCTCGTCGCCGCCGTGTTCGCCGGCCGCGCCGCGCCGCCCGCGCCCGGCAACCCGTGGGGCGGCTGGACGCCCCCGGCCAACGGCCCAGGGACGGGATTCCCGGCCGAGGGCTTCCCGAACACCGGCCCGACGGCACCAGCGACGGGATTCCCGGCCGGCGGGTTCCCCGGCACCGGCCCGGCGGCGCCGGTCCAGGCCACCGGCCCGTGGGGTGGGGGCAACCGCCCGCCGACCACGCCGCAGCAGGTCGACCGCACCGACTGAGCCGCCTGCGGCGGTCAGCGGGCGGTGAGCGTACCCGTCCCGGTGGCCGGGTCGGTGAGCGAGAGCCGGCGGGTGGCGATCCGCCAGCCGACCGCGTACACCAGGGTGACCAGGCCACAGCCGGCCAGCACCACCCGCTCGTCCACCAGGTCGACCACCCCGGCCACCACCAGCTGGCTGACCGAGATCGCCAGGGTCGCCAGCATCATGTCGGTGGCGAACACCCGGCCCCGCAGCCGGTCGGGCACCTCACCCTGAAGGGCGAAGTTCGACAGCACCCAGTTGCTGCCGCCGCCGAAATGGGCCACGAAGACCAGCACCAGCACCAGCGGGAACCAGGTCGCCACCGCCGCGCCCAGGTAGGCCAGCCCGTACAGGGACATCGACAGGGCCAGGCCGGGCAGCAACCAGGCCCGGTTGGTCAGCACCCGGCTCATCAGGATCGGCCCGACCAGCGCCCCCGCCCCACGCGCCGCGAAGAGCAGGCCGGTACCGACCGGCCCGACGCCGTAGACGGCGGCCAGCAGGGGGAAGACGGTCAGCACACCGTTACCCAGCCCCACCGCCGACTTCACCGTGACCAGCGCCAGCACCCGTGGCCGGTGCCGGATGTGGCCCAACGCCTCGCGGATCGCCGTCCAGGTGCGCGGCGTCGAGCGGTCGGCCTCCCGGGCCGCCTGCAACGGCCGGCGGATCAGCGCCGCCAGGCCCGCCGCCAGCACCAGGCCGACCGCCCCCACCCAGAAGCAGGCGTACGGCCCGACCACCGCACTCAACACACCGCCGAGGGACGCGCCGACCACGGTCATCGTCCCCCAGGCGGACCCGGCGATGGCGTTGCCGGCGGCCAGGTCGGCCGGGTCGAGCACGTTGGGCAGGGCGGCCTGCGCGGACGGCGAGTAGAAGGCCTTGCCGACCGCCACCGCCGTGATCGCCACCATCGCCAGCCAGGCCGTACCGGCGTCGCGGACGGCGAGCAGCAGCAGCACGCCGAGCAGTGTCACGCCGTTCGCGGCCATCATGACCTTCCGGCGGTCGAACCGGTCGGCGATGGTCCCGGTGTACGGCAGCAGCAGCGCCAGCACACCGGTGTCCAGCGCCAGCACCAGGGCGCCCCACACGCCGCTGCCGGTCAGCTTCGGCAGCAGCACCAGCAGCGGCACCATGACGAACCAGTCGGCACCGAAGACCACCAGCTCGGCCAGGAAGAGGTTGCGGAAGTCCCGGTTGCGGACGAGAACTGAGAGTGGAGAGGACACGTGCCCGGACCCTACCCGCCGGCCCGGGGCCCGACCGTTCGGCTCAGGAGCTGGGAGACCGTGACGAAGGTGTAGCCGCGGGCCCGCAGGCCGGTGATCATCGCACCCAGACCATGCAGTGCCACCTGCCGGTTCTCCGAGCCCGCGTCGTGGGCGAGCAGGATGGTGCCCGGCACGACGTCGGCCACGATCCGCCGGGCGTGTCCGGCCGGGTCGTTCGGGAACTCACCCTCCACCATCTGCAGCGACCAGAGCACGACGCGGTAGTCGAGGCGTACGGCGGCGTGCAGCACCCCGCCGCCCAGGTGCCCGTACGGTGGCCGGGTCAGCCGGGGCGGCACCCCGGTGACCTCGGCTATGGCGTCGTGCGACCGGCGCAGGTCGTCGTGCACGGCGGCGGCGGCCAGCCTCGCCAGGTCCCGGTGTCGCCAACTGTGGTTGCCCACCTCGTGTCGGGCCAGCCGGCCCCGGATCAGCCCGGCGTGCCGGCGGACCCGCGCGCCGACCAGGAAGAAGGTCGCCGGCACCGCGTACCGGTCCAGGGTGTCCAGTACGGTCGGCGTCCACTGCGGCAGTGGGCCGTCGTCGAAGGTCAACGCGACCAGCCGCTCGCTGGTCGGGACGTGCCACACCACCTGGAGCCCGCCCGAACCGACGTCCTGCCGCCGGTTGCCGACCGTGGCGCTGGCCGGGCCGCCGGAGATCGGCAGGTGCCGGTCGGCGAGCCACGCCCCCTGCGACATCCCGGCGGCACCCAGCGCGACGCCCCCGGCCAGCAGCGCCCCGCCGCTCAGCACCCGCCGCCGACCCCACCGCCCACCGCCCGGGTCGGCCGTCTCCACCTCGGGGCGCACCATCACCCAGGGTTGATGGACGATGACCGACGGTAGGTGCCCACGGGGTGACGGTACCCGGCGACCGGCCCGATGTCCCGGGCCCGACGCGACGCGCCCCCGGGCCGGTGACCCCGGGCCGGGGGCGCGTCGTGGCTTTGACGGTCGCGGCGCGTCCTGCCTCGACGGTCGCGGCGCGTAGCGCGAGGGGGAGCTACTCGGTCGGCGGCAACGGTGACCGGCGACTCTTCGGCAGCCGCAGCACCTCGAACTGGTCGGTACCGTCCACCAACGCGGGCGACGGCGTCGGCCCGGCCTGCGGTTCGGCCGCCGCCTCGGCAGCCGGGGCACCCACCGGGGCCGGGACCTCGGCGGCCCGGTCCTCGGGCGCCCCGGTCGGGCCGCCGGGGACGCGCCGGCCACGATCGCCGGCCCGCCGCTCGCGCAGCGACTCCTTGGTGCGCTCCACCATCGTGTAGAGGGTCGGCACCAGGACCAGGGTGAGCAGGGTGGAGCTGAGCAGGCCACCGATCACCACCACCGCGAGCGGCTGGGAGATGAAGCCACCCTCGCCGGTGAGCCCGAGGGCCATCGGCAACAGCGCGAAGATGGTGGCCACCGCGGTCATCAGGATCGGCCGCAGCCGACGCCGGCCGCCCTCGACCACCGCCTCGGCGATGCCCATCCCCTGCGCCCGGTACTGGTTGACCAGATCCAGCAGCACGATCGCGTTGGTCACCACGATGCCGACGAGCATGAGCACGCCGATCAGCGCCGGCACGCCCAGCGGGGTTCCGGTGACCAGCAGCAGGCCGATCGCACCGGTCGCCGCGAACGGGATGGAGATCAACAGGATCAACGCCTGGGTGATGCTCCGGAACGTCGCCACCATGATCAGGAAGACGATCGCGATCGCGGCCAGCACGGCCAGGCCCAGGTCGCCGAAGGCGTCCTGCTGCTGGGCGCTCGCGCCGCCGACGGTGATCGTCGCCCCCGGCACGTCGACGCCGTCCAACCGCTTTTCCAGCTCGGTCGTGGTCGCGCCGAGGTTCGACCCGGTGGCCGTGCCGGTCACCGACACGCTGCGCTCACCGTCGATCCGGGTGACCTGCTGCGGCCCCTCACCCCGGGTGACGTCGGCGATGTCGTCCAGCTTGACCGGGCCCACCGGCAGCGCCCGCAACTGCTCCTCGGTCACCGGTGGGGTCGCCGTGGTACGCAGCACCACGTCCTGCTGACCGCCGTCCAGCGTCACCCGGCCCAGCGGGCTGCCCCGGTACGCCTGCGACACCAGCTGCCCGACCGCCGCCTCGCTCAACCCGACGCGGGCCGCGGCCAGCCGGTCGACGGTGACGTCGACCTGGGGCACCCGGTCGGCCAGGCTGGTGGCGACGTCCTCGACCCCGGGGGTGCCGGCCATCGCGGCCCGGACCTGCTCGGCGGCCCGGTTGAGGGTGTCGGTGTCGGCGGCCTGGACGACCACCTCCAGCTGGTTGCCGGAGGTGCTGCTCTGCCCGGCGTCGAAGCTCAGCTCGCCGGCCCCGGAACCGAGCTTGTCGAACTCCCTGCGGAGAACCTGCTTCATCTCCTTGGCGTCGGTGTCACCGCCGAGCGCCACCGACCAGCTGGCGACGTTGTTGCCGCCGCCGCCCTGCCACGGCTGGTCACTGCCCCCCGCGCTCACCTGGTACGTCTCGACCCCGTCGGTACGCCCCAGCACCCCCTCCACCAGGCGGGCCGCCTGGTCGGTGGCGGCCAGCCCCGACCCGGCCGGCAGCTTCTGGCTGATGCTCAGGGTGTCCTGGCCGGAGTCGTCGAGGAAGTTGGTCTCCAGCTTCTGGGCCAGCCCGAAGGTGCCGAACAGCAGCAGGATGCCCACCGCCACGGTGATCCACCGGGTCCGGCGGGTCCGGGTGGCGAACCCGATCGCCGGCAGGTACGCCCGCTGCAACGGGCTGTGCAACTCCTTCTCCTCGGCGGCCCGACGCACCGCCTCGTCCGCCCCGTCCCGCGGCGGCCTGAGGAACCAGTACGCCAGCACCGGGATCACCGTCAGCGACACCAGCAGCGAGGCGAGCAGGGCCACCGTGACGGTGATCGCGAACGGTGCGAAGAGCTGCCCGACGAAACCGCCCACCAGCGCGATCGGCGCGAACACCGCGACCGTGGTGAGCGTCGACGCGGTGACCGCCCCGGCCACCTCCCGGACGGCGGTGACGATCGCGTCCCGCTTCGGCTCGCCGTACTCCAGATGGCGTTTGATGTTCTCCAACACCACGATCGAGTCGTCGACCACCCGCCCGACCGCGATGGTCAACGCGCCCAGGGTGAGCAGGTTGAGGGAGTAGTCGCCGATCCAGAGGGCGAGCAGCGCCACCACCACCGACAGCGGGATGGAGACCGCGGTGACCAGGGTGGACCGGACCGACAGCAGGAAGACCAGGATCACCACGACCGCCATCAGCAGGCCGAGCAGGCCCTCGGTGGTCAGGCTCTCGATCGACTTCTCCACGAACGGGGCCTGGTCGAACACGATGGTCAGCTCGGCCCCGGAGGCGGACTCCAGCTCGTCCAGCCGGTCCCGGATGTCGTGCGAGATGCGTACGGCGTTGCCGTCCTGGGCGGCCGTGACCTGGACCCCGATGCTCTCCTTGCCGTTGGTGCGGGTGAGCGCGGTGGCCGGGGCGAGCTGCTGTTCGACGGTCGCCACGTCACCGAGCCGGACCGGGGCGGCCTTCGGCGCGGTCGAGGTCAGCGCGATGCCGCGCAGCTCGTCGAGGGTGGTGACCGGGGCGCCCACCTGCACCGGCAGCGCGCTGGTGCCGTCGACGACCGCGCCGGCCGGGACGGCGATCCCGTTGGTCTTCAGCGCGGTGGCGATCGCGGTCGGCGTGAGCTTCGCGGCGGCGAACTTCGCCGGGTTCGGCACGATCGTCACGACCTGGTCGCGGGTGCCGGTCACGGCGACCGTGCGGACGCCGTCGATCCCCTCCAGCTCGGGTACGACGGTGTCGCGCAGCTTGCCGGCGAGCGCCTGCTCGTCGCCCCCGCCGGTGGCGGCCAGCACCACGGCCGGCAGGTCGTCCGTGCTGCCGGTGATGACCTGCGGGTCGACCTCCTCCGGCAGTTGCGCGTCGAGGCGGCTCAGCGCGGTCTGCATCTTGCTGGCCGCGTCGTCGATGTCGGTGCCGAAGACGAACTGCACCGAGACGGTCGCCGACCCCTCCCGCGAGGTGGAGGTGATCTTCTCCAGCCCGGGGATGCTCTGGAGGCTGTTCTCGATCGGCTCGGTGACCTGCGCCTCGACGATCTCCGGCGAGGCACCCGGGTAGACCGCGACGACGAACGCACCGGGGAACTCCAGCGACGGCAGGAGCTGCTGCTTGAGCGAGGGGACGGTGAACGCCCCGAACGCCGCGGTCACCACCGCGATCAGGGCGACGAGCCCCCGGTTGGCGAGGCTGGATCTGGCGAGCAGCGACATCGGCGGGGCTCACTCCTGGGAGAGGGGACAGGCGTAGGCAAAGTCTGCCCGACCCGGTCTCCCCCACCCCCACGGGGTCACCGCCTCCCGGTCGGGGCCGGCGGCGGCCGGGTGGGCGCCGCACCGGCCGCCGAGACGGGCGGGATCAGGCCAGGTCGAGGGCGCGGGCGGCGGTCAGGGCGTCGTTGGCGATGGTGATCGGGGCGGGGGCGGTGGAGATCGCCCACTCCGGATCCTTCAGGCCGTGACCGGTGACCGTGCAGACCACCGTGGCGCCGGCCGGAACCCGACCCGCCGCGCCCTGCTGGAGCAGGCCCGCCACGCTGGCCGCGCTGCCCAGCTCGACGAAGACCCCCACCTCCCGGGCGAGCAGCCGGTACGCCGAGAGGATCTCCCGGTCGGTCACCGCAGCGATCAGCCCCTGTGAGGCGTCCCGGGCGTCGAGCGCCTTGGTCCAGCTGGCCGGATTGCCGATCCGGATGGCGGTGGCGATGGTCGACGGCTCGGCCACCACCTGACCGCTGACGATCGGTGCCGCCCCGGCAGCCTGGAAGCCGTACATCTTCGGGGCCCGGGTGGCGTTGCCGTCCCGCAGGTCCTCCGAGTAGCCCATCCAGTAGGCGGAGATGTTGCCGGCGTTGCCGACCGGCAGGCAGTGGATGTCGGGGGCGTCACCGAGCGCCTCGACGATCTCGAAGGCGGCCGTCTTCTGGCCGTGCAGCCGGTCCGGGTTGACCGAGTTGACCAGGGCCACCGGGAAGTCCTGGGCGAGCTTCGAGGCCAACGCGAGGCAGTCGTCGAAGTTGCCCTGCACCTGGAGCAGCTTCGCCCCGTGCACCAGCGCCTGGGCCAACTTGCCCAGCGCGATCTTGCCCTGCGGCACCAGCACCGCGCAGGTGATCCCGGCCCGCGCCGCGTACGCGGCGGCGGAGGCGCTGGTGTTGCCGGTGGAGGCGCAGATGATCGCCTTGTCGCCGGCCTCGACCGCCTTGGAGACGGCGACCGTCATGCCCCGGTCCTTGAACGAGCCGGTCGGGTTGGCCCCCTCGACCTTCAGGTAGACGTCGGCGCCGAGCCGGGCGGAGAGCGCCGGCGCGGGCAGCAGCGGGGTGTTCCCCTCGTGCAGGGTGACCACGGGCGTGGCGTCGGTGACCGGCAGCCGGTCCCGGTACGTCTCGATCAGGCCCCGCCACATGTCGCTCTCCTCGCCTCTGCCCGCCCCGGTCGCGCCGGAGCCCCTGCCAGCCTGGACCAGGCTCACCGACCGACCGCCGGCACACCCACCGATAACCATCAGGCGAGACGCCGGGGTCACGCCCCGCCCTCGACCCGCAGCACGCTCGCCACCGACCGGACGGTGTCCAGCCCCCGCAGCTCCCGTACCGTCGCGGCGAGCGCGGCGTCCGGGGCGACGTGGGTGACGATGACCAGGTCGGCGTCCTCGCCACGACCCGCCGGGCCGCCGCCGGCCGGGCCCTGCCGGACGGTGGCGATGGAGACGTCGTGCCGGGCGAACACCCCGGCCACCGACTGGAGCACACCCGGCCGGTCGGCCACGTCGAGGCTGATGTGGTAGCGGGTCAGCGCCTCCCCCATCGGCCGGACCGACAGGTCGGCGTAGGCGGACTCGCTGGCGGCGTGGGCGCCGGCGAGCCGGTTGCGGGCCACCGCCACCACGTCACCGAGGACCGCGCTGGCGGTCGGTGCGCCACCGGCCCCCCGGCCGTAGAACATCAGCTGCCCGGCCGCCTCGGCCTCGACGAAGACCGCGTTGAACGCGTCGCCGACGCTGGCCAGGGGGTGGGTCAGCGGGATCATCGCCGGGTGCACCCGGACGCTGACCGTCTCCCGGCCGGAGGCGTCGACGCCCCGGGCGGCGATGCAGAGCAGCTTGATGGTGCAGCCCATCGCCTTGGCGCTGGCCATGTCGGCGACGGTCACCTCGGTGATGCCCTCGCGGTGCACGTCGGCGGCGGTGACCCGGGTGTGGAAGGCCAGCGAGGCCAGGATGGCGGCCTTCGCGGCGGCGTCGAAGCCCTCCACGTCGGCGGTCGGGTCGGCCTCGGCGTACCCCAGCTCGGTCGCCTCGTCCAGCGCCTCGGCGAAGCCGGCGCCGGTGGCGTCCATCGCGGAGAGGATGAAGTTGGTGGTGCCGTTGACGATGCCGGTGACCCGGTTGATCCGGTCGCCGTGCAGCGACTCGCGCAGCGGACGCAGCAGCGGGATCGCCCCGGCGACGGAGGCCTCGTAGTAGAGGTCGGCCCCGCCCTCGGCCGCCGCGTCGTGCAGGGCCGCACCGTCCTCGGCGAGCAGCGCCTTGTTGGCGGTGACCACGCTCTTGCCGGCGCGCAGCGCCTCCACCAGCCAACTCCGCGCCGGTTCGATACCGCCGACCACCTCGACGACCACGTCCACGTCGTCGCGTTTGATCAGGCCGAGCGGGTCGGTGGTGAACAGCGCCGGGTCGACGGGAAGGTCACCCCGGTCCCGGCCGACCCGGCGTACGGCGATGCCGGCGATCTCCAGCGGAGCGCCGATCCGGGCGGTGAGGTCGGCGGACTGCGCGTGCAGCAGCCGGATCACCTCGCTACCGACCGTTCCGCAGCCGAGCAGCGCCAAGCGCACAGGTGACGTCATCCCACATCCAAAGCGAGCAGGTCTTCTTCGGTCTCCCGGCGAACGATCAGCCGGGCGCTGCCGTCACGCACCGCGACCACCGGGGGTCGGGGCACGTGGTTGTAGTTGCTGGCCATGCTCCGGCAGTACGCCCCCGTGCCGGGGACCGCGACAAGATCTCCGGGCTGCACGTCGGCGGGCAGGAATTCATCCTTCACCACGATGTCCCCGGCCTCACAGTGCTTTCCCACCACGCGGGCCAGCAGCGGCTCGGCCGTCGAGGCCCGGTTCGCCACCGTCGCCGAGTACGACGCGTCGTAGAGGGCGGTCCGGATGTTGTCGCTCATCCCGCCGTCCACGCTCACGTACGTCCGGAGGCCATCGACGTTCTTGACGGTGCCGACCTCGTAGAGGGTGAAGACGGCGGGGCCGACGATGGCCCGGCCCGGCTCGATCGACAGGTGCGGCACGGCCAGGTTCTCCGCCGCGCACTCCGAGTCGATGATCTTGCGGAGCCGCTTGCCCAGCTCCTGCGGGGCGGCCGGGTCGTCCTGGGTGGTGTACGCGATGCCGAAGCCGCCGCCCAGGTCCAGCTCGGGCAGCTCCACCCCGCGCGCGTCGCGGATCTGCGCCTGCAGGGCGAGTATCCGGCGGGCGGAGACCTCGAAGCCGCTGGTGTCGAAGATCTGCGAGCCGATGTGCGAGTGCAGGCCGCGCAGGTCCAGCACGCCCTCGTCGATGACCTTGAAGGCCGCCGCGGCAGCGGCCCCGCCGGCGAGGGAGAAGCCGAACTTCTGGTCCTCGTGCGCGGTGGCGATGAACTCGTGGGTGTGCGCCTCCACCCCGACGGTGACCCGGACCAGCACGCCGGGCCGGACCTTGCGCTCCCGGGCCAGCGCGGTGAGCCGGTCGATCTCGGTGAACGAGTCGAGGATGATCCGGCCCACCCCGGCGTCCAGCGCCCGGGTCAGCTCGGCGACCGACTTGTTGTTGCCGTGGAAGCCGATCCGCTCCGCCGGCATCCCCGCCGACAACGCGGTGGCCAGCTCACCACCGGTGCAGACGTCCAGGTGCAGGCCCTCCTCGGCGATCATCCGGATCACCGCCCGGCAGAGGAACGCCTTGCCCGCGTAGTAGACGTCCACGTCGGGGAAGGCGTCCCGGAAGTCGCGGGCGCGCGAGCGCAGGTCGTCCTCGTCGAGGACGTAGACGGGGGTGCCGTACTCGGCCGCGAGGTCGGCGACGCCGAGGCCCGCGACGGTCAGCGCGCCGTCGACGCCGCGCGCCACCGCGCGCGGCCACAGCTGCGGCACCAGGGCGTTGACGTCGACCGGGGGACGCAGCCAGGCCGGCTCCCGGTGGCCGATGTCGCCGTGCAGGGCACCGGCTTCGTGGGCGCGCATCAGCGACCTCCGCCCCGGGGCCGCGGCGACCGCCGGCCCACTCCGCCGGCCTGCGGACGCAGGCCCGTTCCTCGGGTACGCATCAGAGCTACATCCTCTCCGGGGCGGAGACGCCGAGCAGGCGCAGCCCGTTGGCGATCACGGTACGGGTGGCGTCGTTGAGCCAGAGCCGGGCCCGGTGCAGGTCGGTGACCTCCTCGTCGCCGCGCGGCAGGATCCGGCAGTTGTCGTAGAACCGGTGGTACGCCCCGGCCAGGTCCTCCAGGTAGCGGGCGACCCGGTGCGGCTCGCGCAGCTCGGCGGCGGCGGCGACCACGGCGGGGAACTCGGCGAGCGCCTTGAGCAGCTCGTTCTCCTTCTCGTGGTCGAGCAGGTCCGGCCGGAAGGTGTCCGGGTCGCCCCGGTCCAGCCCGATCTCGGCGGCGTTGCGGCCGACGCTTGCCGTCCGGGCGGCGACGTACTGCACGTAGTAGACCGGGTTGTCGCGGGTGGCCCGGGTCCACAGCTCGACGTCGATGTCGATAGGCGAGTCGCTGGAGTAGCGGGCCAGCGCGTACCGGGAGGCGTCGACGCCGATCGCGTCGACCAGGTCCTCCAGGGTGACCACGGTGCCGGCCCGCTTGCTCATCCGCACCGGAGCGCCGTCGCGGACCAGGTTGACCAGCTGGCCGATGAGGATCTCCAGGTTGACGGCCGGGTCGTCGCCGAAGCAGGCGGCCATCGCCTTCATCCGCCCGAGGTAGCCGTGGTGGTCGGCGCCCAGCATGATCACGACCCGCTCGAAGCCGCGCTCCCGCTTGTCGAGGTAGTAGGCGCAGTCGGCGGCGAAGTACGTCCACTCGCCGTTGGACTTGCGCAGCACCCGGTCCTTGTCGTCGCCGAAGTCGGTGGTGCGCAGCCAGGTCGCCCCGTCGGCCTCGTACAGGTGCCCCTGCGCGCGGAGCCGGTCGAGCGCCAGGTCCAGCTCGCCCCGGTCGTGCAGGTCCTTCTCGTTGAAGTAGGTGTCGAACTCCACCCCGAAGCCACGCAGCGAGGACCTGATCTCGTCGAACATCAGCGCCACGCCCTCGACCCGGAACACCTCCTGGGCGTCGGCGTCGGCCAGGTCGAGCACGTCCGGACGGATCGCCCGGACCTGCTCGGCGATCTCGGCGATGTACGCCCCACCGTAGCCGTCCTCGGGGGCCGGTTCACCCTTCGCGGCGGCCAGCAGCGACCGGGCGAACCGGTCGATCTGCGAGCCGGCGTCGTTGAAGTAGTACTCGGTGCCCACGTCGGCGCCGGCGGCCCGCAGCAGCCGGCTCAACGCGTCCCCGACGGCGGCCCAGCGGACCCCGCCGATGTGCACCGGGCCGGTCGGGTTCGCCGAGACGAACTCCAGGTTGATCTTCTGGCCGGCGAGCCGGTCGCTGCGCCCGTACTCCGCGCCGGTCTCGACGATCACCCGGGCGAGCTGGCCTGCGGCGGCGGCGTCGAGCCGGATGTTGAGGAACCCGGGACCGGCGATCTCCACCGACTTGACCCCGGCCGCGCGGCCGAGCTGTTCGGCCAGCGCAGCGGCCAACTCCCGGGGCGGGACGCCCACCTTCTTGCTGAGCTGGAGGGCCAGCGTCGAGGCGTAGTCACCGTGGTCGGGGTTGCGCGGTCGCTCCACCGCCGTACCCGCCGGAAGCGCGGCGGGGTCGAGCCCGCGCTCGGTGAATACGGCGTGGGCTGCGGAGAGGACGACCTCGGCGAGTTCTGCGGGAGTCACCGAACCATGTTATCGGGGGTAGACTCGGGCACTCGGCGGCGACCCTGAGCGTCACCCGGCCCGCCAGATCCCCTGACCGACCGACCTGACGAGGCACGATGAGCATCAGCACTCCGGGCGGCCCTGAGCGCCGCCCGACCGTGGTCAGCACCGGCAAGAAGCCGGCGGCAGGCCGGCCCGCGTCCGGCGTCAAGCCCGGGGCCGGCAAGTCCGCGGGCGCCCCCCGGCAGACCGCGGGCGGCAAGGGCCCCCGTAAGCCGATCGCGCCGGTGAAGGTGAGCCAGGGCCGGTCCTGGGGCCCGATCGCCCTGTTCGTCGCCGTGGGTGTGCTCGCCGCCTCGATCATCGGCTACGGCGCGTACGCGGCCTTCCAGGGGTCCAAGTCGTGGGAGAAGCGGGCCTCCGAGATCGACGGCATCGTCGACTACCGCAAGAAGGACTCCAAGCTCGTCCAGGGCGGCCAGCACCAGCAGGGCGCGATCAAGTACGACGTCCTCCCGCCGGTGGGCGGCGCGCACAACCCGTCGTGGCAGAACTGCATGGGCGACGTCTACGACGCCCCGATCGCCAACGAGCACGCGGTGCACAGCCTGGAGCACGGCACGGTCTGGATCACCTACCGCCCCGATCTGCCGGCCGACCAGGTCAGCAAGCTCAGGAGCAAGGTCCAGGGCGTCGAGAAGGCCATGCTCAGCCCGTTCGAGGGGCTGGACAAGCCCATCTCGCTCCAGGCGTGGGGCTACCAGCTCAAGGTCGACGACGCCGACGACAGCCGGATCGACGAGTTCATCAAGACGCTGCGGGTGAACGCCTCGGTCGAGGGTCCGAACGCCAACTGCGGCCAGGGCATCACGGCCACCGGCACCGCCCCGCGCGACGACGTCCCGCAGCAGCAAGAACAGCCCACCCAGTGAGGACGTGGCGATGACCGCCCCCGCGACGACCGACACGCCGCCCGCCGAGCCCTCGGTCACCACCTCCGGTGACCGGCGGCCCGCCGGCCGCTACGGCGTGCTCGCCCTGGCCGCCGCCGTCGTGGTCGGTCTCCTCCTCGGGTACGCCGGCGGCCTGCTGACCCCGACGTTGACCCGGCCGGGCGACAACTCGGCGGAGGCGGGCTTCGCCCGGGACATGAGCACCCACCACGCCCAGGCGGTGGAGATGGGGCTGATCGCCTTCGACCGGGGCACCGACTCCGAGGTACGGCAGATCGGCGGCGACATCGCCACCGGCCAGCAGGGCGAGATCGGCACCATGCAGACCTGGCTGCGGTCGTGGGGGCTGGACCCGACCGGCTCACAGCCCCGGATGGCCTGGATGCCCGACGGTGGGGGTCAGCTCGAGAACGGCCTGATGCCGGGCATGGCGACTCCGGAGGAGATGGCGAAGCTGCGCGCCGCCCAGGGCCGCGAGTTGGACGTCCTCTTCCTCCAGATGATGATCAAGCATCACCTCGGCGGTATCCACATGATCCAGGGGATCCTCGACGCCGGGGACGACGACGACGTCCTCAAGGTCGCGCAGATCATGAAGAACACCCAGCAGACGGACCTCACCAACCTCCAGAACGCCCTGAAGCGCCTCGGCGGCTGACCCCGTCGTCGTCCCGAGAGGCCCGCGTCCCGCTTCGGCGGACGCGGGCCTCCGCGCGTCGCCCCTCCCACCCGGGCCGGGTCACGTCACCGCCGCCACGTCGCCCCGCCGGACCGGTGCCGCGTCGCTTTGCGAATCCTTGGTCAGGTTATGGGTGATTTTAGGTTTTAGCGGGTTCCGCACCTTTATGGCACTACGAGACTTTTCTCCATACATATCGTGACCAGTTGCGATTCGTGCTCGTTGCGCAGGACGTGGGGGTTGCACTCAGAGACGCGCGGCGCTCGGTCACCAGTTGGTGCCGACGCCACACCATCGGCGGTGACGGAGCGGTGGCAGCCGCCCGTCGCGGACACCGGCAGGGCGAGTCGGGAGCGCTCAGCCGGGAACAGGAACTCGAACTGATCGACGTACTCCGGGGCGTCCACCCCGACGAGTTCGGGCTGGACGAGGAGCTCTGGACGCGACAGAGCCTCGCCGCGCTGATCCAGCGCCGCTTCGACCTGACCATGGACGCCGGCGCGGTCGGGGCGTACCTGCGGGCCTGGGGCTTGGGTCCGCGGGAGCCGCGCGAGCGGGCCTGCGGGCTCTGCGTCGGCGCGGTCGAGCGCTGGGTACGCGGCGAGTACCCGGTCATCACCCGGAACGCCCAGGAACACGACGCGGAGGTCTACTGGATCGGCCGGGTGCGCCTGCGCGGCACCATGCCCGCCGCCGAGGTGCTCTCGGCGGTGTCGTCCCGGGGCCGGGTCCGGTTCATGGTCACCACACCGAGCGTGGACCCGCCGCTGCCCCGGGACTTCGTGTTCCGGCTCAGCGGTGCCGACCAGCACCCGGTGCACCTGATCGTGGACGGCTCCTGGCCCAGGAACGAGTGGCCCCGCCGGCTGCCCCGCCGCATCGTGCTGCACCCCCTGCCGAGCTGCGGTCGCACCCTGGCCGCCGCCTGATCCGGCCGTCCGTGACGTCGGCGGCGGCGCTCCGCCTCACCGCCGACGTCACGGGGGCCACCTGACACCGACTCCCGAGACCGGCGGTGCCCCCTCCCGCCGGCCACCTGGATGATCATGCAGGTGGGAGCGGTGGGGGCGGTGGGCACCGGATGGCGATTCGGAGATCCCGCCGGGGGTTTGCTACTCTTCTCGGGTCGCTGAGCCCCCGTAGCTCAGGGGATAGAGCACCGCCCTCCGGAGGCGGGGGCGCAGGTTCGAATCCTGCCGGGGGCACGTCACAGAACTGCAACAGCGGAAGGTGGTTGATCGACACCTGATCGTAGAAGCCGCCTTCGCGCTCGGTTAACAACGTGAGGATGCCCTGGCCGATCGGCCAGGGCATCCTCACGTTGTGGCACCGCCGTTATCGTGAGCTGCGCGGGTTGCGGCCTCGGGTTGCTCGAAGCCGGCTGTCGTCGTGGAGGTAGCTGGGGTCCGTATCGGTGCTGTCTTCTCGTCCGTAGACGACCAGCGCTCGTTGATGATGGTGGCGTAGTGCCTGGCGGAGTCCTGCGGGTTCCTCAGCGGCGACGTCAGCGCCGAAGCTGGCCACAAGCGGCACGAGCCATTGCCAGTTGTCCACGTACAGAATGATCCGCGCCGTTCCGTCTGGTTCATGGTGGACCTCCGAGTCGGGCTTGAGCCCGAGCCGCAGCATCTCGTCGCGGGCGCTAGGTTGAACCTGCAGAGCGACCCGGGTGGAACCGCGCCCGTAGTCCTCGAGGTCTTGGGTCCACCACTCGCGCAGGTCGAATGCGTCGCCGGGGTGGGTGAACGTCAGGTCGGTGCGGTTGAGCCGGTCGATGAGGTTCAGGCGGTAGCGGCGGGGTTCGCCCCGGGTGGGGGCAGCGACGAGCCACCATTCGCCGCCTTTCCAGACCAGTCCGTAGGGCTTGACCGTGATCGTTTGGGCCGCCTGGGAGCGTTTGACGCGGACGGTGATCTCGATGGCGGTGCTGGTGAGCAGCGCGTAGCGAATGGCGGGCACGTGGCCGGAGCCTTCGTCTTGCCAGTACCAGTCTCGGGTGTCGAAGTAGATGCGTTGGCCGATCTTGCGGAGTGTGTCGCGGGCGTAGGCGCTGACCCCGCCGGCTTGGAGGAGGCCGGGGTCGGTGATGGCTTCGTCTCCGTTGTCGATGAGGCCGAGCACGTAGAGGCGTAGTACGTCGTCCGCGTCCATGATCAGCGGATCGACGGGGCTTTCGGCGCTGAGCCGGTAGCCGCCCTCGCGGCCGGCAACGGACTCAATGGGCAGGCCGGCGGTGTTCAGTTCTTCGATGTCGCGGTAGATGGTGCGGACGCTGACATCGAAGCGGGTGGCGAGTGCAGTGGCCGAGACCCAACTCTTGGACCGCAGTTGCTGCACGATGCCGATGTGGCGGGCATAGCGCTGGTTGACCACGATTGCTCCTGACCTGGCGACTGTCACCATTGTCAGGGTTGCGCGGTGTGGTGGCTAGATCATTGATCGAGTGCGCGGCGGTAGGTGTCGAGGAGGGCTGTACCGGCGGTCGCGGCGGTGTAGTGGGCGAGGTGGTCGGCGACGGTCTGTGCAGGGGGCGCGGGCTGCTGGCAGCGTGTGATGATCGCCTTCGCCATCTGGTCGTCGTCGTATGGGTCGGTGTAGGTCACCAGGTCACCAGCGACCTCGCGGTTGACTGCAGTGTCGGCTGCCAGCACGGGCGCGCCTGCGGCCAGCGCCTCGTGCACGGGCAGCCCGAAGCCTTCGTAGAACGACGGCCATACGAACGCGGTGCAGGTGGCGAAGTGCTGCGCGAGGCGTTCGTTGCTGAGGTGGCCGAGGACGGCGATGTCGGGCGCGCCGTTGATGGGAAAGCCGCGTTCCCAGCCGAGGCGGCCGACGAGTTTCAGTTGCGGGGGCACGGTGTCGGGGGCGGCTTGTCGGGCGAGTCGGAAGGCGCGGACCAGGCGGGGGATGTTCTTCGTGGGGATGTAGACGCCGACGGCGAGCAGGAACGGCTGCGATGGAGGTCGGGCCGTGGTGCGGGCGTGGTGGAGTTGGGCGGCGAAACGACTGTCGATGAAGTTCGGCACGACGGTCAGCGGCTGCGCGGGTTCACCGAAGACGTTGACGATGTCGGCGCGGCTGGAGTGGGAGACGGTGATGATCGCGCGGAGCTGCGGGTGGTGGAGCTGGTCGCGCAACAGGTCGTTGTCCTCCTCGCGGATGCGTTTGACCATCAGCTCTGGGTACAGGTAGCGACCGGGGTCGTGCAATGTGTAGATGGCGGGGTGGTCGAGCCGCCGGGGTAGGTCGAACGGGTAGTGCACGAGGTCGGGCTCGAAGCCGCGTAGGGCTCGGGTCAGGGCGTGGGCGTGGCGGGTGCGGACGGTGAGCACCTGGACGTGCGGGTACGCGTCGGCGGGGAACGCAGCGTGCTCGCTGTCGCGGATAACCACGGCGGTGTGGACGTGCTGGTGGACGGTGCCGAGGGCTTCGAGTAGGAGCAGGATGTAGCGTTCGACGCCGGTCTGGAAGCTGCCGCGCCAATAGCGGGCGTCGATCGCGACCCGGATTCGGGTGTCAGGATCGGGCACCGGAGCGCACCCCCACGGTCATGCCGATGGTGCTGACCCATTGCTCGGTGTCGGTGGTGAGGAAGTCGAGGACGTGTTCGCCGAGCTGTCCCCATCGTTGGTCGATGAAGTCGGCGACCGCTTCCGGGGTGGGGTTGGGGTTGTCCAGGTAGAGCCGGCCGATGACGTCGATGACGTAGGTGTCGACGTGGGGGGTGCCGCCGCTGCCGTAGACGAGGTTCGTGGTGAGGTTGGCGGTGTAGGGGCCGACGCCCTTGATGCCGAGCAGGTCGGTGATCACCTCGGCCGGTGGACGGCTGCGCCAGTCGGCCCAGGTGTAGCCGACTTCGGTGAGGTAGCTGGCCACGTTGGCGAGGTCTTTCGCGCGGAACCCGACCTTGCAGGCGCGGAGTTCTTCGTCGGTGGCGCGGGCCATCATGGGCGGTGTCGGGAACACGTACACCGGTTCGCCGGCCGCCGTCTCGCCGCTGGGCTCGCCGAAGGCGGTGGCGAGGTTGCGCATCATGGCGTAGATCCGGTTGAAGTTGGTGCGCTTGGCGCACACCACCCCGCACAGTGCTTCGAACGCGTCGGGGTAAAGCTTGCCGCGACCGAGGCCGCGGTGGTTGACGGCGGCTTGCAGGACCGGATCGCCGGAGGCGAGGGCAACGATCTGCTCGTACGGGTAGTCGAGTTGCAGGCAGCGCACTAGCGCGGCGCGGACCTGGTCGACGCCATCGGGAACGGCGTCGTCCACGGTGACCCGGGCGGTGAGCTGGTTGGGTGCGCTCTGCCTGATCCGGGCAACGGCGTGGTGAGCGTCCTTGGGTCCGATACGCAGCGGGCGGACCAGCTCGTCACCGTCGCGCACCCACGGATAGATCAGGTAGGTCTCCAGCGTGTAGGTGAAATCGACATGCGTGTCCAGGTCAAGGACAAGGTCGTGGACGTTCATCGGGCCTCGATCAGGTCGTCGCGGTAGCGCAGGACCGGGCTGGTGTCGTCGAGTTGAAGCTCGATCGTGCCGCCGATCGGCAGCGGGATCTTGCGGGGGGTGTGCCCGAACTCGACGTTGGTGATCACCGGGAAGGCCCCGCCGACGCAGCGCACGATCAGGTCGTCCCAGGTCTGGTCGGGCGCGTCACCCCGACTGGTGTCCACGGGCACGCCGACGACGAGCGCGGCGATCCGGTCGAACACACCGACCAACCGCAAGTGGGTGAGGGCAGCCTCGATGTCCACCCAGCCCACGAAGACCTCTTCGAGGATCAGGATGGCGCCGTCGAGGTCGGGTAGGTAGTCGGTCCCGACGAGCGCGCGGATGGTGCCGAGGTGCCCGCCGACGACCGGGCCTCGCACAGTGGCGTCCGCGCCACGCACGATCCTCCAGTCCTTGCCGGGGACTTCTCGGCCGGTGAGGCTGCCGGTGATGGCATCGAAGAAGGCGGTGGCGGTCTCGTCGTGTACCGGTCTTTGGAAGAAGTCGTACCCGGAGGGGCCGTGCAGGGTGAGCAGGCCGGTGCGGGCGTGGATGGCGTTGAGCAGGATGGAGGGGTCGGACATGCCGGTCAGGATGGTGGGGTTAGCGGCGATGGCGTCGTAGTCGAGCAGGGGCAGCAGTTGCGCCGCGCCTTTGCCGCCGGTGGCGGGCACGATGAGCCGCACATCGGGGTCGGTGAAGGCGGCGGTGAGATCGGCGGCGCGTTGCTCGGCCGGGCCGGCGAGGTACCCGGTAGCGGCCCGGCAGCTCGGGTAGGTGCGCACCTCGTATCCGCGACCATGCAGGTAGCCAACGAGCCGATCAAGGTCGTCACTGCTCACCGGGGATGAGGTGGCGACCACCGCCACGGTGGAGCCGGGCGGCGCGGCCGGCGGCCGTATCGTGGTGGGCATCGTCCCTACCTTTCTGATTGGTCTTCTGGGGCGGCGTCGCGGACGACGCGGAAGCCCACGAGGTGCCCGCAGTGCTCGGCGGATTCCAGGGGGCGCACGGTGGTGCGCAGGAAGTAGGTGTTGGCGCGGGTGTCGCCGCCTCGGTACTGCGGGTGGTCGCGGTAGCTGCCGGAGCACCACTGCCACACGTGGCCGGTCATGTCCTCGACTCCGAACGGCGATGCCCCCCAACAGTTGGCGGTAATCGTATGGAGGGCCGAGCCTCGGGCCAAGCAACGCGGCGGCGCGGGCATGGCGGAGCCCCAGGGGAACCAACGGCCGTCGGTGCCGCGAGCGGCGAACTCCCATTCGTCCTCGGTGGGCAGACGGCCGCCGGCCCACTGCGCGTAGCGCTGCGCCCATGCCCAGGGCACAACGGCCGGGAGTTGGCCTGTCCCGAGCGCCGGCTGCACATCCCCGACCGGTCCGAGAACGTACTGCTCGGCGGTCGCTTCGACCGCCGCGGCCTGTTCTTCTCGATCGGCCGTACGGAGGAAGGCGGCGAACATGTCGCGGCTGACGAGGTGCCGATCCATCCAGAACGGCGTGAGGTCGACCGGCCGCGGATCTTCACCGATGGGGTCGAGCCCGAACACGGACCGGGCCACGGCGCGGTCCTCCGCGCGGAGCCCGAGGGTGGCCGGGCCTCCCGGGACGAGCACCTCGGTTGCGTTGTCGCTGTCCCGCAGACGGGTTGCTGTCGGCTTCTCGGGTGCCGGCTGCAGGGTGGCGTCGAGGTAGCGGGTCATCACCGTCAGAAGATCGTCGGGGCTCTCCCCGTCCCGGGTGACGGTGGACCCGGTGAACGACCACCCGTCCCCGTCCGGTACTGGCTCGGCCCACTCCTGGTGGGCATACCACTGGGCGTACGTCTCGTTCCGGCCGTTGGGCTGCCATCGGGCGGTCAACTCCTTGATGCCCCGGCTGAGCACGACGGCTTGGGCCTGGCCGAACATGCGCCGCTGGGCTCCCGCCCACAGCAGCCGGCAGCTCGCCAAGAACGAGTCCAGCCGGGCCGGGCCGTCCGGCGGGTAGGTGATCTCAGCGCAACCAATGATCTCGTCGGCGAGGTCCGAGCCATGGTAGGTGACCCGAAACGCCAGGACGCTCCAGGCCGGGTCGGTGACCAGAGCCGCCAACTGGTCGGCGGTGCGGCGCGGGGTGGTCATATTGAACTGGTTGGTGCGGGCGTGCAACTGCGCGAGCCGCCGCAAGGTCTCCTCGTCGGTCGGGTCCTCGATGCACACGATCTCCGGCACGAGTTCGCCGCTGCGGCGGGCCTGGTAGTAGCGGGTTCGTTGCAGGTCTGAGGTCGTGGGCGGCTGGTCGTTGCCGGGGTGTAGCTGGCGACACAGGTCGGTGACGAGCAGCGGAGTGGCCGCCACTGCGGGCACGTGCAGTGCCGGATAGGCGGCGCGGAGGCGCTCCTGCTGGCCGGGGTTGTCGTCGATGAACACCGCGTGGTGAGCGGCGATCTGGTCGAAGTAGCTCAAGGCCCACGTGGTCGCGGCGGTCTTGTCGACGTCCGGTGCGGCCCACAGCTCTGCCAGCGGCACGGCAGGATCGACACGATCGAGGGCGGCCTGTGCCTCGGCCGGGTCGTTCTTACTGATGCCCGCCAGCAGGGCGCCGCGCCGCTGCCGCTCGGCCAAGTGCTGCCGCCACACCCGGTGACCGAGCTGGGTCATGGTCCCACCGACCGTGAGCGCATCCGGCAGGCCGTCCTCGGCCACCGTGCCGGGCCACAGCACTCCATCGAGGTCGGTCAGCAGCACCTTGGGTGCGGTAGCCAGGTGCGGGGCGAGTGCCTGCCAATGCGCCCAGGCCAGGTCCAGCAGGCGGTTCCACAGGTAGCCGACGCGGTCGCGGCGGCCGAGCGCCTCCAACGCGGCGGCCACCGCCGGGAAGTCCTCACCGGCGGTCAGCACGTCGAGGTCGGCCACCCGGTGCACGGGCACCACCACTGTACCGGCGATCGTCGCCGTCTCGGTCACGGCTGCGTTCGCTTGCTCCACGGCCTGCGCCGATACCGGGTCGGCATAGGGCAGGGTCTGGACCAGCAGCAGGCCCGTCCGGCCATCAACAGCGGACAGTCGTTCCCGCAGCGCAGCGGCCAGCGCGGTCTCGGCCTGGTCGGCGTTGGCGTACACCGCGCTCGCGGCGTCCAGCGCCGCCGTCACCACAACCGTGACTCTCAGCGGAGAGCCCTGCGCGTCCCCGAACCTGGCTGCGAGCCGTTGCACCAGCGACGCCAACCCGGGCAGCCGTACCCCGTCCGGGACGAAGCCGATATCCACGACCCCGGTCTCCGGGTCGCCGGCGAGGTCCGGCCGTTCGAGATCGGCCAGCCACCGCATGTACCCGACCGTCATCGTCGCCTCCTACCGAGCCCCGCTGTCGAAGACCAGCCGCACCACCGTGCCGGTGGCGTAGTCCCATACCGGGTCACAGCCCAACCCGGCGATCACGCCCGCTACCTCCTCCACCGTCAACGCCCGGCCGGCGGGCAGGCCGGCATAGTGCGCGTCGATGTCGGTGACGCCCTTGAGAGCAAGGATCTGCTCTGCCTGTGGCGAAGCAACCAGCGACGGCGCGACGACGTTGACCCGCACACCGTGCAGGGCCTCCTCCTTGGCCAGCGTCAGCGCGAGCGCCTCCAATCCCGCCTTCGACGCGGTGTACGCACCGTTGCCGGCCCCAGCCACGCGCGCGGTGTCCGAGCTGACCACCACCAGCCGGGCCGCTCCGGCGCGCGCCCGCGAGGCGAGCGCCTGCCAGGCCGTGACCAGGCCGAGCGCGTTCACCGCGAACAGCCGGGCGAACTCCTCCAGGGGCGTGTCCGCCACCGGTCGTTTGGAGGACGCAACCCCGACGGTGAACACCACAACGGCCAGCCGGTCAGGGACACCGTCCACCGCCGCCCGTAGCCCCGTGGCGTCGCCGCTGGCCGCGTCGAACGGCACCCAGCCCGTACCGGCGTCGGTGTCGTCGGGGTGCTGCCCGTGATGGGTGGCGACCACGCCCAGCCCGCGCGTGCGCAGCTCGGCCACCACGCTCCGGCCGATGGCGCCGGACCCGCCGACCACCACCGCGAGATCCTGCCCGCCGCCCATCAGGCCGCCGCCTCGGTGCGCGGCGAGTCGGGATGGTCGTTGACGAACATCTCCTCGAACCGCATCTGAACCGCCGGAATGTCGAACAGCGCACCGACCGCGCGTGCCGTGTCCGCCGAGACGGGGTCATCGCGGAGGACCACCGTCACGCAGTTCGGGAACACCACGTACATCCGCTCGTCGTCGAGGAAGTGCGCGTAGAACCGCTTCGGCAGCAACACCTTGGCTACCTGCATGGCGACTGCCAGGACTCGGTGACGGGTCACGGCGAGTTCGGCGATCTGCACCGGCAGCGTGCCGCCGAGCAGGTGCGGGTACCGGCGCACCACGACCGCCGGCAGCGGCATGGGCAGCCGTCCGTCCGTCAGGCTCTCCATCAGCACCAGGCCACGCATCATCCCCTCCGAATCCCCTGCCGACTGGCCGGGCGTCATGCCGACACCTCCGCTCGTGCTGCCCCGGGCTGCTTCACCAGACGTGTATGGGCGCGGGCACGCGCCACGGTCGCCGCCGACGTCCACGGCGTCTGCGAGTCGTAGTAGTCGAAGTCGGCCCAACCCTCCAAGGTGTCCGGTGCCTCGAACCCGTGGCGCAGCGCGTCATCGAACAGCGGCGTGCCGGGAAACGGGCCGAACAGGTGTACCCGCGTCTCCGGCCGTGGATGCAGTTGACTGATCGCGGTCAGCAGGTCGTACGTCTCGTCCACCTCGGCGTCGGTCTCCCCGGGGAACCCGACGATGAACGTGTAGCAGCCGAGGATGCCGTGCGCGGCGATGTCGGCCGCCACGTCGTACGCCTGCTCCCGGGTGATGTCCTTACGAACGATCTCCCGCAGCACCCGGTCCGAGCCCGACTCGATCCCCATCAGCAGCCGCCGGCACCCGGAGCCGGCGATGCTGCCCAACAAGTCGAGCCGCTGCTTCCGGGAGCGCAGCACATCGTTCGGGTTGATCGAGGCCGCCCAGCCGATTTCGAGCTGGCGTGCGGTGAGTGCCTGGCAGAAGTCGACCGCCCGGCGGGGCTGGACGAAGAAGTCGGCGTCGTAAAACTTGATCCCGCTCAGGTCGTACGCCTCGACCAGCTCGGCGATGTCGGCCACCAGCGGATCGGCCGGCATGGACGACCAGGCCCGCTGATACGTCAGCTCATAGCAGAACTGGCACTTGTAGACGCAGCCCTGCGACGAGACGTAGTTCAGCGTCCGGGGCGCCACCGTCGGATCATCGCGAATGTACTCCTGCACGTTGAGCAACTGCCACGGGTACCGGGCCATCATCTCCGTCTTCGGCGTGTTCACCGGCCCCTTCACCAGATGCCCGCCGCTCGTCATCAGCAGCCCCGGAACCTGGTCCAGTCGGCCCGACCCCAGCAGGCAGCGCACCAGCTCCGGCATCGACCGCTGCCCTGGGCCAACCAGCGCCATGTCCACCAGCTCGTGCGCGGCTGTCTGTTCCCCGAGCACGTTGACGTGCGGCCCGCCGAACACCACCGGTGGACATCCGGCTCGGCGTTTCGCCTCCCGCACCATCTCCAAGGCGTGCCGGATCTGCCCACCGCCGGTCATGATGCTGACCCCGATACACACCGCCCGGTCGAGGTACTCGTCCAGAAACGCCGTCCACTGCTGCGCGGTGCGCTGATTCCCGTCGAAGATCACCACATCGACGTCACCGTCCGCGAGGAGGCGTTGCGCGATCGTCAACAGCGAGAACGGCATCCAGTGGTACAAGTAGTCCTTCTCATGCTCCACCTGCGGGTAGGCCAGGATCACCAGCCGACGCCGCGCCGGAGACGGCAACAGCACCGTCATGACAGCACCGCCGCCACCGACGCCTTGGGTGCCACAGCCCGGAACGTCGCCCCCGCGTACACGTCGAGTGCCCGTTGCACGGTCGCCTCCAGCTCGCCGCCATCGCTGTCGAGCAACCCCGCCAACGGCACGGTGATCTCCTCGCGCAACAGGCAGAACTGCAACCGCAAATCGGCCGTCAGCCGCAGCGCCATCAACGCGTCATGGCACGGGAACAACGGGCAGGAGTCGCACACCGAGCCGTACCAGGCGCCGGCGGTGCTGTCCTTCACCACCACCTCGAAACCCGAGCCGAACGACAAGACCGTCATCGGGTGCCCCAACCCGCCCTGCGTCCGTGTTGAGACCTCCACGGCGTCCGCCGCGAACTGCGCCGTGATCGACTCCAACGGCACATACAGGTCCCGGACCACCCGCCCAGCACGCTTGCGCGCGAGCCGCTTCGCGAACGACTCAGCCCCCGCGTCAAGATCCTGTATGACGTCCAAGAGCTTTAGCGTCGCGACGCCTTCTCGCTCACAGAACGCCGCCAGGGCCGCCACCTCGTCGTCGTTGACCCCGGCCATCACCACCATGTTGACCTTCACCGGCACGCCCGTCGACACACACGCCCTCAGGGCGTCCAGCACGGCGGCGTGATCGTTCTGTCCCGTGATCTCCTTGTGCAACGCCGGGTCGAGCGTGTCCACGCTCATGTTGAACTGCGTCACACCAGCCTGAGCCAGCCCGGCTGCCCGAGGGCCAATGCGTGGATGGCGAGAGATGACCTCGACCTCGCTGAACGCCGCCTCGGTGCGCAGCCGTTCGACCGCCACCTCCAGCGGTTCGTACAGCGCTGGGTCACCACCGGTCAGCTTTGCGCCCGCCACACCCGCTCGGCGGACCAGGCGGCCGACTGACACGAGGTGGTCGACACTCAACTCAGTGCCGGCCGCGGTCAGCACCGCCTCACCGGACGGCCGGCAGAAGAAGCACGCACGACCGCACCGCGAGTTCACGGTGACGCGAAACTGAGGCAAAAGCCTGCCAGAACCCTGACGATCCATGCCGCAAGCCTCGGTTGGGCATTCACCGGGGTCAAGGTCCCGGCGACAGGGTTAGTGTCAGTGTTTGTCGACAACCCTCGACCAACACTGACACACACGGTCAGTGCCTAATCACAAGATTGGCGTACGGTTAGACCCGTGCTTGCGGGAGTCCTGATCACCGAAAGTCTGCGCCACGACGTGACGCTCGAAGGTCTCGACCTACGAGTCCACAAGATCACCCGCTGGCGAAACCCTGACCCAGTGTCCGGCCAGCCGGACACATGGACGATCGTGGACTTCACCTCGGACCGCGACGATCCCGCATGGCTAGCGGACCAGTTCGCCCAAGCCCTGAGCAGCCCAGGCTGGTATGTCGACTTCCACACAGATGATCAGAAGTATGTCGTGTTCCCGGACAAGACCTTCGTCTACCGCAGGGGCGACGACCGAGGCCGCGCCGAAGCCGTTGCCTACGCACGCTCGAAGGGCGTACCCGACGATCAGTGCGACTGGGGCGAGTAGCCATGGCCGTTGTCGGAGGGCCACGCCGGGCTCCCACCCGAAGATCGACGACGTTGGGCGCCCGCCCAGCTCGGCAGGGCACCCAACAACATCAGTCGGTCAAGTCAAACTCGCCGTGTTTCGCGCCGTCGATGAACGCAGCCCACTCTGCCTGCGTAAACCGTAGGATCGGCCCCTGGCCCTGGGCCTTGGTGTCCCTGACACCGATGGCACCCTCATGCAGGAGGGCGACCTCCACGCATGACCCGTTGTTCCCCGACCGGCTGGATTTGAACCACTTAACCGAGTCCATCCTTCTTCTCCTGAATCAATCGGATCGACTCCCTGGGTGACAGCGCCAGGGACAGCAGGTGCTTGAACACGCCCGTGAGTCGCCGGATCTCCTCGGGCGACTCCAGGAACAATTCTCCCGCCAGGGTCTCGATGTAGCCAAGAGGCGGGTCACCATCCGCGAACGTCAGAACCTCGAAGCCGCCGTGCACGGCAAGATGAGCACCGGCTGCGAGCGTCAAGACCTGCACGGTGACGTTGGGCAGCGCGGCGATCTTGATGATGTGGTCCAGTTGCTCGCGACGAAGGTTGGCGTCGCCGACCTCCAGCATCAACGATTGCTCCGTGATGATTGCCTGCAGTCGAAGTGGCGGCCGGCGCAGCGTCAGCACCTCTTGGCGCTTGAGACGCGCCTCGACGCGTTGGAGGATCTCCTCCTGGTCCGTTTCCCGACCAATGCGGATCACCTCCGTGGCATACGCGCGAGTCTGCATGAGCCCGGGGATGAGAGTCGGCTGGAACTGCCGAAGATCCGTAGCCTCAGCTTCGTAGGCGATGAACGTGGCGTATCGGGCCGGCAGCGTGTTGAGTCGCTGCCACCAGCCAGGCTCCCGCAACTGTTCGGCCATGGTCCGGAGCGCCAGCCCGTGCTCTTCGTCGTGCGGGACGTCGTAGGCGACGAGGATCTCCAGCACATCCCGCGGACGTGGCTTGATGTCGCCGGACTCGATGCGGGCGATCCGCTGTTGCGAGCACTTGAGCAGCTTGGCCGCGTCACCCTGTGTGAGACTGCGTGCCTCGCGTAGTCGCCGCAGTTCCCTGCCGAGACGGCGAGACCGAGGCGTCGGTGGAGTGAATCCGGCCATGCTCTGATCCTCCCTCATGCGCAACCAGCCCACCTACAGGGGCACCGCATCCTGATGCTTGCCAGCATCGTACGATGCTGCAAGACTGGCCAGCATAGTAAGGGGCCGCGTCCTGAGCGAACATCAGTGCATGGACAGTGACCAACACGCCCAATGCGCACGAGCTAGGTCCGCAACGCGACCTCGATGCACGACGGACGAACCAGACAGAGGGGCTCTTCCCACGCGTCAGGGACAACCCAATTGAGGTGATGACGGTGCTGCTGCTGTTCGGTGTTCTCGCGGCGTTGATGGTCGGCTACGTCGCCGGCTTGGTGTCCTTCAAGGTCAAAGACCGATGGTGTCCGCAGTGCGGGTCCACTGCCATCGCTCGCGAGCAGGTAAGGCGAGCGCGATGACGGTTCCCCAGCTCGGCGACGTGATCGAGGTTGGCGAGCAGGACTACATGTATGGAACCGGTCATCTGAAGCTACGAGTCACGCGTATCGGTGACCAAGTCCGTGTGCACGACGACGAGTGGCTGAACGTGGAAGGTCTAGCGCTGCGGGCAGACGGTACCCAACTCGGCCCGCACTCCCGCCCGGCACTCGTCCGGATTCGTGCGGTGCGCATCGTGCACCCGTCGAGGTCGGCATGAGTACGACCTACCTGGCCAGCGCGGCTTTGGAAGAAGTCGAGCGGGCTCAGGCAGAACTTGAACGGCACTTGGCGGTCCGACCGACCGGCCAGTGCGTGACGTGCGGTGAGGTCGAGCCGTGCTCCGGTCGCCGCGACGCGGGCTCAACGTTAATGAGGTACGGACGTCTGCCACGCCGTCGACCGGGCACCTCGGGGGTGCGCCGCGCCGCTCCAGCCCTGGCGGGTGCTGCACCAACATCGTGGTTCGCCTCGGCGGCGGAGAACGACGGCGACGAGACGACCGGGACGGGTTCCGAGCCATAGCGCGCACCGGCCTGGCGGTTGAGGTAGGTGGCAGCGCCCACGACTACTGAGCTGACGTCAAGCCCAGCAAACCTTGATCCTTCGAGACGGTCTGATTCCGAGAGGGCATCGATAGTGAACGGCGTACCGGGCGCTCGAACGAGGGCTCCACGCAATCCGAATGACCTGTTGCGGAGCGCACGGGTGGCCTTGCCGTCGCCGACGGGGTCGGGTCGAGTGATGTCGCGGCAAGAGGTTGCCGAGGCGGTCAACGCATGGATCTGGGAGAACCAGCAGCGATGCACGCACCTTGACGGCAAGTACGTTGGCAAGCTGGAACGCGGTGAGGTCCGCTGGCCGTTGGCGCACGTCCGGGCGGGGCTGCGCGGGGTTTTCGGCGTGGACAGCGACGCCTCGATTGGGCTGTACGTCATCTACGGTGCGGGCCGCCCGAGCGACGCGGCGGGGCCAGTGCTGCCTCCGGCATCGGAGGCAGCGCCGACACCGACCACGCTGTCGGACGAGGTTGCGGACCCGGTGCCTACTGTTCGTCTCGGCGTTCCGGCGGGCGCGGCGGTCACGATCACGCTCGGAAGCGGGAGCGCTGGGCCGATCCGCGTTGTACTTACCAGTACGCCCGACGCCAGTCCCTACGTTTCGGCGTTGCTGCCGGCCTCCGGCACCGGGGCACGGGTGTACTCGCTCGACGCTCGGCGCAGGCGAGCCTGATGGGTCAGCAACCGGCAGAGTTGACGCCACACGCGTCCGCGCGACACTTCCTCGGCGCTGAGCTGCGATGTTGGCGGCAGCAGCACGGACTGTCGCTGGCGCGGCTGGCGGCGCTGGTGTTCGTGAGCCCGGACCTGCTCGGCAGGATAGAGAAGGCCGAACGTGCGGCGAGCCTTGATGCGATGGTTCGCTGTGACGAGGCGTTGGGGACTGGCGGGGCGTTGGCCCGATTGTGGCGATTCGTGGAGCACCAGACGGCCAGGCCGTCGGAAGCGGATGCGTCGGCCACGGAGCCGATACGGATCAGGGTGGTCACGGAGATCCTGGCGGTTGGGTCAGTCGGCCTCGAAACCGCATCCCCGATGACGAGCGGCGACGGGGCGCGCTTGTACGTGCTGCCCGGCGGACGGGACAGGTGAGCGCGATGGAGGCTGTCCTGGGCTCGACCACTCCGGAACGGATTCGCGAGGCACAACAGGCGTTGGGACGGCGGTTGGCCCAATGTCGCAAGGCGGCTGGGTTGACCCAGGTCGCCTTGGCCAGGCGGACAGCGTACTCCCGCAGTGCGGTCGCGAACGTGGAGATCGGCCGGCAGAACATATCCCGCGGCTTCTGGGAGTGCGCCGACCGCGAACTCGGCGCGGGAGGAACGTTGTTGGAGGCGTTCGACGCCCTTTACGAACTAGTCAGCACCCGCCGGGTGGAAAGGGCGTGGATAGCCGAGCAGGACCGACTGCGACGCCATCAGGCAGCCGCGCCACCGTATCCGCAGCACAGCTTAACGGTCGAGCCTGCCGTCTGCGGATGCACGATGATCACGATCGCCCGATGGAGCGGGCGGGAGACCCTCGCGCTGAGGGAGGCATTGCGGCTCAGCGTTCAAGCCTTCGCCGAACGGCTTCGCATCGCCCCGTCGATCGTGGCCGAGTGGGAGGACCGCAGGCAGTCAGCACCGCCGAGCCTGACCATGCAGGCAGCGCTGGACGACGCGCTCAAGCTCGCCGACCAGGACGCCCGCACTCGCTTCGCGAGAATCCTCCAGATGTCGCCGATGAGTTCCAACGATCATGCGGATGCGCCCGCAGTCGGCCGGTATGCGACGGTGACCCCGCTTCACCGGGGCGACGGATCGCAGGCCGTGTTGTGAAGGGATGCCGATGGCCGCGTCATTGACACCCATCCCGGGACTGCGCCAGTCGGTCTTGTTCGAGGTGGCGGTGGCCCTCTACCAGCGGCACCGCGCCGAGCGCGAACCCGGAGTGTGCGGTACGTGTGGGCGGCCAGCACCGTGTCCGGCGGGGAGTCATGCCGCCTTCGTGATCTCGGCTGCGGGGGTTGATCCACAGCAGCTCGTGGATGGTTCTTCCCCGAGGTACACCGGCTATCGGGTCGGCGGGCGCGGGCGGCCCGTCGATGAAAGCGCCCTCATGTATGAGCGGGATGACGGCTGAGACCATCCGCGCTTCACGGGCCGCGACGGCCGCGCCCTCGGTCGCGAGCGCTACGCCGCAAGCACGACGGCCAGGAACCAACCAGCGGCGAGGGCCGGTCCCATAGGCGTCGGAGTATCGATGGCGTTGGTGGTCCGGCGGATCTTGACCACGAGGACGATGGCGCCTTGCAGGAGCAGCCCGGCGACAACGCCAAGTACCGCTGTTTGCCAGCCCAGCCAGCCGAGGTTGAAAGCGACGGCACCCGCGAATACGACATCGCCAAGGCCGAGCTGACCCGGCAGCGCCAGGGCGACGGCGAGCATGACCGTTGCGGTACCGATGCCCGCGCTCGCAGCTCGAATGAGCTGCCCGACATCGCTTCCGGTGAGGACCGCGACGGTGAAGAACAGGCCGGACGAAGCCCACAGCACGCCGGTAAGTCGATGGGGCAACCGCCGGCACCGTACATCAACAATGGTCAAACCCACCCCGACGACCGCGAAGAGCCAGAAGGCCGGCAGCGCCGGGGTCGGGGAGGCAACCGCCCCGATCGTGGCGGCAGCGACGGCGACGGCGACCACGGTGAGGAGTAGATGCGTGGGGCGGGCCGGGCCGCCTGCCCACCATCGGGTAGGTAGGCGCACCGGCCCGGCGTGGTCCACGCCGTACGCAATGGCGGCTACCGGGACGCCAGCCATCGCGCCTGCGAGGCCGAAGCTGATCGCGGCGAGACTATTCGTCACGGTTGTTAGGTCCGCTCGCCGCTCGCGCGGTGCTGCCGACTCCACCGATCGATCTCGCCAAGGAGATCAACCAGCTCGATGCCGCCGCCGGTCAGCCGGTAGTCAGCTCCGTCGTCGCCCTGGTGGTGCTCAACAAGGTCTTGGGAGCGGAGATAGTTCAGGGTGTCGGTCAGGGTACGGGCGTGCACGACATCGGGGCTGACCTGGGACACCGCGTGATGGAGCTTGGAGTAGCGCAGTGGCCCTTCGCGGAGGGCGGTCAAGATCGCAACGGACAGCTTCCGCTTAGCCAGGTTGAGTATGTGTTCGAGGTCATTCGTCAGCGCAGCTCACCTCCCCCGAATCGAGCGCGCCAGGTCGAGACGCCAGTCTATGAGGTCGCACAACTGTTCGGCGAGCGCTTAGCATGGAGAAAGTTTCTGTCCATTGTGGAATTAGCACTGGAGACTACGGGATCTATCGGGGCAACTCTTGCATTTGACGCATCTCGATAGGGGAGTCAGTGGCCAATCGGCTTCGGGGTCGGCGCTGCGCGCGATGCCAACCAGTGACGCAGGCGCAGGAGACGGCCGAAGATGGCCTCGCCCTTGCTGGTTAGACAGAAGCAGGCGTCAGCGAAGGGTTCGCCGTCCAGCGAGCCGCCTCGCGGGCTGACTAGGAAGCCGTCCGCCGCCATCGCTCGCAGTAGAGCTGTTGGTCTCGGGGACTCGGCGGCGATCTGGGCGAAGGTGGCGGTGCCGCCGCGATCGTGCATCGCCAGCAGCAACTCGAAAGCGCCGCGTCGCGCTAGTAGGGTCAGCGTTCGCTCTGTGCGATCGTGGTCGCCCATTGGCTGTTCCCACCCTTCTCGCACCACAATTTTCGGGGAAGCCTAGCCGTGATTGATGCCGACTGATCTGTCGGGTAAATGACAGTCCACTTGGGCGTTTTGTTATCATTCAGGGATTCAAGTTACCCCGAGGTGCGTGCCCTCATGCGCGTGAGTCCCGCCCCGCATGAAGCGCGTAGGTGCAGGTACGCACGTAGACATCACCGTGGGGTCGAGGTGTAAACACGACTGGTGACCACCTGCAGGCCAGCAGCCGATGGGCGGGCATAGATGCAACTGCCAGCCGGAGGCCATTCACGAGATGAGGGAGGTTGTAGCCGGTGTTGACCCGGAAGCTCATGGTTTGTCTCATCGGAGGTTCGATGCTGCTCAGTGCGGCGTGCGGCTCGGGTGAGTCTGGCGGATCGGCACCTGCGACGCAGACGGCCACGCCGTCAACATCAAGCGCTGGGCCGAGTGGCGAGCAGCGAGACGCGCTGGCGGCGTACGTGGGGATGTGGCAGGCGATGGCGAAGGCGGGCGAGGTTCCCGATCCGGATTCGCCGGAGCTGCGGCAGTACGCGGCCGATCGGGCGTTGGCCCGGATCGTGGATGTGCTGTTCACGTACCGAGAAACCGGGGTCGTGACGCGCGGCGTGCCAGTCATGAATGCAGGTGTGACCGGCGCGAGCCCGGCCGACGCGCCCACCGAGGTCACCGTCGCCGACTGCGCCGACTCTACGAACTGGACCAAGCACAAGAAGACCACCGGCGAGCTGATCGAGGACGATCCACGGGGGCGACGAACCATCACCGCCGTGGTCAAGCCGGTCGACGGCTCGTGGAAGGTGGTCTCGTTCGATGTGGGGGACATCGGATCATGCTGAAGCTCATACGTATAGCAACGGTGCTCATGCTCGCCGGAGCCGTCCTGCTCGTCGCGCCGATGCCTGCACAGGCAGACCCGTTCGGGGACACCCGCTGCGACAACAACCCCAGCGCCCCCGGATGCGACGTCACGGCCGGCAATCCCGGCGGTGGCGGCGGCTCCAACCCGGGCAACGGCGGCGGGGGCCGAGGTGGGGACGGCAAGTGCCGGAACCCCTCCGGGGAGGAAATCCCATGTGAGCGGGACGGAGCGTGGGCTGGGGCGGATGGTTGCTACTACTCGCCAGTCGACCCGTCGCCGTCGACCATCGCGGCTCTCGGGGGCCAGCCGGCGGGTGAGGGTGGTTGGTACATGCGGACCTGCTACGGCGACGACAACGCCTTTGGCAGCGTGGTGTGGATAGCGGGTGATCCTCCGGTGGTCTCTCCAGCGGTGTTGGCGCGGCAGGCGCGGGCACGTCTTGACCTGCCGAGGGTCGTCATTCGGATGAACCCGCCGGGTGACCAGCTCGTCAACCTGCCGGCCTGGCTGGCGCTCGACCGGGGGTCGTGGGAGTCGCGGTCGGCAACCGCCTCCGTTCCGGGTGTCAGCGTCACGGCGACAGCGCGGCCGGTGAAGGCGAGCTGGTCGATGGGCGACGGTGTGACGGTGACATGCACCGGGCCGGGGACGCCGTGGGCCTCGGGTACCAATCCGGCGAAGGCGTCGCCTGACTGCGGGCATGTTTACCGGCGGTCCTCGGCGGGCGCGCCGGGCGGGCGCTTCACCGTGACGGTGACGGTCACGTGGGAGGTGACCTGGGCCGGGGCTGGGCAGTCTGGCACGGTGCCGGGGTTGACCACGACCGGGCAGCTACAGACGCGGGTCCAGGAGTCGCAGGCCGTCGTGCGTTAGGCGAGTAAACCAGATCGTTCGAGCGCCGCATCCCGAGGAGGACAAGTCATGGCGCTGGATTCCGTGCGCCCAAAAACAGGTCTAGAAGATCGTGCGACGACTACTGCCGTCCGTGCGGGACGTGGGCCGTGGCGGGCCACCCGGCGGCGTCGCCGGTTGCCGTTCGTCGCGCTCGGCGGCCTGCTGGTCATCGTGTGCGTGCTGGCCTATGCCTACGGCGCGGCGCAGCTCGGCGATCGTGTTCAGGTACTCGCGGTGGCGCGGCCGGTGGCGGCCGGGCAGGCGATCACCGCTGCGGACCTCAAGGAGGTCTCCGCCGCCCGCGACCCGGGGGTTCGGCTGGTCCCGGCCGCGCAAGCGGTGGAGGTGGTCGGTCGCACGGCGGTGGTGCCGTTGGTGGCCGGCACATTGCTGACGCCAGAGTTGCTCGGGGATGCCGCGTTTCCGCCGGGCGGCCAGGTGACCGCCTCGGTAGCTGTGAAGCCGGGCCAGTATCCGCAAGGGCTCGCGGCGGGGGCGCGAGTGGTCGTCTACGTCTCGGCCGCGCCGGACGGTGGCCAGCCGGCTCCGGCGGCCAGCTCGGCGGCGAGCGGGTCGGCCCCGGCCCGGTTGTCGGCCGTGGTGCTGGGGGTTGACCTCGCCGGTGATGGCGAGGGCTCGACGGTCATCACGCTCCTGCTGGCGGCCACGGACGCGCCGCAGTTGGCGGCGGCTCCGTCCGGCGGTGTGGTGCTGATGCAGACCTCGCCGGTGGGGAGCTGACATGCCTCTGGTGGCGGTGACGTATGTGAAGGGTCGTCCGGGTGCGACGACGACGGCACTCGGGTTGGCCGCGGTCGCGCCGGAGTGGGCGCGGCCGGTGGTGGTGGAGTGCGATCCGGCGGGTGGGGACCTGATGCGCCGGCACCGGTTGGCGGCGGTACCGAGCGTGGTGGACCTGGCCGCCGCCGCGCGGGGCGCGGCGAGCCCGGGAGATGTGTTCGCCGCCGCGTCGCAGCCGATGGCGGTGGCCGAGGTGGCGGTGCCGGTGGTGGTCGCCCCGGCGGGCGGTGCGCAGACCCGCGCCGCGTTGCCGGAGCTGACCGGTAGTGGCCGGGCGGTGCTGGCCGCGACCGATCGGGTGGTGGTGGCGGACTGCGGCCGGTTGGGGCCGGGCTCGCCGGTGTGGCCGTTGTTGCGGCGCGCGGACGTGGTGCTGGTGCTAGCTCGGGCGAATACCGACGAGGTGGCCCACCTGCGGGAGCACCTGGGCGACCTGGTCGATGCGGGCGCGGGTCGGCTGGTCGTGCTGCTCGGCGCGGGCGGCGTCTACTCGGCGGCGGACGTCGCGGACGTCCTGGCGACTCACGTCGGACAGGAGTTGGCCCGCGACCCGGAGACGGTGAGCGTGCTCGGTCCGCTGCCGCACGACCGGCGGGCGGCGGCGGTGCTCGGCGGGGAACTGGTGGCGGGCCGGCGCTGGCGTCGTCTGCCTCTGATGGCCGCCTACGCGCGGCTGTGGACCGACCTCGCCCCCTACCTGCCCGTCGTCGCGGCTGCGCAGCACACCGACGTACCCACGGAGGCGACATCATGACCAGCCTTTTCCTGTCGACCCCGGGGGCCGGGGAGGCGGGCGAGATCACGGTGATGCGACGCATCCGCCGGGATGTCGCCGAGCGGCTCACCCGAGCCACGCGCGCGCACGAGACGGCCACCGGCTCGCCGATGCCCGCCGACGAACGCGCGGCGACGACCCGGCGGCTGATCAACGAGGTTCTGGACACGTACGCCACGGAGGAGATGAACGCCGGGCGTCCGCCGCTGCGCCCGGATGTCGAGTCGCGGGTGGGCCGGGCGGTGGCGGACATGCTGCTCGGCGCGGGCGGCCTGCAACCGTTGCTCAACGACGAACGGATCGAGGAGGTCAACGCCAACGGCTGTGACCAGGTGTTCGTCCGCTACAGCGACGGCAGCCGCGCCCAGGTCGGGCCGATCGCCGACTCTGACGCGGAGATGGTGGAGCTGATCCGCCGCCTGGCCGCTGACGCCGGCCGCGCCGAGACCGGCGGCGAGGGTGCCGAGGAACGCCGCTGGGACCGGGCCGCTCCGGTGTTGAACCTGCAACTCGCGGACGGTTCCCGCCTGCACGCGATCATGTCGGTGACCAGGCGTCCGGCGCTGTCTATCCGTCGGCATGGCTACGTGAAGGTCACCCTGGCCGATCTCGAGCAACTCGGCACCGTCAACCCTGTGCTGCGGGAGCTGCTGGCCGCTGCGGTGCGGGCGAGGTTGAACGTGCTTATCGCGGGGCGTACCGGCGCGGGCAAGACGACCCTCTTGCGCGCCCTCGCGTCGGCGATCCCACCGGGCGAGCGGATCGTCACGATCGAGGACACCTACGAGCTGGCGCTCGACGCGGACAAGGCCGTGCATCCGGACGTGGTGCCGTTGCAGTCGCGGGAGGCCAACGTCGAGGGCGAGGGCGCCATTGACATGAGCATGTTGTTCCGCTCGGGGCTTCGGATGTCACCGGACCGAGTCATCGTCGGGGAGATCCGCGGGCACGAAGTCATCCCCATGCTCAACGCCATGTCGCAGGGCAACGACGGATCTTTGGGCACCATCCACGCCTCGTCGTCGGCCGGGGCGTTCAACAAGCTCATGCTCTACGCCGCGCAGGCACCGGAACGCCTCGACCCGGCCACCACCAACCTCCTCGTCGCCGAAGCGGTTCACCTGGTCGTGCACCTGGGGTTCGCCGGTGATGGCGGGGTCCGGGCGCTGACCTCGGTGCGGGAGGTGGTCGGCGCTGACGGGCTGGCCGTGTCCAGCAACGAGATCTTCCGGCCCGACCGCGACGGCCGGGCGGTCCCGGGTGCGCCACCGTCGACCGGGTTGCTGTCGGCGCTGGCCGGGTGCGGCTTCGACCCGAGGTTGCTCGATGAGGCCCGCACCGCCCCGGGTGGGGGGTGGGCGTGATGGTGTTGACAGTGCCCCTCGCCGCCCTGCTGGGGGTCGGAACCGCGTTCGGGTTGGTCCTGCTGGCTATCGGCCTGTCGCCCCGGGACAACGGGCCCGTCGACTCCAACACCGGCTCGTGGCTGTCGAGGCTCGCCTCGACCCGTGGACCGGTCGACCGGCGTCGGGTAGCCCTGTGCCTAGCCGTGGGCGTGGTCGTCGGTGTGGTGACCCGCTGGCCAGTCGCGGCGGCCCTGTCAGCGGCCGGGGCGTGGATGCTGCCGCAAATCATCGGCCCGGACCGCGAACACACCCGCCGGGTGGCGCGGATCGAGGCCATCGCCACCTGGACCGAGGCGTTGCGGGACAACCTGTCCGGCGCGGCGGGCCTGGAACAGGCGATCACCGCCAGCGCGATCGAATCCCCGGAGCCGATCCGCGACGAGGTGACCCGCCTGGCGGTGCGCCTGCAGCGCAGTTGGCGGCTGCGTGACGCGCTGCGCGCGTTCGCCGCCGAGCTGGACGACCCGACCGCCGATCTCGTGGTAGCCGGGCTCGTGATGGCCGCGCGGGGCAGCGCCGGGCAGCTCGGCGACGTGCTGGGAGAGCTGGCCACGTCCGCGCGGGCGAAGGTCGCCTCCCGGCAACGCATCGCCGCCGCCCGCAAACGCAACCGCACCTCAGCGCGAGTCATCGTCGGTGCCACCCTGACCATGGCCGGGCTGCTGGCGCTGCTCAACCGGGGCTACCTGGCCCCGTTCGACACGGCGACCGGCCAGCTCGTGCTCCTGGGCGCCGGTGGCTGCTTCGCCGCCGCGTTCATCTGGCTCGGCCGGCTCATGCGTGACCGCGACACCGCCCGCGTCCTGGCCGGAATCGCCGCACCAGCCGAGCCAGAGGCGGTGCCGACATGACCGGGCTGATACTGCTGGCCGGGCTCGGCACCGGAGCGGGCCTGTGGCTCGTGCTGGTGGGCTGGTTTCCCCGCCCACCCCGGCTGGACAAGGCCCTCGACGCCCCGTACGGGCTCGACCGCGCCGTTGACGCCGCCGCCGAGGCCCGCTCCCAGGGGTGGACCGGGCGGTGGGGCCGCCCGGCCGTGCGGTGGCTACGCCGGGCGGGCCTTCCCCTGGCCAGCACCCGCCGCGACCTCGCCACCCTCGACAAGCCGGTGGACGTGCACCTCGCCGAGCAGGCGACCGCGACGGTGTTCGGGCTCCTCCTGCCTCCGGTAGCCGCGACGCTGCTCGCCTTGGCCGGGGTCACCGTTGGCGTGACCATGCCCGCCGCCGCATCGCTGCTGCTCGGCGCGGCCGGTTTCCTCGCCCCGGAACTGTCGGTGCGGTCGGAGGCCGCCAAGCACCGGGCCGCGTTCCGTGACGCCCTGTCGTCCTTCCTGGATCTGGTCGTCATCAGCCTCGCGTCCGGCGCCGGCGTGGACCAGGCGCTCGACGACGCGGCGCAGGTTGGCTCCGGCCCCGCCTACACCGAGCTGCGGTACGCGCTGACCGAGGCGCGGTTGGCCCGGGTACCGCCGTGGGACATCCTCGCCGCGCTCGGCCGCCGGGTCGCGGTGGCCGAGTTGCAGCAGCTCGCCGCCACCGTCGGGCTGGCCGGCACCGAGGGAGCGAAGGTCCGCGCGTCGCTGCGCTCTCGGGCCATCGCTCTACGCGCACGGCAACTGACCGATGCCGAGGGTGAGGCCAACGCCGCCACCGAACGCATGGCTCTTCCCATCGTCGCCCTGTTCGCCGGCTTCCTGATCTTCCTCGGATATCCCGCGATGGCCGCCGTACTCGGCGGGCTGTAGGAGGCGCGCCAGTTCACCAATCCCGAAGACCCACAAGATTCCGTACCGCATTGGAGGAACACGCAATGTCCGCTCTCGTCACATACCTCGCCGCCGAGCTGCGGCACCGCTGGCAGGCGGTGCGCGACACCAAGGACGGCGGCTACTCCACCGAAGCCGTCCTCGTTACCGCCGTGCTGGTGACCCTGGCGATCGTGGTCATCGGCATCATCGCGGTCAAGGTCACCGCCAAGGCCAACAGCATCAACCTCGGCTGACCGATGCCGCCGACCATCCGGGAACACCGCGCCGAGCGCCCACCCTCCCCGGCGCTCGGCGCGGCCCGGCGGCTACGCGCCCGATGGCGGCGCGTAGCCGCCCGCTCCGACGCAGGCGCCGCTACCGCCGAGTTGGCCATCGCTATGCCCCTGCTGCTGCTCATCGTCATGTTCGTCCTCCAGGCCGGGGTGTTCATGCACGCCACCCACGTTGCCCAGAGCGCCGCGACCCGGACGGCGAACGCCGCCGCCGGCTACCAATCGAGTGCTGCCGCCGGTCGCGACGCGGGCGAGCAGACCCTCGCCGCGATCGGCAACGGCGTACTCAAGGACCCGTCGGTGTCGGTGACCCGCACCGCCACCGAGGTCCGCACCGAGATCACCGGCACCGCCGCGACCGTGGTCCCCGGCGTGCGGTGGACCGTCCGCGCCACCGTCGTACGACCCGTCGAACGCTTCGTGCCCGACGACGGAGCCGCGCCATGACCCGGGCCGGTGCGCGAGCCGGACGGCTCCGGCTGCGGCAGGTCATCGCGCTCGGTGACCGGGGGGCGAGCACCACCGAGGCGGCCCTTCTTACCCCGCTGCTGGTGGCCATGCTGCTGTTCGTGGTGCTGTGCGGGAGGTTGGTCTCGGCACAGATGGACCTCGACGCCGCCGCCAGCGCAGCGGCCCGGTCCGCCTCGCTCGCCCGCACCGACGCCGCCGCACGCGCCGAGGCCGACCGCACCGCGCGGGAGACCCTCGCCGCCCGCGCGGTCACCTGCCAGCAGGTCAGCGTCACCGTCTCCACCGGTGGGCTGCGTCCCGGCGGCGCGGTCACCGTGACCCTGGCCTGCACCGTTCCCCTGTCCGACCTCGCCCTACTGTCCGTGCCCGGTTCCCGCACCACACGGGCCACGGCGACCTCCCCAATCGACGTATGGAGAGGAGGCCCCTCGTGAGGCAACCCGATGCCGGGCGCTGGCGGCGGCTACGCGAGCGCACCGGCGACGACTCCGGCCAGGTGACCGCGTTCGCGGTCCTGATGATTGTCGCCCTGCTCGCCGTGGCCGGGCTGGTCCTCGACGCCGGCCTCGCCCTCACACAGAAGGTCCGCGCCCTCGACATCGCCCAGGCGGCGGCCAGAGCGGGCGCGCAGGAACTCGACCTGTACCAGTACCGCACCCGCAACGTCGCGGTACTCGACCCGGCCCGCGCCGCGTCGGCCGCACGGGCGTGGCTGGCCTCGGCGGGCGCCGCTGGCGAGGCCACCGCCACGACGACCACGGTCACCGTGACCGTACGCCGCGCCAGTCGCACCCAGCTCCTGCAGATCGTCGGCGTGCGGCAGCTCGCCGTGTCCGCCTCCGCGAGCGCCACCGCCGTGCAGGGCGTCACCGGCCCCACCACCTGACCCCGCACATTGGGAGAGGACAACCCCGCATGTCCCGCACCTTCGCCGCCATCGCCCGGACCGTGCGCGCCCTGCTCGCACTCGCCGTGCTGGCCGGCTTCACCGCCGGGGTGCCGTGGCTCCTGACCGTCGCGGCCGGCTGGCCCCTCGACTGGATCGGCTGGGCGCAGCCCGACGCGGTGCCCACTCTGACCGACCTGTACGCCGCGATCACGAGCCCGTGGTCCGACAACATGGTCTTCGCGCTGCTCGCCACGATCGGCTGGGTGCTGTGGGCGCAGTTCCTGCGCGACACCACCATCGAGATCATCGAGATGGCCGCCGCCGCGTCGGCCAGCCGGCGCGGCCAACCCCGTCCACCCGCGAGGCGACGCGGCCCGATCCGCTGGGTCGCCGCTGTCCTCGTCGGCGCGATCGTCGGAGCCGTGCTGTTCGACGCCGCCCGCGTCGTCACCAGCACCCCCACGGCGAGTGCGGCTGCCGCCGATGCCGCCGCACGCCGCCCGGCCGTTGCCGTCGCCCCGGCACACCCCGCCGCCCCGCCGACCGTGCAGCACGGCCCACGCCCGGCGCTCACCATCGCCCTGTCCGCCACCAGCGCCACCCTCCCGCTCGCCACCCACCGAGACAACCCCGCCGTCCCGTCCTGGGCACGCGACGCCCCCGGCGGGACACACCGCGTCGTCGCCGGAGACAACCTGTGGGACCTCGCCGCAAAGCACCTCGGCGACCCGCACCGCTGGCGGGAGATCTACAAACTCAACCGGGGACACGAACAAACCAACGGCTACACCCTCACCGACCCCGACGAGATCCACGTCGGATGGGTCCTCGCACTTCCCGCCCGCGATACCGCACCAGCAGCCACCCCACCCCACACCGAGGACCCCACCGGCAGCCCCGGTACCACCGCGCCCGAGGCCAACGAGACCGCCCCGGCCGTCCCGCCGCCTGCGCCGCCGGCCAGCGCCACCCCAACCCCCAGCACCCCGGAGCCGAGCACCCCTTCACCGCCTACCACCGAACCAAGCACACCAGCCGACTCGACCGATGTCGCCACCCCCGCGCCGGACACCGACCCATCCGATGACCAGCCGACCGACGAGGCCGGAATCACGCTGCCGGCGCAGGGCTGGATCAGCCTCGGCCTGGCCGCCGCCATCGCCGCCGTAGCCGCTCTGCTACGCCTGCAACGACGCCGCCGCGCCCGGCTGACCTTCCCGATATCGGTGAACACCGCGCCGCAACGCTCCCCGATGCCGCCATCTCTGGCCGCCGTCGACATCATCGGCAGCCGCTACCTCGGCTCCAACAGCGGCGACCACCGCCCCGCCAGCCCCGCCGTTGCAGCACCCGTCGGCGTCGACTCCGACGGCACCGAGGTAAGCCTGTTCCACCTGCCCGGTCCTGGCGTCGCCCTGCACGGCGACGGAGCCGTACCAGCGGCCCGCGCCGTCCTCGCCTCCGTCCTGAGCACCAACGTGGCCGAGACCGCCGTCCGACAGCCGGTGGTGGTCACAACCGCCGACCTACTCGCCCGGCTACTGCCCGAGGACGCCCCGGCGGTCGGGCTGGACCCCGACGGCACCGCCTACGACGGGGAACGCCTCATCGTGCTCGCCGACATCGCGGCGGCGGTCACCCACGCCGAAGAGGAGATGATCGGCCGACGCCGGCTGCTGGACATCTTCGACGCCGAGACGATCACCGACCTCAACGCCCGCACCGACCACGCCGAGACGCAACCGCCGTACGTGCTGCTCATCGAGTCCAGCCCCCGGCACGCCGCCCGCCTCCAGGCCGTCGCCGCCCACCGCGCCGCCTTGGACCTGCACCCCGTCATCCTCGGCCAGCATGACGGCATCCCCACCGTCGAGATCAGCGCCGAGGGCACCGCCACCGGCGACGAACCGCATTCGGTGACCCGGCTGTCCACCCTCGGCGCGGATGACCTCGCCGCCATCCTCTCCATGCTCACCGACGCGATAGCCCGTCCCGAGGCCGGCGCTGACGTCGACGACCCGCCCGCCGAGATCTCGCCGGCCGCGGTGACCGTCGAGACCAACGAGGCAGTACCGGTCCAGCCCGACGACGCGGCGGCCCTGGTCCGGCTCCGGGTGCTCGGCCCGGTCACCGTCGCCACCGACGCCGGTCCGATCGCCACCGGAATGCGTAGCGGCTCCTACACCGCGCTCGCTGTCCTCGCCGCCCACCCCGCCGGCCGCACCCTCGATCAGCTCGCCGCCGACCTGCACCCCAACGCTGACCCGGCCGCCGCCGTCAAACGCGTCCGAACCGACATCACCTCCGCCCGGCGGGTGCTGCGCGCCGCCACCGGCCACGAGGAGCCCATGTTCATCGTCTACGACCCCGCCACCGGCCGATACCAGCTCGACCCCGAGACCGTCACCGTGGACCTCTGGCAGATGCTCACCGCCATCGAACGGGCCACCACCACCGACGACGAGGCGACGATGCTGGCCGCGCTGCGCCGGGCGGCCGAGTTGTACGGGGGTGACTTCGCCGAAGGCCACGACCACACCTGGGCCACCGACTACGCCACCAGCTACCGGCATCAGGTCCTCACCGTCTACGCCCGGATCGCGGAGATCCTCGAACCCGACCACCCTGACCAGGCCGTCGCCGCTCTCGAACGTGCCGCCGACCTGGACCCGGTGAACGAGGAGCTGTACCAGCGGATCATGCGTATCCACGGCAGGCAGCAGCGGCCCGACGCCGTGCGGCGCACCCTGCGCCGATTGGAGGAACGTCTCGCGGACCTGGGCGACGCCGAACCGTCCCAGGCCACCCGCCGCGTCGCCGAACGGCAGCTCCGACCCGTCGCCCCGGCCACCGGAGGACGGCCATGAACGACGGCCAGCTCCAGCGGATGCAATGGGCCGTGCGGGCGACGCTGGCACTCGGCGTGGCCGCCTCGGTCACCGCGAACATCCTGCACGCGCAAGCGAACCCGATCTCCCAGGCCATCGCGGCGTGGCCGCCTCTGGCCTTGCTGATCACGGTCGAGCTGGTCACCCGGGTACCCGTCCACCGGCGTTCACTCGGCGTGATCCGGGTCGTCGCCGCCTCGGCTATCGCCGCCATCGCCGCGTGGATCAGCTATCACCACATGGTCGGAGTCGTCGCCCGATACGGCGAGACCGGCACCGTGCCCTACCTCCTACCGCTCTCTGTGGACGGGTTGATCATCGTCGCGTCGGTGTCGCTCGTGGAACTCGCCGCCCGCCGCCGCGAAGCCGAACGCCAACCGCACGCCGTGCTAGCCGAGGCACCAGCGGCACCGGTGCCGGCCGAGCCCGCCGCAGCGGCACCGGTCGAGCCCCCGCCCGGCACCAGCGAATTCCCGCCACCCGATCGGAAACCGCTGCCCGAGCGCCCTCCCATCGACGTCGATGTCGATGTGGACAACTTGCGTCTCGATGAGGCTCCTGACACCGCCGAACGCCCAAAGCACGACCACGACTCAGATGCCAATGAGACCGGTAATGACCTCGACACGGAGTCTCACGATGACGACTCGTCCGACGACACGGACGATGCCGATGTGGACCTTGCCCCGGATCTCGTACCGCTGCTGCCCGCCGCCCGCGCGGCCCGTGACGAGCTGATCCGCGAGGGCCAGACCGTCAGCCGAGATGCCCTCGCACGTCGCATACGTCAGAACGGCCATTCGATCCGCAACAGTGCCGTGTCGGAACTCCTCGCCACGCTGCGCCAGGAGACGCGTTCGGTCAACGGCTCTCGCCCCACCGCATCGGTATAACGTGCCATCGTCAGCTCACCGCACACGATCAGACGCGCGAGGAGGCCGCACGTGAGCGAGCCTGCCCGAGCGGCCAGCGCCGCCCGCCCACCGCACCCGCAGCACTGCCCGCCCTGGTGTACGGAGTGCCGCCACGATGACGCCGACCCTTTCTCGCCCCGGGCACTCCTGCACCGAGGCGTGGCCACCACCGTGCACGTCTACGACCCGGCGTGCCTCTTAGTTGAGGCACATGTGCGCGTCGCGTTTTGGGACAAGGCCCCGAGCTGGATCGGCACCGATCCCGCCGACCTGGAACGCCCCTACGTCGAGTTCACCGTTCCGGCCGAGGACGGCCTACAACTAAGTCTCAACCCGGAGCACGCTCGCGGCCTCGCCGCCGCCCTGCTCCGCGCCGCCGACGCCGCCGACGCCGCCGACGCCGCCATTCGAGGCGACGCCCCGCAGTGACACACACCAAACGCGAACGGCGACGCTCCACCCTCGAACAGAGCCACCAGTCGTAGCCCTGGCCTGGGACCAGCGGCGGTCTTGATCGCACCGTCGAGGTCAGCGTGGATAGGCAGGGTTGCCCGAACGGGCACCACGCCGAACGCTGCCAGAAGGGACCACACATGACCGACAGAACGCCCGGCCCTCGCACGATCGAGGTGGCTGACGACGTGTACGACGTGCTGAAGCGCACCGCCGACAGCCGAGACACCGACATCAACGGCGCGCTGCGCTACCTGATGGAGGTTCCGACGCCTCGGACTACTGCCGAGGACGACGACGAGGACTGAACAGCCCGCCAGACAGGTGCCGCCGAGGCCGGGCTCACGGACTCGGCGGCACCTGTCGTACTCAGGCCGTTTGCCCGGAAGAGGTATCGCTTACCGCGTACGCGGCGGCAAGCAGTCGTTGCGCGGTGCGTTGAGTGATGCCGAGCTGCTGAGCGAGCGCGACACCGAGGCCGCGCCGGTCACGCCCGGTGCGGTCGTGCTCGGCCAGGAGCGCAATGGCGGCGGGAAGTCGAGGGTCGTCGGCGTACGGGTGCGGCTTGCGGGCACCGGTCGTGCCGGGGGTGCGGCCGGTGGACTGTCGGCCCGTACGGGCGTCGGCCACGGCCCACACGGTGCGCCGGAACCACAGACGGCGCACCCGCCCGTCCGGCAGCACCTCAACTCGGTCAGGGTGGTCGTACAGGGTGTCGGGCAGGTTGCGGTACGACGCGTAGCCGAGGACCCTCGCCGCCGCGCCCGAGCCAATGAGGTCTTCGGAGTCGCCGCGGCGGTCGACCTTCGTCAGCTCGGCGCGTTTCGCGGCCTGGTGCGCGTCGTGGAATGCCTCGATGTCGTCGAGCCAGAACCACTCACAGCCGTCGTACTGGAAGCCTTCGGGGAAGCCGAACCGGGCGCGGTGGCGGTGCCAGTGGTTGACCGTGGAGTAGGCCGCACCGGTGTGCGCGGCAACTCCGGCCCGGTCGAGGGCGGTCCGTCCGCCGATCATGCGTCGTGCCACGCCCCCATCCTCCCTCCGGTGGTGGCTCGCTGCCGGCGCCGTGCCGTCGAGGCGGGTACGGCTCGCCGTAGGATCGGCGGTACGCCCTGGCTCGGGTAGAAGCGGCCGTGTGTCCGCAGGCGGCCCGGAGTGGGCGAGGTGGCCGGTCGGGGTTGCGCGCACCCTCGGGTGTGCCCGCCGGCCACCGACCCGCCCGGTTACACCTTCGGGCGCAGCAACCGCCACGCTACGTCCGCCATCCGGTGCAGTGGCAGAGCAGCGAGCTTCGCCCGGGTAGCGGGTTTGAGTGCGTCGTACACGGTCAGGATCGCGGCGGCGGTGGTCGCGTCCACCACCACCCCGTCGATCTTGCGGAACGCGCCCTTCTTCACCTCGCGCAGCAACTCGATCACGCGGGGGTCGCCGGCTGTCGCGTCGTCCGGGAGCGCGTCGATCTCGGCCAGTCCTTCGCAGTCCGGGCAGTTCACGAGGTGCGGGTCCTCGGTGATACGGGTCAGCGGCCCGTCGTCGGCCCCGCACACCGGGCCGAGGCGGCGGCGGGCCTTGGCGTGGGTGAAGGCGGGCCGCTCGTGCCGGGAGGTGGCGGTCATGGTGCCCCTGCCTCGGTGTCGGGCCAGATGCCGAGCGGGTGGCCGGGGGTGATCTGGCCTCGGCTGGGTACGAGGGTGTCGAACACTGCGGAGAACCTTTCGTGCAGCTCACCCCGGGTCCGCATCAGGCGTTTGCCTCGGGTGAGTTTCGCGGGCATCGCGTCGGTCACGCGGCGGATCAGCCCGTACAGGTCGCGGGCCTCGATGAGGTCGGCGCACCCCTGACAGGACGTCCACCGTTCGCCCCACGCCTGCGTGAGGGCGTGCTCGGTGTCGGTACGGCGCACGCGCGCCGCATGGTGCCGGGATCGGTAGTCGTTGACGGACACCACTTGCCCGGTGATCCGGCGCGAGTCGGTGACCTGGTTCGCGCATTGGTAGATCCAGGCGGCCTCGGGCGCGGAGCAGAAGTCACACTCGATGATCGGATCGGGGATCTCGGTGATGGATGCGGGCTCGGGACGGTGGTCGCTTTGCTGGCCGCGTTGCTCGGCCGCGTGGAGGTACCCGACGATGAGGCCGAGGTCGTTGAAGCGGATGTTGAGCCCTCGACGGCAGCGGCGGCAGTAGATCGGCTCCTGGCCCAGCGCCATACTCGTGTCGAGCGCTGCTGCCTCGGGCGGACGGGCGAATTCCTCCGGGTGCGGAAAACGCGGTGGCATCACTGGTCACCTCCGTCCTCGGTAGCGGTGTGCGGCCAGGCGGGATCGGCGGGGTCAAGGGTCAGCCCGAGGCGCAGGCGGGCGAGGTCGACCAGCCGCCGCAGCAGGCTCGCCGTTCCGCTGCTGAGGTCGGCGTCGAAGTCGTGGGCGATACGGCAGGCGTCGCGCAGAGCCACGGCCGCCTTGGTGAGCGCGGCCTCCAGAGCGGCGCGGTCGTCGGCGCGGGTGCACCAGACGACGTGATCGGCCGGGTAGGTGCGCTCGGTGCCGTTGGGGAATCGCAGGGTGTAGCGGAGGGCGTAGGTGGTGTGCGGGGTGGAGTAAGCAACGTCGGTGACTGTGCCGAGGCGGTACTCGGTGGCGTCGGACGGCGTGATCACTCGGGCGGTGTTGCCGACCTCCATGGATCGGTACATCGGTACTCCGTTCATCAGAGTGAGGGGCTAGCGGGTGGGGCGGTCGGTCTCGCCGCCGCCGTTGATCTCGAAGGCGATGAGGCGGTCGTCGGTCTCGGTGGTGTCGGCGTGCAGGTAGAGGTCGGCGGCGCGGCGTTTGACGCCGATGGAGACCCCGTGCACGTCGAGCACCACGTACGCGGTGCGATCCCCAGCGGTGGCGTCGCCGGGGTAAACGCGCAGGTTGAGCAGGGTCAGCACCTCGGCGCACACGGGGTCGACCAGGCCGAGCGCGGCGAGCGCGCCCGCGAGCTGCGGGCCGCCGAGGGTGTGTTGCCCGTCGCCGATGCCATCGGTGTTCTCCGAGGTCGTCATGCCGGCGTCCCTGCGCCGCTGGCCGGCTCGTCGCCGGTGGCCGGGTTGGGTGGGAAGACGCCGAGGATGCTGGTGAGGGTGCCGCCGGCCTGCTCGTCGGTGATGGCGGCGCAGGCGATGAGGGCGGCTCCGGCGGCGAGGGCCTGGGCCGGGGTGTATCGCACGCGAACGGCGCGGGTGCCGTCGGTGGTGGTGGCGCGGATCTCGACGCGGCCTCGCTGCCAGGTGGCGACGGGCAGCTCGTTGTCCGGTACGGCCGTGACGGTCCCGCGCAGTGCCTCGCGCAGCGCGGCGCGCAGGTGCTCGCGTCGGCGGGCGGCGATGGCCTCCCACTCCGACGCCTTCCTCGTGTGTGTGGTGTGGTCGTCGCCCGTGGCGGAGGCGGCGCGGGCGTGGAAGCGTTCGGCGTTGCCGGTCGCGTGGGCGAACTCGGCCGCGAGGTCGAACAGTCGTTCTGGATTCATGCGGATACTCCGTGGTGAGTCAGAGAGGCGTCGCCGGGTGTGCCGCGCGGCCGGGGTCGGACCGTGGCCGCGCGGCACGTCGCGGCGGTCAGGGACGGTCGGCGGGCGGTCCGGCGGCATCGGGCGGGTTCGCCGGGTGCCGACCGGTGCCGTTGGGGGCGAACGGCGGTGCGGCCTTCACGTGCGGAAGCCCGGAGGTGAGCTGACCGATTCGGTCGAGCACGACCGCCCCGGTGGCGGTCAGGTGCGCGCCCACGGCGAGGGCTTGCTCGCCGGTGAGCAGCACGACGAGGCGGCGGGCCGAGGGGTCGTGCAGGTGCAGCTCGACGTGGCCGTCAGGCAGTGGCCGGACCGGTTGGAAGCGCTCGATCTGCGCCCCGCCGGGCAGGCCCACACGCAGGGCCTTGGCCAGTGCCCGCCACTGCTCGTTGACGAGTGCGTCCCACTGTCCGGCGCGGGCGACCGAGTTGTCGTACTCGGCCCTGCTGGTGGAGTGTTCGGCCATCGCGCGGGCGACTTCGGCCCGCGCGAAGTTGGCGCACACCTGGTTGACCAGGGCGAGCATTGCCTCGGCGGTGGGCGCCGGGGTGGGCGGTGACGCCACGACGGGCTCCGTCCGGACTTTCGCGGTACCGGTGGCGGAGTGCGCACCGGTACCCGAGCCGGTCGAGGTCTTCCTACGACCCCGGAACCAACGCCAGCCCACCTCAGACCGCCAGCAGCTCGAACGCGCGGGCCTTGAGGTCCGCTCCGGTACCGGTCAGCGCCCGCGTGGCCCGAGCGAGGTCGGTCTTGGCGGGGGCGAAGTGGTCGACGTACTCGGTGATGGCCTGGTAGCCGGCCCACCGGGTGCCCTTGATCGCCTTCTGCGTGTCGGCGTCGCGGATCAGGTACCGCAACGTGTTCGTACGCTGTTTGGCGTTGTTCTTCGCCGTGTCGGAGGCGTCGTCGGCGAGGGGCCATACCTGCGCGATGATCTTCTCGAACTCGCCCATGGTCAGCGACTCGTTGATCATTTTTTCGGCTTCGGTCTCGAAGTCGCGGAACGCCTTCCACATCAGACCGAGGGCCTGCCGCGCCTCGGCGATCTTGCTGGTGACGTTCGAGGTGTGCCGGAACGTGTAGGAACTGACCGACCGCCGATACGCGAGGGCCTGCGTGTTCGCGCACACGATCCGCACCGGGGTCGCGTCGAGGCGCAACGAGGCGGTGCCGTCGTGGGAGGTGGTGGCGGCGAGATAGAGATCCATGTCGTCCACCCCGGCGATCTGCATTGCCGTGGGCAGCTTCATGGTCACGAAGACCGACCGGCCCTTGCGCATCGAGCCGGCGGTCTCGAAGTGCGCGCCGGACTGGTCGACCAGGAGGTTGAGGGTCTCGGCAACCTGCTCGTTCTGGACCACGCTGTAGTCCTCGCCGACCACGCCGAGGTACTCGGTCACGCCCGTGACCGGGTTGGTCCGCACCGTCATGTACTTGTCGGGGCAGTCGACCTTCGTCACGCCCCGCTCGGTGATCTCGATGCCCTGGATGGCGATCTTGCGGACCTCCCAGCCGCCGAGCCACGCCTTGCTCATGACCTCCTGCGCGGTCATGCACGCCTCGGCGACGGTGCCGAGCTGGTGCCAGGCGGACAGTCGGGCGGAGGCGAAGGCGGTCTGGCCGTTCGCGAGGGTTTCCAGTTCGTGTGCCACGGTGGCACCCCTTCCAGCTTGTGTTTTGGCGGGCGGCGGGCCGGGGGTTGCGACCCCCGGCCGCGCCGTCACAAACAATGTTTCCTACCTCCACCGGTCGATCAAGACGATCGGTTCGAGTCGATCGAGGTTTCTGCGGCGAATCTGACGCCCGCCGCTGGGCGGGGCCTACCTGGTATCGGTGGCCGGGCGCAGCCGACCGTCCGGGCCGTACAGGTACGCGCGGACGGTTTTGAACGGGGCCGGTAGGTAGACGGTGAACCCGTGTTCGGGAATGAACCGGGTCCGGTAGTCGCGCGTGATGCCCAACAGGTACCGGTCGGGTTTCTCGCCGTGCGACCCCGGCGGGATGATGCCCGCCCCCGGACGGTCGGCACGGGCGCGGCGGTGCCGCCCGAGCGCCAGATGCGGGCACAACGACAGTGCGGCAGTCATGCACTCCGGGTGCCCCGGCGGGTCCGCGTAGCGCATCAACTCAGCGGCCCGAGGCCCACCGAGGAACGCCACCCAATACCCCATCGGCTCACCGCACAGCGAGCACCGGCGCTCGATGGCGAGGCGGGTCGAGGTGGTGGTGTTGATCGTGGTGAAGTCCACGTGTGACCCGTCGCCGGTCGGGTTGGGGTGGATGTTGACCGGCGGGATGGGTAGGCCGCGCCGCGCGTCGTGGGGACGCGCGGCCAGCGAGGGCGGGATGTCGGGCCGGTCGGTGGCCGGGCCGGTGTCCGATGGGCCGGTCACGACGCACCGGCCGCACGGCCGGACCGGGCATCGGTCACGGTGATGTGCGGTTGCTGTGACCGCAACACAGCGTGCGCCTGTTCCCATTGCGCCTCGGTCAGGGGCAGGGTGACCGGTTCGAGATTTGCGGCGGTCATCGTCACGGCCATGATGTCGGCCTCTTCCGCCGAGTCGAACACGGCCACCATGTCGCCCCCGGCAACCATGTAGACGCGGGGGTCATTGGTGGACGAGGCCACCGGGGCGGTACGGCGGTGTTCGGCCAGCCACCGGCCGACCACCTCGGCCGGGTCGCCGGTCATGTCGTCGGTGTCGTAGCCCTCGCCATCGAGCCATGCGAGGTGATCGGCGACGGTCCAATCAGGATGAATCAGCCACGATTGCCGTACGGCCTGCCACATGGTCAGGCGTGCCGGAGCGCCGATCGGTTCGGCCGGTTGTGAGCCGTTCGGACCGGGCACCGGGCATAGCGGGGTGCCGTCGTGGTGGGACGCGGCCGGACGCGGGGTGAATCCGTTGAGGGGCCAGTCACGCGGCGGTACTGGCCGGGCCGGTTCCCCGCATTCGGAGCAGCGCAGCGACCCCGGCGCGAACGTCGGGCCGTGGGCGGCGTGGTCGTGGTCGGGGTGGCCGTGGTCGGGGTGGCCGTGGTCGGGGTGGCCGTGGGGGGTGGTCATGTCCGTTCCTTCCGTGCGCTTGTGGGTGGGCGTGCGGGTGCCGGGGCCGGGCGTGGTGCCCGGCCCCGGCGGGGCGGTCGGTCAGGCCGCTACCGGCGCGGCGGCGGCCTCGTCGGTGCCGGCCTCGTCGGTGCCGGCCTCGTCGGCGGTGGTGTCGTCGGTCTGCGGCGGGGCCAGGAACGCGCGAACCTCGGCGGTCGGGGCGGGCGGGTTGTCCGCGAGGGCGTACGTTTCCGGGGCCTCGCGGGTCAGGATCAGCACACCGGCCCCGGCGAGCTTTTCCATGGCGTTGCGGACCGCACCGGGGCTCCGTCCGCCGATCTCACGGGCGACGGTGCCGGGGGTCACGTCGTGGCCGGTGCCGAGGTCGCGCATGAACGCCTCGACCCGGTGCCGCAACTCGTTCTTAGCCAGCTTCACCGATCCGTCACTGTTGATCTCGCCGGTCGTGCGGCCGGTGCCGGTGGTGCGCCGGGCCGAGGGGCGGCGGATCTTGCGGGTGTGACCGCACGTCGGGCACGTGGTGTGCGTCGGGGCGTTGGCCGGGTCAACCGTGGCGAGGTCCCCGTCGCCGATGACCCACAACTCGTTACCGTCGTCGTCAACCGGCAGGCGACGCGCGGCCCCGGCAACCTCCATCGCGGCGAGGATCGTGTCGCCCATGACGATCGACAGACCGCTCTCGTTGATCGCGTTGTCGGCGGTGATGCCGTCCGGGTGCCCGCCCAACACACCCGCCATGATCAACACCTTCAGGTCAGGCTGACGCGGGGCGACCGGCACCCCCGACACCGGCGCACCGGACACGGGGGCCTCCGGTAGCGCGGACTCGTCCGCCCCGCCGCCCCCGTTCGCGTCGTCGGCGGGGGTCGCCTCGTCGGTGGCGTCCGGGGTCGCGTCGGTGGCGTCGTCGCCCCGGGTCGCCTCGTCGGTCGCGTCGTCGCCGGGGATCGCCTCATCGGTCGCGTCGGTGGCGTCGTCGGCCGGAGTCGGCTCGTCGGTCGCGTCGGTGGTGGCGGGGTGCCAGATGTCGGCGCTCTTGCGGTTGCCGTTGGTCGGGCCGGGGGTGCGGGTGGCGGTACCACCGGCCTCCATCGCGGCGAGGGCCTTGGAGGCGGTGGACTGACCCACCCCGGCCTCGGCCGCGAGGTCACGGACGGTGATGCCGTCGGGGTGGTTGGCGAGGGTCCGGGCGACGGTGGCGGCGGTGGTGGTCGGCGCGGCGTTGGCGTTGGTGGACATGGCGAATAAACCTCCGTGCAATAGGGGTCGGCAATAGCGATTCCGCGTGCGCATGGTGCGCATTGTTTGCGGTTCCGCCGGGGCGGTTTTTGTTGCCCACGTCCATGGACGCTCGATGCCCGGTGATTGTCAACCCCGTTGCGCAAGACTCTTTACGGGAACCGCGCCGCGCCGCTTCCGTTCTCGATTCAGGAACCGCTACCGCCGCCCGAAACGCCATTTGACGGCCCCATGTCCGACGCTGCGCCACGTTCGGCGCGGCTCCCTAGTGGCTGCATAGGGTGGGCGGTGTGGGGGCCGCTCACACCGTCTTACGGGGTCGCGGTTTCCGGGTCGAAACGACTACGCCGCGCGCCCGGCGGACCGGACGCGCGGCGCTCACGGCAACCCAAGGGGCCTTCTTAGAATGTGCGAAAAATCACTTCATGAATTACAGGGCCACGCCTTTTTGACGCATGAAAGGAACCGGGTCAACGGCATTGTTCTCGGTGGCGGGATAGCCTTCGTGGATCTCGTAGTGCAAATGGGGGCCGGACGAGTTTCCGGAACTTCCCACGTTGCCGATCGGCTGTCCCGCGATCACGGTTTGCCCTACCCGCACAATGGGTTGCCGCACCATGTGGCAGTACCGCGAAACGATGTCCCCCGCGTGCCGGACTTCCGCGTACCAGCCGCACCCGCCGAGGCCGGGGTAGCCGTCACGGTCGCACGGCATCGGCCCGCCGGTGGGTTCCCATGAGTCGCCTCCGACGTTGCACCGCACCCGCACCACGACGCCCCCGGACGCGGCACGGATGACGGTGCCCTTCCCGGCCATGATGTCAACGCCGTCATGTCCGGGCCGCTCACCGGTGCGGAACCCGGAACCCGCCGTGCCCGCCACCGGGCGCGTCCACCCGGCGGCACTAACCGGGGCGTCGTCGCAGACGGGCAGCGTCCCGCCGGTGTACGCCGCAACGATCTCGGTTGCCCGCGTCTCGTGTTTGGCGTACGCGTCCGGGTACGCCGACCGTTGCACCCGTTGCGCCGCGTCGGTGAGCGGTAGCCGTTCCCACCCCGGCACCCGCAACAGCGCCTCGTAGAACTTCCCGGCGGCGTAGTCGGGGCTCATGATCTGTTCCGGGGTGCCCCACCCTTGCGACGGTCGCTGTTGGAACAGCCCCAACGAATCATGATCGTTGTCCGGGCCTAGGTCACCATGATTGATCAATGACGATTCTTGCAACGCCGTGGCAACCGCGATCACCCACCCGCGCACCGGTACCCGCAACCGCTCACCCACGGCCACGATCACCCCGGCGTTACGGGCCTGTTCCGCCGTCAACCCCGCCGGGGTCGCACCCGGCACGGTGACCGCCCCGACGCAACTACCGCCGCCCCCGCCCCCTCCGAACACCGATGAGACGACCCCGGCGGTAGCGGCGATGATCAGCAGCAACACCACGGCGACCCCGGACGCGACCCACCCGACTACCCGTCCCACGGCGTGCCACCGTCGCCGGTCGGGGCGGGTAGCCCGGCCAGGCTCACCCGGTCGGGGTGCCCCACGATGCGCCACACCGGCCCCGCCGGGCCGCCGGACGCGGCGGCGTGGTCGGCGGCGGCGGTCACCACGGTCACCCCGTCCGGCACCCCGGCCCGGCGCAAGTGGGCGTGCAGGTTGGCCTCACGGGCGGTAGTGGGTAGCCAGAACAGCACCGGAAACGCCCGCCGGGGCGGTAGGGCGGCGTAGCCGGTCAGCTTGCCCACCACCCGCCCCAACGTTTCGGTACCGAGGTCAGCCTCCAACCAGAACGGCACCGCCCGCCCGCCATCGGCCCACACGCCATGCCCGTCCGGGCGTACCAGGTTCCCGCACGCGTCCCGGCACCGTGCCTCGTTCCACCAGCGCACCAACCGCGCGCCGGGATGCGTACGCGCGTGCGCGGTGAGCGCGACGAAGAACCCGTTCACGGTCACCAGGTGCGCCAGCATCGGGGACATGGCCAGACGCGCCGTAGCGTCGCGTACGACGGCCGGGCGGGGCAACGCCTCGTCTCGTCCGGCCGCGAGCAGGGCCGCGCCGACCGGGCCTAGCGTCCACCGCCAGGATTGCGAACCGGGCCGCTGGTAGTGACGGAACCGGTCGAGGATGTCTCGATCGTGCAAGGTGTTGAGCCGGTTGCGGGCACGACCGACGGACCCGAAGGCCAGGTCGACAAGCTGGTCGGTGGTGAACGTCCGGTGCTGGTCGAGCAGGTCCAGGAGGAGCCGGTCTCGGGGGGTGAGCCGACCGAGTTCGGCAGCCACGACGGACGCCGTGAGGCGGAAGCTGCCCTTGGCAGATGTGTTGGTAGGAGGGATATCTCTTATCAGTCGGTTCCGGTCCACGGGTCCTCCTCACCGCCGTCCACGTGCGCGTATGACGTGTTCAAGGGGGCGTGTTCACCCGGCTGTTCGTGGTCGTTGCGTTCCTCGTTGGACCGCTCGTTAGAGGTCTCGTTAGACCCCTCGCCCTGAACAGCGAAGGTGTTGCGGCCCACCAGTTCCACCACTGCACCCTCGACGGGTGTCGACCGCTCGGCCGGGGCGGTAGCGGTCGCGGTCTCGCCGAGCAGCCGGCGACGTTCCTCGGCGGCGAGGCCGGTGTGGTCACGGGCGGCGCGGCGCAGCTCGCCGGCTCGGCCCGGCAGAGGAGGTGACGGGGGCTCGGTGTCGGCGGTGACCGGTGGCACCACGCGGCCACCGGCGACCGGCCGCAGGACGACTTCGTAGCCGCCGAGGCGGATCAGGTCCCCGTCATCGAGGTACGGCCGCAGGTGCCGGGCCTGATCGATGGCATCGCGAGGAGCGAGGGCGAAGTACACCTTGTTGCGGGCGTTGGCGTCGATCGCCTCCACCATGTCCCCGGACAGTTGGCCGAGGTACTGATGGGCGAGGACGAACGAGGTGTGCAGACCGCGGGCCTCGGCGAGAGCGTCATCGATCCCGATCGGCAGGTGCAGGAAGTTGTGGCACTCGTCCAGGACGATCATTGCGTCCGGGCGCTCGTCCTCGGGAATCCGGGCGCGGGCGGTGGTGGCCTGCCAGAGCCCCGCGAGGAGCAGCGAGCCGACCAGGCGGGTGCCGTCTTCGCCGATGACACCCTTGGGTAGCCGCGCGAGCATGATGCCGCCGTCGAGGATGTCAGCGAAGGAGAACGTGGTGGCCGGCACCCCGAACAGGCTGCTCGCCATCGGGTGCGCCAGCACGAGACGCAGCCGGGACAGCAGCGGGGCGACGAGGCCGGAGCGCTGCGCGGCGGGCAGCTCGTTGAACCCTTCCCAGAACTCGCCGAGGGTGTTGCCCTCCCAGGCGTTCAACCTGCTGGTGACGGCGTTGACCCGGGCGGTCCTCCACGCGGAGTCCGACAGCAGCCGCGGTAGCTGGGCGAGGGTGGCGCCCTCGATGTGGGCGAGGGTGAGCAGTCCGTGATAGCAGATGTCGGCGGTACGGTGCCCCCACCAGCGCGACCACACCTTCGCCATCACCGCCGTGAGGTTCGCGGCCACGTCGTGCGCGCTGCCACCGTGCACACTCGGGTCGAGCAGGTTGATCGCCGGGGGCGCGGCCCGCTCGTCCGGGTCGATGAGGACGAGCCGGTCACCACACGACTTCGGTAGCCGGGCCAGCAGGTCTCGAATCAAGTCGCCTTTGGCCGGGTCGAACGCGGCCACGCCGCGCCCGGCCTCGACGTCGTCCAGGATCATCCGCATCAGCAGGGTCGTCTTGCCCGTGCCGGTCGGCCCGAGCGCGTGGACGTGGTACCGGCAGTCGGCCAGCGAGATCCCGACCCGCATCGGCGCACCGGCGTTGGCGACGCCGATCACCTTGCCGCCCGAACCGTGCCGATCGGCCAAAGGCACCAGGTTGAGCCTGCGCTCCTCGGTGCCGGTGTTCGACCCGGCAGCCTTGGCTTCGATCTTGTTCAAGGGGTACTCCAAACGGTCGGCGGATCGTCGTGTCCCTCGGGCTCGGCCGGCGGGTCGGTGGACGGCCGGCGGCGCGGGGCCGGGGTAGCGCGGAAGACCTCGCGGGTGGCGGCCCGACGCCGCGACGCCGCACCGGGCAGGCCGTAGGCGGCCGGCTCGGCGGGCAGCCCCGCGAAGGCGGCGGCTTCCGCGACGGAGACGAGGCTCATCCGGGCCTCGGGCACCCACCGGTCAGCCGCCGCGACCGCCCCATGCCGTAGCCGGCGGCGGGTGAAGTGCGCCGAGAGCAGCCCGAACCCCGAGCTGACATCGGCGGCGGCGGCGACGGCGGCCGGCTTGGTCGGGCCGGCGGCGACGGCGTAAACGGCGACGAGCAGGTGCGGCGCGTCGGCGTACTTCGCCCGCGCCTGCCGGGCCAGCTCGGCGGTGTACGGGTCGGTCGGGCTGGGGCGACGCCTCGTGCTCGACGAGCCGCCGGGGGTGAAGATGTCCAGGACGCCGATGAGCAGCGCTCGTAGCCCATCGGCGAGCAGATTCGCGGCGCGGGCGGTGCCCCGGGCTCGGCGGGCACGCTGCGGGTTGGTCATCGCGCGGCGGAGCAGCCGCAGGCGGTGGGCCGGTGCCCGGCCGAGGTGGACTTGCAGGAGCGCGCCGCCGGTGCGTCCGGCCGAGGCGAGGCCGCCGTAGACGGCCCGTAGCCGGTCCTCCTCGGGGGCGCCCGCGTCCACGCCTCGGCGCGCTGGTGGGGACGCGTCTTCGACCAGGGGCAGCCATTCGGGCTGGGTGGGCCAGACCGCGAGGGCGGCCACGGCCCCGGTCGTCTGGACGGCCGGTGGGGTGGTCTGTTCGGCGCGGACGCCGGGCCAGCCGCGTTGCAGCAGCCGCACGACGGCGGTCGGGTTGACCCCTGGTGGCAGCCACAGCCCGCACCGCATCCCGTCCGGGTCGGCGGCGACCTCCCAGACGAGCCGGGCCGGGCGCAGCGCCCACCGGCGCGGCGCGGGCAACGCGGTGGCGAGCAGCCGCCACAGGCCGATCGTCGCGGCCGGGGTGGCGGTCACCGGTGGGGTGATCTGCAGCCACCGGGCTCCGGCGGCGTGCCGCCGCCAGACGCGCCGCCGCCACAGCGTCCACCCGACCCGTACGGCGACGAGTGCGGCCACGGCGGCGAGGAGCAGCGGCCACCGGTCGCGGACGAGATGCCGCACAGCGCCGGTGGCGTCGTCGCCCCACGAGCCGCACAGCAGCTCGCCCACAAAGGAGCCGGGCACACCGCCCTGACCAGGAACACACCCGGCAGGCTCCGGCGACGACGGTGAGGACAGGACAAGGATGGGAACCATCGGGGACTCCGATCGGCGGAAGGAAGGGGCTCGCAGGCCGAGTCAGCGGCGGCGGGCTGGTAGGCCGGTGACCGGGCCGGTGACGATCAGCTCGTGCTCGGTGGCCGAAGCGTGGCTGTGGAAGGCCACCCGGGCTGATCCCGCCGCGAGGAGCGCGTCTCCGCGCTGGCAGGACAGCAGGAACGCCCGCTCGCCATCGGTCAGCCCGAACGCCTTCGCCACGGCGTCGATCGCCTGCGGCGCCTGCCGCAACAGGACCTGCGTCGCCGCGTTGGAGACGACGGCGCGGCCGGTCTTGGTGGCGAGCACGTCGGCGGCGTCCTGGGTCACGACGGTCAAGCCCGCGCCGTACTTGCGCGCCGACTTGGCCAGGGTCTCCAAGAACACGCCGCCGCGCCCGCCGGAGAGCAGTTTCCACGCCTCGTCCACCAGCACCATCCGCAGCACGGCCGGTCGAGCGCCGGAGGCGGTCGCGCCGCGTACGGTGCGCCAGATCGTGTCCAGGGTGAGCAGAGTGCCGACCGGATGAAGTTGCTCCGGTAGGTCCTTGATGGCGAAGACCACGAGGTGCCCCTGCGCGAGCGTGGTGGTCGGCCCGTCGAACAGGCCCTTCATGCTTCCGGCGACGTAGGGGTGCAGGCGGGCGGCGACTCGGCGGCCCGCGTCGTCGGTGCCCTCCAACGCGGCCATCACATCGGCCAGCAACGGCGCCGGTCGCCTCCACGTGCGCGGGTCAGTGGTGATGCCCTTGCCCCGGTACGCGGCCAGCACCGCCACATCGAGCGAGCGGGCCTCGTCGCCGGGAAGGGGCGCGCTGACAGCGGTGTCACCGCTTCCCATGACCGCGACCAGGGTCTGCATGAACCGCGCCCGGTCGTTGAGGGCATCGTCATCATCGGCCGGCAGGTCAAGAGGGTTGATCTTCACACCGGCCGCGCCGAGACGGATGACCGTACCGCCGACAGCGTCGGACAGCCGCAGGTACTCGTCTTCGGGGTCGATGACGAACGCCTCCACCCCGAGGCACAGGTTGCGCAACAGGTCGAGCTTGGCCAGGTACGACTTGCCTTCCCCGGATCGGGCGAGGATGACGGCGTTGTAGTTGGACTGCGCCCACCGGTCCCAGACGACAACGCCGGCCGAGTGCAGGTTGAGCCCGAACAGAACGCCCATGCCGCTGTCTCCGGCGGTGTCAGGCAGGTCGGGACTGGTGAACGGGAAACTCGCCGCGAGGGCGTCGGTGTCGAAGACCCGCTTCATCCCAAGCGCGTCAAACGCGAGGGGTAGGCCGCTGATCCAGCCCTGCAACTGCCGCCACGTCACCGGCGCGGTGTTGAGCAGCAGCGAAGAGGCCAGGGACCGCACCTCGGCCACCCGGTCAGCGAGGTCGGCGGGGCTGGCGCCATGCACAGTCAGGTACAGGCTGAGTCGGAACAACCTCGCTTCACCTCGCGCGACACGGCCGGCCAGCTCGGCGGCGTCGACCGCGGCGGCGTCGAGTTCGGGATCGTCAAGGCGGCCCTTGGCCGCGTCCTGGCGGCGGGAGGACTCGAACCGGCCGCGCTGCTTGCGCAGCCGCTCGGAGGCCACCGCCGGCGGGACCGGCTCGATGTGAAAGGCGGCGTCGACCAGGCCCGGGTAGGACAGGATCGGCTCCGCCCACCCCGGGCCGACCTCGGCCGGGTATCCGACCACGGCGAGCGTGGCGCTGTAGCCGTCCCCGACCCGCACGTGTCGGCCGTCGACCTCCACGGCGTCCGGGGAACCGGGCAGGATCGTGGCCGACTCGGGCGCGGAACGCCGCCGCGTCGGCAGCAGTGCGGAAAGCAGGCTCACAGGTCATCACCTCCGTCAGATGTGGCGTGGGGCGTGAGGGATGCGGCGGTGGGGTCGAGGCTGGCCGCGAGCCGCACCGTGGCGTCCGGCCCATCGAGGACCCGGGCGGGAACCTCGCAGCCGGCGAGGGCGCGCACCGCCTCGGCCGCTGCGTGGGCGGCGTGGTGCGCGCCGCGTCGGCTGCGCACGGCGACGGTGACCTGCCGGTGTAGCAGCTCGCGCTGCCCGGCCAGGTCGTCGAGGAACGCCACGTGCGCGCGGGCGGCCTCCTCCAACGCGGGATGCGGCAGCCCCGGGGCGGCGGCGAGGAACCGGTCGGCGAGGTAGGTCAGGTCGACCCGCTGCGCCCGCACCACAATCTGCGCCGGGCCGTCGAGGCTGTGCAGCCACCGCGCGAACCCGGCCACCAGGCCGTTCTGCTCTCCGGGGGTTCGCAGCCCGAAGGCCACCGTCGAGGCGGCGACCAGGCCGGTGGTGCCGTCTGGCCCGAGGTTGATCAGCCCGTCGCCGGTGATGCCCTTCGCGGGCAGCCGCAGCGGTGCGGGCAGGGGGAGCTGGTCACCCGGCCCGGCGGTGGTCTGTACCCACGCCGGGGCTGGGGTGACCGGTCCGTCGGCCGGTACGAGCCGGCGCGGGCTGCGGCGGTGCCGCAGCGCCGCGAGGACCCAGGCGTCGAGCGGAATGCTGTCCCGGCGGCCGACCGCGAGCAGGAACGCCCCGGCGGCGACCGGAATCGCACCCGCGAGGAACACCAGCGGATGTACGAGTGTCGCCACCGCCGTCCACACCGCGTAGAGCAGGAGGCCCGTGACGGCCAGGATCACCAACTGCCGTCCCGACATGCCGAACGCGATCCGGTCCGGCCGCTCGATGTCGGCGGGTACCCGAGCCCGCATCGGGGCCTCGTCGCTGTGGCGGCTCATCGCTGATCACCCCTCGGTTTCGATGGCGAGCGCCGCACCGGAGCGGACGACCGGGCCGGCGGTGGGGACGGCGGGGACGGGGACGGCCCGGTACGGACGGCGGTCGGACCCACCGGGGTCGCACCAGCCGCCGGGGACGGCCTCGCCGTCGGAGACGGGGACGGGCGCGGCGGCGGGGTCGGGACGGCCGACCGTCGACCGGCCGGGGACGGTGGGGCGGACGAGGCCGGTGGACGAGGCCGGGGTGTGCTGGTGGCCGGTGCTCGCCGGGTGGCGGTGCTCGCGTTGGCGGTGGCTGGCCCGCTCGGGGTGGCGCGGCGCGCCGCCGTGGGCCGTGTCCCGGGGGTCGAGGCTCGTCGTGACCCGCCGGCTCTCGGTGCGGCCGGAGCTGCGGAGAATACCGGCGTGACCGGGGCAGGTGGCCGGCGCGGCGCGCTCTGTGGCGCTGGTGCGGCGGAGAACGTCACCGCCGGTGCCGCGCCACTGGGTGTTGCTCTCGGTGTCGTGGTGGTGGCGTCGCTGAAGGCGACTCGGGCGGGCGGTGCGGCCGGGGCCGGTGGACTCGGCTGAGGCGCGGACGGGTGAGAGAACTGCGCGGCCGGGACACCGCCGGACGGCGCTGGCGGTGGCGTGGACGGGGCCGCCGGGTGGCTGAAGGTGGGGGCGGCGTTCGTCCCGGACGGCGCGGACAGCGGCGTATGGGTGACTGGGGCGTGGCTGAAGGCCGCCGGTCCCGGCGGGGACGGCGGGACGGGAGTCGGCCCGGGACGGGGCGGACGCGGTGGACGGGGCGGACGGGGGCCGCCCGGCGATGGACGGGGACCGGGCGGACGAGGTGCCGTCCGTCCGGCGGTCCGGGCCGCGCTCGCGCCGCCCAGGATGCCGGCCGCCGCGCCGAGTGTCTTGATCATCAGGACGGCGTGGACGATTTGGCCGAGCAGTCCTCGGCCGCTGCGCTGTCCGAGCGGGCCGAGGATGAACTGTCGCATCCAGCCCGGCAGTTTGATCAGCAGCCACAGCATCGTCAGGCAGACCACGATGCCGAGGAGGCCGGCGCCGGTTGCGGGCACGCCCAGCACGGTCGGCCCGGCGGGGGTGAGGAACACCTTGATGCTTGCCATGACGATGACGGCCTGACCGAGTTGCAGGCCGAGGCAGGCCAGGACGCAGCGCCACCACAGGTTCGCCACGCCCTCGGTGAACGGGCTGGCGTGGCAGATCAACGCCGCCGGGGCGAGACCGAACAGGATGATCAGTGCGGCGAGCCGCAGCACGAACGTGAACTCCAGGACGACGCACATCACGATCACGGCGATGGCCATCAGCGCCATCAAGAAGCCGTCGCCTTGCAAGGCGTTGTCCACGATCTGCCGAATCGCGGTCGCGGCGCTCGGGCCGTCGATCGTGTTGCCGGCGATGGCCACGGTGAGCGCGTTGGTCAGCTCGATCGCCTTCTGCCCGAGCAACAGGCTGCAATTCGCGAGGACCACGCCCAGGGCGATGCGGGGTAGCACCTGCTTGAGGCCGTACTGGGTTTGCAGGGTCTCCCGGGCGGTGACCAGGAACCCTCCGGCGACGATGAACAGCACGACGACGCCGTTGGCGACGATCAGGCTGGTCGTCCAGATCGCCTTGACATGCTCGTTGTTGGTGAGGTCGGGGGTCGACAGCCACGACGCGCCGAGGGCTTCCATCACCGGCTTGAGGGCCTGCTCGGCGGCCCACACGACCAGGTCGACCACGGCCTTGCGGATCTGGCCCCCGATGTCGTACCAGGCCGGATCATCGTCAACAGAAGGCTGGCCGGGCGTCGGGGCCGGACCGGGAGTGGGTGCCGGCGCGGAGGGAGACGGTTCCACTCCCGGCGGGCGGACGCCAGGGTCAGGCACGCCGGGCGTTGGCGGCGTGCCGGGTGCGGTAGCGGGCGGGCCGGGTGCCGGGCTCGGCTCGGCGTGCGCCGGCCCGGCCCAGGTCAGGGCAAGGCCGGCGAGGATCACCAGGCCGAGCAGCAGCAACGCCACCGGTCGGACCGGGCGGCGGGGTCGGATCGCGAGGGCAGGCATCAGGCCACCCACGCGCCGACGATGGTCACGAACAGCGGAGCGAGCAGCGCGAGGCCGTAGCCGATCGCGGCGGACCGCAGCGCGAGTTTGGCCTTCTCGACCTCGCCGGGGTCGCCATTGGCGGCCATGTAGCGCAGCCCGCCGACGGTCAGGAAGAGGGTGGCGACGGCGACGAGGATGCCGATCAGCCAGGTACGGATGTTGTTGGCGACCTGTTCGATCGACTCGGCGGCAAGCACCACCGGGGCGGGCTCGGCCGCGTACGCCGTGCCTGGGGCGGCGGCGAAGGCGACCGTCACCGCGGCGGCCCCGAGCAGCATCAGCGAGGCGCGGGCCGGACGAGAGAGGTTTCGGCGGGGACGGCGGACGGACGGCCGTCCCCGCCCGGCGGTCCCGAGGCGGCGGGGAGCCGCCGCCTCGGGACGCGCAGAGGGGTGGTGATTCATGGGATTGGGCACCTCCAGTGCGCACGCCTTGGCAGCCCGCAGCGGGGCGTGGGTGCGCGAGTGGGCGACGAAGGCGGGACCGGGCGGTGCGCTCGTGGGTGACCTGTGGTGCCGACCGGCGCGGCCGTCCTCCTCACGGGGAAGGCGGTGAGCCGGGGACCGTACGGGGTGTCAGCGCCGTCAGCGGGTCCGGTCGGAGAAGGTCACCTGCGCGGAAGAGTCCCGCACTAAGGGATTACAAATCCGGGCCTCGAATTGGAAAGCCGCAGCTCAGGCGGCGTGCTTACGGACGCTTCCGGGCGGTCGGGGCGTCGAGGACCAGGGTTGCGGTGGCCTCGTTGATCGCGTCGGCGTACGGGTCGGACAGCTCGCCGGACTCGATCGCGGCCTTGAGTCGGGCGACGGCGGCCGTGCGCCGCTTGTAGAGGTTCCAGCGGGGCTGGCCGGTACGCTCGGCGTACTCGGTGAGACTGACGTCCTCCAGGTACGTCGCGCCGATCAGCTCCGCCTCCTGCGCGGTGATGGCCCCGGCGGTGACGGCGCGGGCGAGGACGAGATCCGGGTGGCCGTACGGGGCCGGTGGCAGTACCGCGCCGGGGGCGTGGTTCGGTGCCCCGGACGAGGCCGGCTCCAGGTCACGCAGCTCGGTGCGGGCCTTCGAGAACGCGGTCGACAGCAGGTGTCCGACCACGCCCGGCCGGTCCAGGTCAACCGTGCCGAGGGCGCGGAGGAAGTGCTCGACGATGGCGGCCTGCACGTCGCCGGTGAACAGCTTGGCCAGCAGGTACGCCTTGAACCGCAAGCCCGGCAGAGCGACTCCGACCGCGCCGGCACGCCATGCCGGATCACCGGTACGGGCGTGCTGCACCAGCAGCCGCCACGCGGCGTCCCGGGCGGCGTAGCCGCAGGAAGGGTGCATGAGGATCGCCGACAGCTCGGGCAGGGCGATGGGCCTGCAGGGCAGGCCGTGACCGAGGCTGCGGCCGTCTACCGACAGCGGGCTCGGTCCCTGCCCCATCAGCCGGAATCGGTACTCGATGTCGTTGAGCAGCGTCTCGCCCCGCTGCGGGGCGGCCGGCTCGGCGGTAGGGGTACGACGGTCCATGGTGGTGCTCCCTCGTGATGACCGTGTGCCGTCCGGCGGGAGTGCCGGTCGGCGCTGTGCCACCACGCCACCAGGGCCTTTGAACAGATCGTGAACACTCGTGATCTTGTTCAAGGGGGCTCGGCACGTGTTCAACCCGGCTGTCGCCGATGCCCGTCGATGCACCTCGGCTGCGACTCACCGACGCCCCGAGCCGGGGTGTTCAACCCGTGGTCAGGCTGTTCAAGGCCCTCCGCGCCGGCCCAGCCGCTTCGAGGCAGCCCGCTTGAACACGCCCGCAACAGATCCACCTATATGGATCGAGCTGGAGGGCCGGAAGAGGCCACGGAAATGCCCGGGGGGATCTTGTTCAAGCCCCGAGGCGGTGAGCCCGGTCGTGTTCAAGCCGGGGGAGGATCTTGTTCAACCCGGTTGACGATCTTGTTCAACCGGTCACAACCCCGTCGCGGTCCTCCGCCGGTCAGATGACGTGAACGGTGAGCGCCTCAACGGCCCTGACCTGCGTGTTCAACCTGTCGATGATCTTGTTCAACCACTCCGCGTCGGGCAGGGGCCGAAGTCAGCGCGCGGCCGGGCTTCCAATCCGAGGCCCGGATTTGTAATCCCTTAGTGTCAGCGCTCGTCGGCGGACGTGGCCCACACGCCCATGCCGAAGCCCAGCTCCACCGCCCCCAGTGACCGGCCCCAGCCGGCACCGGTCGGCCTGCTCCTCGCCCGTACCCGCTTCCCCCGCACGCCCCGGCGGGGTGTGCCGGACTGGCACGGGCTGTCCCCGAGCCACCTCGCCTACGTCATCCGCCGCTACACCCACATCGGTGACGTGGTGCTCGACCTCGACGCGCACCCCGCCGCCATCGCCGCGACCGCCTACCTAGGCCGGGTGCCGGCCCGGCTGTTCACCGGTCGTCACGGCCTGCACGTGCGGCTCCTGCCGCCCGCCCCGGAACGCCGGACGCGCCACGCCCTGCGTCGTCCCGGCCCACGTGTCGACCTGATGCTGGCGACCCTGCCGGGAGGCGCGCCGGGCCTCACCCAAGTCGACTCGGCCACGGCGATGCGCGCCTGGCGGCCCCTGCTACGACCCGGCGGCTTTCTGCTCGTCGGACTCACCGCCTCGCAGCCTCAGTCGGGCAAGTCCAGTCACCGCGCCACGGTCATCGCCGCCGCCCGCGCCGCCGGACTCTTCTACCACCAGCACATCCCCGCCGTCCTCGTCCCGCTGCCCGAGCACGAGCCGCGCACCGCCCCGGAACGCCCCGACGAGGCCGACGACGGCCGGCGGCTGCTCGCCGGCCGTCACCTGCCGACCTTTCGAGATTTGGTCGTGTTCGGCACCACCGCCACCGGTGAGGAGAACGCCCGTGTCTGAGCCCCGTCCGCCGTTCCACCCCGCCGACCGCCGCGACCTCGAACCGACGCAGTCCGACGCGTCCGACCTGGCAGCCCTGCTCACCGAGGGCTACCTCGGCTCGGTCTGGCTCACCGGCCAAACCGCGTCGCGGGACCTGCGGCGCGGCCGATACACCCCCGAGTCGCTGGCCCACCCAGGCAAGATGCTGCCGACCATTCCCCGGTACGCGATCCGCACCTACACCAGCCCCGGTGACGTGGTGCTCGACCCCATGGCCGGCATCGGCACCACCGTCATCGAGGCCATGCACCTCGGGCGTCACGGCGTCGGCGTCGAGTACGAAACGGAATGGGCCGCGAAGGCAGCGGACAACATCCGCCACACCATCGCGGCCGGGGCACCGGGCCGGGGCGAGATCTACCACGGGGACTCGACCGCGCTGCCGACCCTGCTGCCGGCGAACCTGCACGGGCGGGTCTCGCTGGTCATCACCTCACCGCCGTACGGGCCGTCCACCCACGGCCACGTCCGCACCCCCGGCCCGAGACGCGGCAAGGTCCGCAAGATCCACCACCGGTACGGCGGCGTGGACAACCTCGCCTACCGCAGCCACGGCGAACTGGCAGACGGCTTCACCGCGATCCTCACCGGCTGCCGCCAACTCCTACGTCCCGGCGGACACGTCGTCGTCACCGCACGGCCCTACCGCCGCCACGGCGAACTCATCGACATCCCCGGCATGGTCGTCGCCGCCGGCATCAACGCCGGCCTCGAACTGGTCGAGGAATGCATCGCCCTCATCTGCGGCGTCCGCGACGGCGTGATCATCCCCCGGGCCTCGTTCTTTCAGCAGAAGAACACCCGAGACGCCATCGCCAGCGGCGACCCGCAATGGCTCGTCCAGCACGAAGACGTGGTGGTCCTGAGAACCCCGACCGGCGGCGACGAGGTCTCCGATGGCCGGTAGCCCGCGCATGTCCGGGGCTGGCGGCAGCAGGCCGCGCCGGGTCTCGCCCAACGCGGACAAGGGGCGCAAGACGCGCGGCAACGCTCCCGCGAGCGGCGAGCCCGTAGAGGCCACGGGTGCCCGCGGTGACGAGCCCGAGGTTCGCTTCGACATCACCGTTCTCGACGGCGACGCCGGCCGGCGGCTGGCCGTGCTGCAAGCCGAGGTGATCCTCGACGTCCTGACCTGGCTGCATCAGCACAGAACGGCGTCCTCCTGACCGCGCATCCCGCGCGTCCTCGACGTGCCGTCGAGGACGCGGCAGCCGCAACGGTCTTGATCCCTTCGCCGAGTTGAGCGGTGATCGACGCCCACGGGCCGACCGCCAGCACCGGCGGTCGGCCCGTGGCCTGATCCACACGCCAACAGCAGGAGGAACGCGTCATGTACGTCACCGTCACCCGTGACGGCACCGGCCGCATCGTCGTCTACGGCCCCCATGACATAGCGGTAATCGCACCGAACGATCAGGCGGTAACCATGGCCATCTGCCCACCGGGTGCCGCCGACCGCACCACCGGCACCCTGGCCCACCCCTACCAGCACGCCACCGCCGGGACGGCGCTCACCGCCGCCCCCGTGTGCGCCCCCGCCGCCGCCTCGGTGGACGATCTCAACGCTCCGACCCTCGCGGTGTGCATTCACCCCCGCAGCCACAGCGTGTTCGTCGTCGGCCCCTTCACCGGGCCTGACCGCGCCGAGCAGTGGTGGCACGCCCGCACCAACCGATTCGCCGAGACGGGCGCGCACTGCCACGTCCTCGCGCTCACGGCCCCCATCACCGGCGACGCCACCCCGAGCAGCGGAGACGAGGCATGAACCGCCGCGCCGCGACACCGCCCCCGCGCGTGGCGTTCTACGGCCGGACCGCCGATGTCAGCGACCTCGGCACGGCGGCCCTCGTGCTCGGCGGTCAGTACCAGCAGTGCGTCTCGGTCCTACCCGAAGGCGCTATCACGGCCGTGTTCTACGACCTCGGCACCCGGCCCCACTACCAGCCGGCACCCGCCCGCCTCTCCCTCGACAACGAGCGACAGGTCCGGCGCGAAGGCGGCCTGGATGACCTGCTCGCCTGGGTGAGCCGACCATGGCGCCCGTTCGACTTGGTGATCAGCACCGACGTCTACCGCCTGTCCCGCCGCACGGCGACGAGCACCACCATCCTGCGCACGCTCGCGCTGGCGAACATCGAGTTCCTCCAGGCGCCCGAGATCCGCGACGGTCACCGGCTGCCCGTCGCGCCATGGCGACTGCGCAGCGTCGCCTACATCAACGTGCTGACCCGCCTCATCAGCGAAGGAGGCGACCAGTGACGACCACCCTGCCCGACTGGCTACGCCCACCCGCCACCGCACCCGTACCTCAGCGGACGATACGCGTCGCGTTCCTCGGACGTACCTCCACCGACGAGCAGCAAGACCCCACCCTGTCGATTCCCCGGCAGTTGACCAACTCCGAGCGGGCACTCCTGCCCAACATGGTCATCGTCGCCTGGTTCTGGGACGTGGAGTCCTCCCGCAAGGAACTTAGCCAGCGGGGCCGAAGCACCGCGTGGCAGAAGTTCGACATCAATGTTCGCCGCGACGGCGGCCTCGCCGACATGCTGGAAGAGGCCACCTCGCCGGATCGCCGCTTCGATGTCGTCATCTGCGAGTCGATCGACCGCATCGCCCGGTGGACGCACCAAGGCACCAAGATCGAACACGACCTCGAACTCGCCGGGGTGCCGCTGCTGGCCGCCGACGAACCGATCACGCAGTCGAACAGCCGCAAACGCGCCGCCCAGGTCCTCCTACGGCGTACCAAGCAGGGCGTGGCCGAGTGGTACATGATCGAGATGCTGGAGAAGTCGTGGGACGGCTTCGAAGAGCACACCGGTCAGGGCTGGAACGTCGGCAAGCCTCCGTACGGCTACCTCGCCGAGAAGCACAAACACCCTGTTCCCGCCAAGCGGGCGCAGGGCAAGCACAAGACCAAGCTGAAGATCGACCCGGATCGCGGTCCTGTGGTCGAGCAGATCTTCGCCTGGCGCATCGACGAGAAGCTGTCCTACCGAGCCATCGCCGACCGGCTCAACACCGACCTCGACCGCTACCCGCCACCACAGCCCGTTGACCCCGCCCGCGCGGTCGGCCGGTGGACCGGCTCGGCCGTCCGCGAAATCCTCGTCAACCCGAAGTACACCGGCCACATGGTGTGGAACCGTCGCTCCACCAAAGACAAGATGCACCCCGGCAAGGTCAACCCGCGTGAGGAATGGATCGTCTCCGCAGAGCCCACCCACCCGGGCATCGTGCCGATCGAGACGTTCCTGGCCGCGCAGAACGTGGGCCGGTCTCGGGAACGATCACGCGCCGATGCCCGCCAGGGATCTCCCAACCGGCACCGGCAGACCAAGCGGGTCTACGCGCTTCGTTCCTACGTCTGGTGCGCGCCGTGCCAGCGGCGCATGTTCGGTCGAACCGTGACCGGCTACACCTACTACTCCTGCCAACCCCGAGAGCGGGCGATCCCCGAGGGCCACCCGAACATGATCTCGGTGACCGAGGACGTGCTACTCGACGCCGCCGACCGGTTCTTCAACATCTACGTCCTCGGTCCCGATCGAGTCCAACTGGCCACCCGCAGCCTGGACATCGCCGCCCAGCAAGCCGCCGAGGAGCAGCGCCGACAGATCACGGTGCTGCGGCGGACGCTGGAAGACATCGCCGCTCGCCGCCGCCGCCTCCTGCGGGTCATCGAGGAGAACGACGATCCGGATGGCAGCGTGTTCGCGGAGATCAGCGAGCGGCGAGCCCAACTCGACCGTGACCGAGAGATCAAGGCCGCCGAACTCGCACATCTCGAAGAAACCATGCCGGAGGAGCCGGGCAGCGCCGACATCCTCGCCGGCCTGCCGGAGATGGAAGTAAAGCTCGGCCTGCTACCGACCGACCGCCTCCGTCGCCTCCTGGACGCGTTCGCGGTGCAGATCTACCACGACGTCCGCACCAAGCAGGTCGCGTTCCGAGCCACCGTCAGCCAACACGCCACCCCGCACCTAGCCCGCCTAACCCGCGCCACGGTCAGCGGTCCCCGTGCCGCCACCGGCCACACCAGCACAGACGACGCCGCCCCCGCCGACGACGGCGGGGGCGGTGACTATTTGCAGTTCTGTGACATGCCCCGCCGGGGGCACCAGACAACGAGAAGCCCGGGTCGCCGACCCGGGCTTCTTCGCGTTCCCCGCAGCCGCTCTGCCGACGGCCGGGCTCAGCCGGTCTCGCGGCGGGCCTTCGCCCGGCGCTTCCCCTCGTGCATGGCCTGCACCCGGGGCACCGGGATGGTCCGCCCCTCGGCCACCAGGTCGGCCGGGAGCTGCTGCGGCGGGGGCATCGCCGCAGCCCACGGGTCTCGGTCGCCGAGCAGCTCCGGAACGGACCGCACGGTGAAATCGGCGGGGCTGACCCGGTCGAGGTCGTCCCAGGCCACCGGGAAGGAGACCGGCAACCCGGGGCGCAGCCGGGGGCTGTACGCGGCGACCACGGTCGCCCCGCCGGCCCGGGTCGGGTCGACGAAGACCCGGCCGCCCCGGTCCTCCCGGATGAAGGCGGTGGTCGCCGACTCCGGGGCGAGGCGCTCGGTGTGCACGGCCAACGCCCGGGTGGCGGCGGCCACCTCCTCGGCGGTGGTCTCCGGGTGCACCGGGACGAAGATGTGCAATCCCTTGGCGCCGCTGGTCTTCACCGCGCCGACCAGCCCCACGTCGGCCAGCGCCCGGCGGACCGCCCCGGCAACCCGGGCCACCGCCCCGAAGGCGTCCCCGTCCGGCGGGTCGAGGTCGAGCACGAGGTGGGTGGGCTGCTCCGGGTGGGTCGCGGTGACCAGCGCCGGGTGGTACTCGATCGCCCGCTGGTTGGCGAACCAGAGCAGGGTGCGGCGGTCGTCGCAGAGCGCGTACGACACCTGGCGGTGGGACGCCTCCGCCCAGATCTCGGTACGGCGTACCCACTCCGGGGTGTACTTCGGCAGGTTCTTCTGCATGAACGGCTCCTGCCCGCGCAGCAGCCGGACCACCGACAGCGGCCGGTCGCGCAGGCCGGGCAGGAGCCGGTCGCGCACGGTGTCCAGGTAGTCGACCAGGTCCCGCTTGGTCACGTCGCCGCCGGCGAGCAGGGGCTGGTCCAGGTTGGTCAGGCCGACCCCGTCCCGCGTCTCCGTCGCCCCGCTCATCCGCCCACCCTCGCGGCCGGTCCGCCCGGACGCAACCCCGACACGGGTCTGCCGCCCCCGGTTCGCCCGTGAGCATCGCAGCCCGTGACGGGTGAGACCGGTGTCGATCATGTGGTGAACGCCACCACCTTTCTCTGACCGATCGGTCAGTGTCTGACCGATCGGTCAGGCATGCTGGAGCGCATGATCCGTCGCACCCCTCGCACGCACGGCGAGATCCTCGCCGCGGCGGCCCGGCGGTTCGCGGTGACCGGCTACAAGGGCACCTCGCTGCAGGACATCGCCCGCGAGGTGGGCTGCTCGAAGGCGGCGGTGCTCTACCACTTCGCCAGCAAGGAGGCCCTGCTCGCCGAGCTGATGGCGCAGCCGATCGCGGTGCTGTGCGAGCTGGACGAGCGGATCTCGCAGCTGACCGGAGCGGCGGCCCAGCGCGTCGCGGCGGAGGGGCTCGTCGACCTCGCGGTGCGGTTCCGGGGCGAGATCTCGCTGCTGCGCGGGGAGTTCCCGGAGCTGCTGGCCCAACCGGCCTTCGCCCATGTGCAGCGCATCTCGGAACGGCTGATCGAGGCGATGACCGGCCCCGGCGGCCAGCAGGACGCGCGGGTCGCCGCGCTGGTGCTGCTCGCCGGCATCGCCGAGGGGTGCGACGCGTTCGGCGACATCCCCGACGACGAACTGCGTCCCGCCCTGCTGGCCGTCGCCCAGCGGGTACTCGTAACACCCGCACCGCCGTCACCACGGCCACCTCTCGACCCACCCAACCACGATTGAGGACAAGGATCTGATGGCGACCCTGCTGTACCGGCTAGGCCGGGCATCGTTGCACCGCCGGCGACTCGTCGTCGCCGTCTGGCTCGTCGTACTCGTCGGCCTCGGCATCGCCGCGGCCACCCTGAAGGGCCCGACGGCCAGCAACTTCACCATGCCCGGCACCGAGTCGCAGCAGGCGTTGGACCTGCTCGCCGACCGGTTCCCGGCGGCCAGCGGCGCGACCGGCACCATCGCGGTGAAGGCGCCCGCGGACGGCCAGTTGACCACCCCCGAGGGCCAGACCGTGGTCAAGGGGATCGTCCAGGAGGCGGGGACGCTGCCCGGGGTGGTCGCCGCGGTCGACCCGTACCAGGCCCAGGCGGTCACCCCCAACGGCCGGTACGCCCTGATCCAGGTGCAGTTCGCCACCGGCGCGGACGAAGTCACCGACGACCAGCGCGACGCGTACGAGAAGGTCGGCGCGCAGGCCGAGGCGCAGGGCTGGCAGGTCGCGCCCGGCGGTGAGGTGCTCAACTCCGAGCCCGAGGTCGGCTCGACCGAGGCGCTGGGTGTGCTGGTCGCCGCGATCGTCCTGGTCATCACCTTCGGCTCGCTGGTCGCGGCCGGGATGACCATGCTGAACGCGCTGATCGGCGTCGGGGTCGGCATGGCCGGCCTGTTCGCGCTCAGCGGCGCGGTCGAGCTGACCAGCACCGCGCCCATCCTGGCGCTGATGCTCGGCCTGGCGGTCGGCATCGACTACTCGCTGTTCATCACCTCCCGGCATCGGCAGTACCTGCTCGACGGGCTCACCCCCGAGGAGGCGGTCGGCCGGGCCGTCGGCACTGCCGGCTCCGCCGTGCTCTTCGCCGGCGCCACCGTGGTCATCGCCCTGGCCGGTCTCGCCGTCGTCGGCATCCCGTTCCTCACCGTGATGGGTCTGGCCGCCGCCGGCACGGTCACCGTCGCGGTGCTGGTGGCGATCACCCTCGCCCCGGCGCTGCTCGGTTTCGCCGGCCGCAAGGCCCTTCCCCGCAAGCTGCGCAGGGCCGACGCCACGTCGGCCGCCGGGTCCGGGTCGACCACCGACGCCGCCGCCGACGCCGCCGAGGCCGCGCCGGTCGCCCACGCCGCCGAGGACCGCTCCAACTTCGGGTTCCGCTGGGCGCACTGGGTGACCCGGCTGCGCATCCCGGTCATCCTGGTCGGCCTGCTCGGCCTCGGGCTGCTCGCCCTGCCGGCCCAGGACATGCGGCTCGCCCTGTCGGACGCCAGCACCGCCCCCGTGGGCACCCCGGCCCGGACCAGCGCCGACCTGATCCGGGAGGGCTTCGGTCCGGGCTTCACCGGCCGGCTCGCCGTGGTGGTCACCTCGGACTCCCCGCAGGACACCTCGGCCGCCGTGCCGCAGGTCACGGCGCTGATCCAGCGTACCGAGGGGGTGCTGACCGTGACCCCGCCGCAGCTCGACCCGTCCGGGCGGACGGCGCTGATCGGGGTGATCCCGAAGAGCGGCCCGACCGACGCCGCCACCGAGACCCTGGTCCACGACATCCGGGACCGGGTGGGCTCGGTCGGCAACGCCGAGGTGCTGCTGACCGGCGTGACCGCGATCGGCATCGACGTGTCCGAGAAGCTCTCCGACGCGATGCCGGTCTACCTGCTGCTCGTGGTGGGGCTGTCGATCCTGCTGCTGATGCTGGTCTTCCGGTCGATCCTGGTGCCGGTGAAGGCCGCGCTGGGCTTCCTGCTCACGGTGGCCGCCACCTTCGGCATCACCGTGGCGGTGTTCCAGCAGGGCCACCTCGCCAGCCTGGTCGGCCTGGACAGCCCGGCCCCGCTGATCAGCTTCCTGCCGATCCTGCTGATCGGCATCCTGTTCGGCCTGGCCATGGACTACGAGGTCTTCCTGGTCTCCCGGATGCGGGAGGACTTCGTGCACGGCGACACCGCCCAGCAGGCCACCATCAACGGGATGGGGCACGGCGCACGGGTGGTCACCGCCGCCGCGTTGATCATGATCTCGGTCTTCGGCGGTTTCGTCTTCCTCGACGACCCGGTGATCAAGTCGATGGGCTTCGCACTCGCGGTCGGTGTCGCCATCGACGCCTTCGTGGTCCGGATGACGATCGTCCCCGCCGTGATGTCGCTGCTGAACAGCAGGGCCTGGTGGCTCCCCCGCTGGCTGGACCGGGCCCTGCCCAACGTCGACATCGAAGGCGAGGGCCTACGGGCCCACCTCGACAAGCACCCGGTCAACGTCTGACCCCGGTGAAGCATGGCGTGGGGGTGCCCGGTGGAAGGCCGCGAAAGCCGCCCCGACCGGGCACCCCCACCCGCGACCACCGGTCCGGCCCGGCATCCGACGGCGACTTCGTCGCCGGGATGACACCGACCGTTTCTGATCGTTGACCAGGGAGCCACCGGTCAGACGCCGGCAGGGTAGGTCTCCAGTTCGCCGAAGGTGGTCAGGGCGGGCAGGGGGTGCAGGGCGGTGGACTCGTCGCACCAGATGAAGGCGTCGTAGCGGTCGGCCAACCGGCTCGGAACGTAGTTGCCCCAGCGCTCGAAGGTCGGGTCGTAGACCACCCCGATGGCCCGGTTATCGGCGGTGTCCGCGGCCCAGTCGGGCTGGTCGGGACCGCCGAAGACGAGCACCGCCCGCTCCGGCAGCAACTCGTGCAGCCGCCGCTCCACCGATCCCTCCCGGGCCGGCGGGACCACCATCACCTCGGCCGGTGAACCCCAGCGCGGGGCGGCGATCACCGTACCCCGGTAGCCGCCGAGACCGATCAACGCCACCGCGTCCCGGCCCAGCCGTTCCCGGGCGAGCTGACCGATGTTGACCATCCCGTCGTCGGCCATGTCGGTGGCTCGGGCGTCCCCGATGTGCGTGTTGTGCGCCCAGACGATCCCCCGCGACCCCGGGCCGTACCGGGTCAGCAACCGGTCCAGGGTGTCGGTCATGTGGATGTCCCGGATGTTCCACGAGTCCGGTCCGCCGTGCACCATCGCCCGGTAGTAGCGCTCCGCGCCGGCCACCACCTCCGCGTTCTGCCAGGCCGCGAAGGCGTCCGGGCCGTCCGAGGCGACGTGTGCCCGGGTACGCGCCAGCAGGCGGATCACCTCCTCCTCGCAGCGCGCCGAGACGAACCGGCTGGCCATGCCGTACTCCTCGACCCGCTTGCCGTACGGCTCGAAGCACCGGTAGGCGTCCTGCGCCGCCTCCATCGAGTTCGGGTCCTCCTCGCCGAGATAGTCGAAGATGGCCTGCATGGACTCCCAGAGGCTGTAGACGTCGAGCCCGTGGAAGCCGGCCCGCTCCCGCTCCGGACGTTCCAGGTTCCACGCCCGCAACCAGCGGCAGAACCGGTTCACCTCGGCATTCGCCCACATCCAGGTCGGCCACCGGGCGAAACGCCCCAGGGCGGTGCGCGGGTCGAGTGCCCCGCCGGGTGCGCCGACCACCGACCGGTGCACCCGGTCGCAGTCCGGCCAGTCCCCCTCCACCGCCACGAAGTCGAACCCCTGCTCGACGATGAGCCGTCGGGTGAGCTGCTCGCGCAACCGGTAGTAGTCGTAACTGCCGTGCGTCGCCTCACCGATCATGACCACGCGGGCGTCCCGGACGCGCTCCAGCAGCGGGTCGAAGTCGCTCGGCGTACCGAGCCGCTGTACCAGCATGCGCCGGGCTACCCGGCAGGGTCGGCGAACAAACCGCCGATCGGCGGGGACGGACGCGCCGCACCCCGGCCGTGGCAGCGGTGTGACGACCCGGCGGGGGCGGTGTGGCGGCGGGGCGGTGTGGCGGCGGGCTGAACGGGTAGCCGGGCGGATGAGCGTCACCGGGATGCAGTTGCAGGAGTACCTGGCCGGGCTCGACTACCCGGTCTCCCGCGAGGACCTGGTCCGCTGGGGTCAGGAGAACGGCGCGAGCACCGAACTGCTCCAGACGCTGCGCGCCCTGCCCGCCCAGCAGTTCGACGACCCGGCCGAGCTGAACGAGGCCCTCGCCACCCTCGCCTGACCAGAGCTCCTGGACGATCGCCGTGCGCACGGTGACCGTCCAGGAGCTACCGGGCCGGGGAGCGCCGACGGGCGTGGCCCGTCCCCGACCGGTTCCGGGGGGTCATCGGCGATGTCGCCGCAGGTCCTCCGGTCTCGCCTCCCGTCCGCTCCACCTGCCCGTACGGTGGGCGTTCGACGCCGGACCGGGGCCGGCGGGGTCACCGCCCGCCCGGTCGCGCCGGGGCATCGGGGCGGAGGCGTGCAGCAGCCGGAACAGCACGAGCCACTGCTCCGGCCAGACCAGCCCGACCGGGGTCGCCGGGTCGAGCCGCGCCGCCCGCAACGCGCCGTCGACCCGCCGGCCGGGGTGGGCCGCCCGCAGCGACGCCGCGAGCGACCCGCCGGCCCCGCCGAACCCCCGCTCCACCATCCGCCGGTACGCGGGCAGCGTGGCCGCGGCCAGCAGCGGCTCCGGCCGGCGGTCGATCCGCAGGATGCCCCCGTCGACGGCGGGCACCGGACGGAAGGCGGTACGGGTCACCCGGCCGGCGAGCCGCCAGTGGTACTCCGGCCAGGTCAGCACGGTCAGCCGGCTCCACCGGCCGAGGTCACCGGTCCGCTTGCGGGCGTACTCCCACTGGGTGAGCAGGGTGGCCGCGCGCAGCCGGGGCGCGGCGAGGCACCAGCGGACCACCGCCGCGGTCAGCGACCACGGGATGTTGCCGACCACGGCGAACGGCTCGTCGGGCGGCGACGCGGTCAGGAAGTCGGCCTGCCGGTGCTCGACGTGCGGAAACGCCGCACACACCGCCGCCAACCCGGGGGCGACGGTCGGGTCGACCTCGTAGGCGATCAGCCGGCCGCACCGCTCGGCCAGCGGCCGGGTCAACTGACCGCGTCCGGCGCCCACCTCCAGCAGCAGGTCGTCCGGGTCGGTACGGGCCGCCCGGACCATCCGCGTCACGGCGGCCGGATCGGCGAGAAAGTTCTGGGACAGTACGCGACGGGACCGGTCGCGTGCGGTGGTGCGGTCTCGGCGGGGCGCCACGGGTTCGTCCTGTCTGTCGCCACCGGGCGACGGTACGGACAGGCGCAGCACGAAAGCGGGCCTGTCCGAGTGGATCGGGACTCGGACGACCCTGGAGATCGGCGGGGGACGCGATGCGGTGACGGCGCGGCGATCACCGGAGCACGGCGATCAGCGCGGCGCGGAGATCGACTCAGCGCACGGTGATCAGGTCAGGCGCGGTGGGCGTCCCGGCCGGCCAGGGCCGGACGCCGGACTCGCGGGCGGGCAACCAGGAGCGGGCCCCGCGCGGCCGGCGCGACGGCCACGTTGATCAGAGCGTGCGTGAACATGTAGGCCACGCTAACCCACTCCGCACGTTCCGCAACGGGTTTTCCCTCCCGCTCCCACCTCCTCGCTGTCAGAGGTCGACGGTGCGGGCCTCGGTACGGGCGACCTGTGCCGCCGTCAGGACGGCCACCACCTCGCGGCCGAAGCGGACGTCGCACCGGTGGTCCCGGCTGCCCGAGTCGATCTCCTCCAGCAGTTGGTCGAGGGCCGTGCCGAAGGCGGTCAGCGCGTTGCCGTCGCCCGGGGGGACGGACGCGGTGCCGTTGTCGCCGTAGAAGACGAAGTCCCGGGTCACCGCCGTCGGCGGGGCGTCCAGGGTCAGCGACAACGCGCTGGTCGCGCCCCCGTCGTGGTTGAGCAGCAGATGCACCAGACCGCCGGGGCCGTCCAGCGCGGCGACCCGGGTGACCCGGCCGAGCACCGGCAGGACGATCGACAGCGCGTGCGGGCCGATGTCCCACAGCGCCCCCTGCTCCCGCCGCCAGCGGGAATCGCCGTACGGGCTGCCCGGCTGGTAGATCGAGGCGAACTGGGTCGCTCGGGCGTGCTGCCAGCCGCCGGCTGCGGCGGTGGCGGCGAGGAAGCCGTTGACGTTCGGGTGGAACCGCTGGGTGAAGAAGACCACCGACGCCACCCCGGCGGCCTGTGCGGCGGCGACCACCCGGTCGGCCTCGGCGAGGCGCAGCGCCAGGGGCTTGTCCAGCAACAGGTGCCGGCCGGCGGTGGCGGCCCGGACGGCGATCTCGGCCTGTACGTCCGGCGGCAGCGCCACGGCCACCGCGTCACAGGCGTCGAGCAGCGCGTCGACGTCGTCGAAGGCCGGTACGCCGTGCCGGGCGGCCAACGCGCCGGCCTTGTCCGGGTTGCGCCCCCAGACACCCACCAACTCGGCGCGCGGGTGCGCGTCCAGCCCGGTGCCATGCGTCTGCGCCGCCCAGTGACCGGTGCCGAACAGGCCGAACCGCAGCACGAGTTACCCCCGGTGTCGTCGTCGGCCACGGAACGCCGTGACCGTGATCCACGCTAGTCGCCCACCCCGGCCACCGCAGCCGGCACCGGCCCCGGCACCAGAACCGGGACGAGGGCCGACACCAGGACCGGGACGACGGTGAGTACTACGCTGGTTAGTAGGCTGTGCCGGTGACCGACACACCGACCGGATGCCCGCGATGACCGGCGTAGCGTCGGCCGGCTCGCCGGTGGACGGAGTTCCCGCCACGGTGACGATCGTGCTGTCGCTCGTACTCGCGCTGTGGAGTCTGGTGGCGGCGGTCCGGCACCGGCCGCCGGACCTGGTGCAGTCCGTCGGCCTGGGCGTGCTGGAGGTGGCGCTGCTCGCGCTGACCGCGCTGGCCCTGGTCGCCGTCGTCGGCGGTGAACGGGCCGGCGAGCCCGGCGCGTTCTTCGGCTACCTGGTGACGCTGGTCTGTCTGCCCCCGCTGGCCTGGGTGCTGGCCCGGATGGAGCCGACCCGTTGGGGGTCGGCGATCGTCTGCGCGATCTGCCTGGTCGTCCCGGTGGTCGTGGTCCGGCTCCAGCAGACCTGGGAGGTCGTCGGTGGCTGACACCCGGACGCCGGAGCGCGTCACCAACGCCGGGCCGGGGCGGCTGCTGATCGCCGTCTACATCCTGTTCGCCATCGCCGCCACCTCCCGGGCCGGCCTCCAGATCGCCACGAAGTTCGACGAGGCACCGGTGGCGTACCTGCTCTCGGCGGTGGCGGCGCTGATCTACATCGTGGCGGCGGTCGGGCTGGCCCGCGCCGGCCACGCCGGCCGCCGGGTCGCGCTGGCCTGCTGCTCGGTGGAGTTGGTCGGGGTGGTCGGCGTCGGCGTGCTCAGCCTGGTCGACGCCGAGCTCTTCCCTGACGAGACGGTCTGGTCCGGCTTCGGCAGCGGGTACGGCTACATCCCGCTGGTGCTGCCGGTGCTGGGGCTGCTCTGGCTCTGGCGCACCCGCACCAACCACGGCACCAGCACCAGCACGGGGACCGGGACCGGCGCGCGCACCGACGCCTGAGGTGTCCCGCCCGGCACCGGGCGGGACACCTGCCGGGCGGTCAGTCCTTCGGGCCACCGGCGACGTAGATGACCTGGCCGGAGACGAAGGATGCGCCCTCGCTGACCAGGAACGAGATGGTGTGCGCGACGTCCTCCGGTCGGCCGGGGCGGCGGACCGGGATCTCGGCGGCGGCGTGCTTCTGGAGGTCGTCGAAGTCGACCTTCATCCGGGCGGCGGTGGCGGCGGTCATGTCGGTGACGATGAAGCCGGGGGCGACCGCGTTGACCGTCACCCCGAACGGACCCAGCTCGATGGCGAGGGTCTTGGTGAAGCCCTGGAGACCGGCCTTGGCCGCCGCGTAGTTGGCCTGGCCCCGGTTGCCCAGCGCGGAGGTGCTGGAGAGGTTGACGATCCGGCCGTACTTCTGCTCGACCATGTGCCGCTGGGCGGCCTGGCTGAACAGGAACGCGCCGCGCAGGTGCACACCCAGGACGGTGTCCCAGTCGGCGTCGGTCATCTTGAACAGCAGATTGTCCCGCAGCACACCGGCGTTGTTGACCAGCACGGTCGGCCCACCCAGCTCGGTGGCGATCCGCTCGACGGCGGTCTCCACCTGGTATCGGTCGGCGACGTCCGCGCCGACCCCGAGGGCCCGGCCGCCGGCGGCGGTGATCGCGTCCACCGTCTGGCGGGTCGCCGACTCCTCGATGTCGACCACGGCGACGGTCATGCCGTCGGCGGCCAGCCGACGGGCGGTGGCCGCGCCGATGCCGCGTGCGGCTCCGGTCACGATGGCGACGCGGGGCTCCTCCGACACGATTACCTCCCGGTAACTTGGGGCTCGATCGAAGGAGCCTACTCGCCCTCGGCGCGGGGAAGGGCCCTTTCCCGCGCCGGGAACGACAGGAGAGGGCCCGTACTCCGGAGGATGGTCAGTAGCTGGCGGTGGACCGGCAGAGCCGGATCCAGCGGTAGCCGTGCCCACCCAGCTTCAGGCGGTCCAGCTTGCCGACGTCGCCGTAGCCCCGGTCGGTGAGGACGTCTATCGGCAGGTCCGCCTCGGCGGCCAGGGTGCTCAGGTCCACCTCGACGTCCTCGGTGCCGAGGTTGTGCAGGAAGACCATGGTGCCGGTGGGGCCGTCGGCGCGGTGCGCGAGCACCCCGGCCGGCATCGGCACGTCGATGTGCGAGGTCGAGCCGGAGCCGATCTCCGGGGCCTCCCGCAGCGTCCGGATCATCCGCTCGAACCAGGCCAGCAACGACTTCGAGTCGCCACGTTGGGCGGTGACGTTGACCTTCTGGTAGCCGAAGTCACCCTGGTCGATCACCGGGCGGATCAGCTTCTCCGGGTCCGCGGTGGAGAAGCCGGCGTTCTCCTTGTACGACCACTGCATCGGGGTACGGATCGCGTTCCGCCCGTCCAGCGCCAGGTTCTCGCCCATCCCGATCTCCTCGCCGTAGCGCAGCACCGGCGTGCCGCGCAGCGAGAACTGGAGCGCGTACGCCAGCTCGATGTGCCGGCGGTCGTTGCCCAGCATCGGGGCGAGCCGACGGCGGATGCCCCGGCCGTAGAGCTGCATGCTCTCGTCCGGCCCGAACTTCGCCAGCACGTCGTTGCGCTGGTCGGCGGTGAGCCGGGACAGGTCGATCTCGTCGTGGTTGCGCAGGAAGGTCGCCCACTGGCCGCCGGTGGGCAGCTTCGGGGTGTCGCGCAGCGCGTCGACGATCGTCTCCGGGTCCTCCCGGGCGAGGGCGAGCATCAGCCGGCCGTTGAGCATGAAGTCGAAGAGCATGTGGATCCGGTTGCCCGAGCCGCTGCCGTCGCCGAAGTAGACCGGCAGCTGGTCCGGCTCGACGTTCGCCTCGGCCAGCAGGACGGCGTCACCGCGCCGCCACTGGACGTGCTGGCGCAGGTCGGTGAGGAAGTCGAAGTCCTTGGGCGCGTTCGGGTTGCCCGGCTCGGTCTGCTCGATGATGAACGGCACGGCGTCCATCCGGAACCCGGAGACGCCGAGCTGGAGCCAGAACGAGGTGATCTTCTTGATCTCCGCGCGGACCTTCGGGTTCTCGATGTTGAGGTCCGGCTGGAACTCGTAGAAGCGGTGGTAGTACCACGCCTTGGCGGTCCGGTCGTAGGTCCACGTCTCGTGCTGCTCACCCGGGAAGACCATGCCCTGGTGCCGGTCCGCCGGTGCGTGGTCGGCCCAGACGTACCAGTCACGGTACGGCGAGTCGGGCGAGGACCGGGCGGACTGGAACCACGGGTGCTGGTCGGAGGTGTGGTTGACCACCAGGTCGATGATCACCCGGATGCCCCGGTTCTGCGCCTGGTGCAGCAGCTCGGCGAAGTCCCCGAGGGTTCCCAGTCGCGGGTCGACGTTGTAGAAGTCGGTCGCGTCGTACCCGTCGTCCTGGTTGGGCGAGGGATGGATCGGGTTGAGCCAGAGGCAGGTCACCCCCAACCGCGCCAGGTAGTCGAGCCGGCCGATGAGGCCACGGAAGTCACCGACCCCGTCACCGTCGGAGTCCGCGTACGTGTCGACGTCGAGGCAGTAGACGACCGCCTCGGAGTACCACCTGTCACCCATGCCGGCCTAATGTCTCCGATCCGGCGTCGCCGCAAACGCGAGCCGCCCTCGGCTGCCGACGCCGCGCCCCGCGGCCCACCCCTGCACCGGCACCGGCACCGGCACCGGCACCGGCACGCTCACCCCGTACCGCCGGCTCGCCCGGTTGCCACGCCACCGGCTGCTCCGCAGGTGTCCGGGGTACGGTGCCGGGCATGGCTGATCATCCGACGGACGGCTCCCGCGCGGTGGACTGGGACGAGGGCCGGTGGCTGCACCCACCGGTGCGAGTGGACCGGACCGACGACGGTGGCCTGTTGGTGGAGCCGGGGGCGGAGAGCGACCTGTGGCGGCACACCAGCTACGGCTTCGTGCACGACGACGGGCCGGCGCTGCTCGCGGCGCTGCCCACCGGCAACGCGGTCGAGGTGAGCTTCGTGCTCGACTACACGGCGCAGTTCGACCAGGCCGGGGTGCTGGTCCGGGTCGACGAGCGGAACTGGGTGAAGGCCGGGGTGGAGATCAGCGACGGGTTGCCGCAGGTCGGCGCGGTGGTCACCCGGGAGTTCTCGGACTGGTCGGTGGCCCCGGTGTCGGAATGGAGCGGGCGCGAGGTGACCGTGCGGGTCAGCCGGGACGGCGACGCGCTGACGGTCCGGGCGCGGGCCGACGGTGAGGCGTGGCGGCTGGTCCGGCTCGCCCCGCTCGCCCCGGACGCGATCGCGCTGGCCGGGCCGTTCTGCTGCTCTCCCTCCCGGGGCGGGCTGACCGTCCGGTTCACCGGCTGGCGACAGGGGCCGGCCGACCGGGAACTGCATCCGACGAGCTGAGCACCGACTCGGCCCGGGTCCGGCCCGGACGAGCCCCGCTCGGTCGGGATCCGGCTGGCTGATCCCGACCCCGCCGAGGGCCCCGGCTGAGCCACGGATCAGCCGAGAGCCGACCGGCTGAGTCGAGGTCGGGCCGCCGGGTTCTCGGGTGGGCTCGCTCACCAGGGGTGTAAGCGGTGGCCGGGCGGGTACCACTGTCCGATCATCGCCCGGCTCGTGGAAGGACGCCCATGGCTCTCGCCCAGAACGTCGACCCGAACCAGTTCCGCGGGCTGACCGGCTGGGTGGCGGGCGTCATCGACTCCCTCGGCGCGGTCGGCGTCGCCTTCCTGGTGGCGCTGGAGAGCATCATCCCGCCGATCCCGAGTGAGATCGTGCTGGCGATGGCGGGTTACCTCGCCAGCGAGGGCCGGTTCAACCTGGTGGTGATCGTCCTCGCCGCGACGGTCGGCTCGTTGGTCGGCGCACTGGTGCTCTACTGGCTCGGCGCCGCGCTCGGCGAGGAGCGGCTCAAGCGCTGGCTGGACCGCATCCCGCTGGTCGACCGGGAGGATCTGGAGAAGGCCGACCGCTGGTTCGAACGGCACGGCCGGTGGGCGGTGCTGATCGGTCGGCTGGTGCCGGTGGTCCGCAGCCTGGTCTCCGTACCGGCCGGCGCGAACCGCCTGCCGATGGGCGAGTTCGTCCTGCTCACCACGCTGGGCAGCGGGGTGTGGAACGCGCTGGTCGTCGGCCTCGGCTACACGCTGGGCTCGCATTGGCAGGACGTGGAGAAGTACAGCGACTGGTTCAACTACGCGATCTTCGCGATCTTCGCCGTCATGATCGGGAGCTGGGTGGTGAAGAAGGTCCGCACCCGGCGGGACCGGGGCGACCGGCAGTCGGTGACTGCCGGCCGCTGACCGGAGTACGCGTCGCCGTACGGGTGCTCAGTACCGCGCGGTGATCGAGGTGAACTCCCAGTTGTTCTGGGAGATGCCGGAGCAGTGGGCGACCACTCCCCCACCCGGGCAGGGGCGGTCCCGGTTGACCGACCAGAAGGTGAACCGGGACAGGCCCCGGGCCTTCGCCCAGTCGCGGATCTGCGTCCAGGTGGTCGGCGAGGTCAGCTCCTGCTGGTCGGAGAGGCCGTTCATCCCGCTGATGCCCAGATGCGCGTACGCGGTGGCGTCCGACCAGCCGAACGCGGTCTTCAGGGTGTTCTTCAACCCCTCGGCGGCGTTGACGGTGTTCTGGTACATGTTCGCCCCGCCGCCGAAGTCGAACGGCATGATGGTGAAGGTGTCGATGTTCGCCCCGAGCGCGGCGGCCTGGTTGACCAGCCGGGTGCCGTAGTACGACGGCCCGGTGGTCGTGGTGCCGAAGGTGACGATCGTCTTGATCCCCGGGTTGTTCTGCTTGACGATCTTCAGCGCGCCGAGGATGCGGTCCTGCACCGCCTCGTTCTCGAACTCGTCGCTGTTCTCGATGTCGATGTCGATCGCCTTCAGCCCGTACGCGTTGATCACCTGCTGGTAGGCCCCGGCGAGGGCGCTGGCCGACGCGCAGTTCGGGCCGAGCTTGTTGCCGCTCCACCCGCCGAACGACGGGATGACGTCGCCGCCGGCCGCCCGGATCGCGGCGATGGTGCTGGCGTGCGCACCGCCGGTGAGCGGGCCGGAACCGTCCCAGGCCGGGGTGCAGCCGCCACCGGAGAGCACGAAGGCGATGGTGAACCACTTGATCCCGGTCGCCTCCATCACCGTCGACGGCGCGGGCGGTTCACCCCAGCCGGGGTAGAGGTAGGGGGCGGCAGCCATCGGGCCGGTGCCGCCGGTGCAGCCGGTGGTGGTGGCGGAGACCGGGGACGACTTCGCCGACTCGCCGGTCGAGTTGTACGCCGTGACGGTCCAGCTGTGCGCGGAGCAGGTGGCCAGGCCGGAGACGGTGGCCGAGGTGCCGGTGACGGTGGCCTTCACGGTGCTGCCCTCGTACACCCGGTAGCCGGTGACCGTGCCGGAGACGGCGTTCCAGGCCAGCGTGGCCGAGGAGGCGGTGGTGCCGGTGACCCGCAGCCCGGTCGGGGTGGCCGGGCCGGACGGGTTGCCGGGGCCGCCGGTGCAGGCGCCGCCGTTGACCGTGCAGTTGGTCGGGTCGCCGGTCCCGGCGACGACGAAGCCGAACGTGGTGCTGCCGCCCGGCGCGAGGCTGCCGTTCCAGCTCTGGTTGACGGCGGTGACCCGCTGGCCGGAGCTGGTCACCCGGGCGTCCCAGAACGAGCCGACGGTGCTGCCGGACGGCAGGTCGAACTGGACGGTCCACGAGCTGATCGCGGTCGAGGTGTCGTTGGTGACGGTGAACTTCGCCTCGTACCCGCTGCTCCAGCTGGCGGTGCGGACGAAGGCGGCGGTGGCGGCGGACGCGGCCGGCGGGGCCACGATCGTGCCGGTGACCAGGGCGGCGGCGAGGATGACGGCGAGGGTGAGCGGGCGGCGGGGGCGGACTCTCACGGGTGGCCTCCAGGGACCTGGGCGTGGTGACGCGCGGCGGGTGGGGGTGGACCCGACCGGAACGACGCAAACGCATCCACGTACGTCTACGTCAGCGCCCATTATTAGGACTCTTAACTATTTCTGTCCAGCCCCTGGACCGGCCGAAACAGGCGAGGGGGTCCGCGCCGTCTCGACGCGGACCCCCTCGGCAGCCCGACTCAGCGGCGGAAGGTGAACCAGTTGACGTTGACGAAGTCGGCCGGCTGACCGCTGCTGAAGGTCAGGTAGACGCTGTGCCGGCCGGTCACCGCCGAGACGTTGCCCGGCACCGACCGCCAGCTCTGCCAGCCGCCGGTGTTGGCGACGGCGAAGCTGCCGATCGGGGTGCCGGTCGGGCTGTCCAACCGGACCTCGACCAGGCCGCTCACCCCGCTCGCCGCCCCGGAGGCCACCCGGGCCAGGAAGTCACGCGGCCCGCTGGTGCCGAAGTCCACGTTGTCGTACCGGGCCCAGTCGCCGTTGCGCAGCGCGGCGATGTTCTGCCCACCCTCGGCGCACGCCTCGACGAGCACCCCGTTCTGGCCGGAGAACGCCTCGGCCTGGATCGTCCCGTACGCGTCGACCGAGCCGGACGGCGGCGGCGTGGTCGGGGCCGGCGTGGTGGGCGTCGGCGTCGGGGTGGACGTGGACCCCCGGCGGTAGACCGCGACGTAGTCGACCACCATCGGCCGACCGGAGACCGTCGACCCGGTCGGCGTGACGTAGCCGGCCACCCCGTCCGGGAAGGAGCCGCCCATCGCCACGTTCAGCAGCAGGAAGTAGCCGCCGTGACCGGTCATCTGCGCCCAGTACGTCGCGCCGACCTGGGTCTCGGTGACGGTGTGGAACAGTTGCCCGTCGACGTACCAACGCAGTTGCTGCGGGCTGACCGAGGTGTCCCACTCGGTGCGGTAGGTGTGGAAGCCGGCCTGGCAGGCGCTACCGGGGCAGACCCGGGTCGCGCCCAGCCCGCTGAACTCGTTGCACGGCCCGCCCGGCGCGACCCCGCAGTGCAGCGCGCCCCAGACCTGGTTGAGCCCGTTGACGTTCTCCATCACGTCGATCTCGCCGATACCCGGCCAGTTCTGGTAGTTGCCCCGGTAGGGCGAGCCGAGCGCCCAGAACGCCGGCCAGTAGCCGGCCGCCTCGGCCCCGGTGACGTTGGGCATCTGGATCCGCCCCTCGATCGCCAGCACCCCGCCGGCCGGAGGCTTGAAGTCGGTGCGGACCGTCTCGATCCGGGCCGAGGTCCACCGGCCGGACCCGTCGCGCACCGGGGTGATCCGCAGGTTACCGGCGCCGTCGTGGGCCAGGTTGGCGGTGCTGCCGGTGTACGTCTGGATCTCGCCGGTGCCCCAGTTGGCCGGGCCGCCGGGGTAGCTGGTGCCGGTGTCGACGATCCAGTTGGCCGAGGAGGGCTGGGTGCCGGCCGCCCCGGTGAAGTCGTCACTCCACATCAGGCTCCAGCCGGCGGGCGGGGTGGGCACGGCGGCCTGCGCGGCGACCGAGGCCCCGGTCAACGCGGTGGCGGCGGCGAGCGTCACGGCCAGGGCGAGGCGGCGGCGGGACCGACGCGGGGCGGTGGGGGCGACCGGAGCCGCCGGGACAGCGTTCATCGGGATGCCTCTCTGGGGGACGGGAGCGAGAGAGCGCTCTCTGAGCGGTTTTCTACGCTCCCGCCCCACCACTTGTCAACGTCCGTCGATGGCCTCGACGGGTGCCGGTTGCCCCCGACGCAGCACCACCTGCTCCCCCGCCGTCCACGCGGTGGTGGTGACCAGGTAGAGCACCGCCGCCAACGGCACCACCAACGCCACCAGCACCGTCGCGTACGGCAGCAGCGGGATCAGCCGGGCCAGCACCGCCGCCCCCGGCTGATCCGTCGGGGCACCGCTCAGCGCCGCCGTCCGCTGCGCCCGCCGGGACAGCATCCGGGCCAGCCCGAGCAACGCCACCAGCAGGACCCCGAAGACCGCCAGCACCGACGGTGACAGCCCGTCGCCCAGGTGCCAGCCCAGCGGCACCCCGGCCAGCCGTTCGTCGAGCAGCCCGGCACCACCGTCACCGGTGCTGAACAGGCGGTACATGACCAGGAAGAACGGTGCCTGGAGCAGGCCCGGCAGGCAACCCGCCACCGGCGACGCCCCGGTCCGGCGGTAGAGCGCGAACAACTCCGACTGCAACGTCGCCGGGTCGCCCGCGCACCGCTGCTGGAGCTTGCGGACCTCCGGGGCGAGCGCCACCCGACGCCGCTCCCCGCGGATCTGGGCGACGGTGAGCGGCGAGATCAACAGCCGGACGGCGACGGTGAACAGGACGATGGCGACGGCGGTCGCGACCCCGCCGGTCAGCGGCGTCAGCAGGTCGGCCAGCCGGCCGACGACGGACCCCGCGGCGGCAGCCGCGTCGTGCACGGGTGAGAAGGCGAGCATGGCGGAACCCCTCGGTCCAATTCCGGATGTCCCGACGAGACGGTCGACCGCATCCCCCACCAGGGGACGGATGACGGCCGGTCCCGATCAGGGACGGATGACGACGGAATCGGTCGGCGGCTCGGCGGCGCGCGGGGTCAGCCCGCGACCGGAGACCAGCCGACCGGGAGAGGAGCACCGGGTGCCCGGGGACGGGGTCGGCCCGCCGCGTCCGGATCGGTCTGTCGGGGCACCCGTCGACGCCGGGCCCGGTCCCGCAGCCCGACCGCCCGACGCCGCCCGTAGGCCGGGCCGGTCGCCGGGCGGGGACGGGCCGCCAGCAGGACGACGAGCAACAGCGCGGCCACCACCGCCGCACCGGCCAACAGGTCACCCGGACCGTCCGCGAGCAGGGTCAGCCCGGTGAGCGCGTACGCCCACAGACCTGTCACCACCCGCAGACCCGACACGCGCACCAGCTTAGGGCCCGCTGTCACCCCGCACCGCCCCGATGGCGGCGGCCACCGCCTCCGGATGGTCGACATGCACCAGATGTCGCGCGTCCCGGAACACCCCCTGCCGACCGGCCGGGAAGCTCGCCGCCAGCCGGGCGTGCCCGGACCGCCACGCCGCCCGGCCGACCGGGGTGGGCACGTCACCGAGCGCGGTCAGCACCCGCACCGGCAGCGCCGGTGGGTCCGTGCCGGCGCGCAGCGCCGCCAACTGCGCCGCCACCGCCGGATGCGCCAGCCACTCCACCAGCGCCCCGACCAGCACCGCCCCCGAGCCGTACGGAACCGCCAGCACCGGATCGGGCGGCCGGACGCTCATCCGGCGTACCGACCGGAGCGAGGCCCACGGGCCGAGCCGACGGGCCAGGCCGGACCGGTCGAGCAACCCGGCCAGCACCGGGGCGACGGCGGTCACTCGCCCGGCCGACCACACCGACAACCGCCCCCACCCCACCGCCCCGCTCGGCTCCACCAGGCTCGGGTCCACCAGCACCAGCCCGGCGAGGCGTCCCGGGTGCAGCCGGGCGTACGCCTCGGCGGGCAGCGCCGCCGCCGAGTGCGCCACCAGCACCGGCCGGCCCAGCCCCGCCACCCCCGCGGCGATCCGGGCCACCTCGGCGGCGAGGGTGGGCACCCGCCCGTCGTCCGGCGCTCCACCCGATCCCGGTCGGTCCAACCGGCCCACCCGGTAACCGTCGGCGGTCAGCAACGGGACCAGCCGGTCCCAGGTGGCCGCCCCCTCACCCATCCCCGGGCAGAGCAGCACCCCCGGCCCACCGGGCACGCCCGTCCCGGCCGGGCCGGTCACCGGGGCTGCTCCGGGTGGGGGCCCCAGCGGGCGACGCCGGCGGCGAGCAGCAGCCAGCCGGACAGGCCGATCAGCTGGGCCCGCTGCCACAGGCCCAACCCGAACTCGGGACGCACCGCGGCGACCAGCGTCCCGACCGTGCCGACCAGCAGCACCACCGCCACCGCCAGACCCACCCGGCGGCGGGCCGGGCCGCGCAGCACGGCGAGGATGACGACCAGGGACAGCAGCCCGCCGGCCACCGCCACCGACGAGGTGACGGTGTGCGCCTGGTGCCGCCAGGAGAGGTCACCCAGCTCCTCCAGCCGGGCGCAACGGGCGTCCACCGACGGGGCGCAGTCCATCGTGGTGTAGCCGCCGTCCACGGCGGTGGCCACGCCGAAGACCAGCGCCCCCCACCAGGCCGGTCGGGGCACGTCCCGGGCCACCCGGAGCAGCACCAGCCCGGCGGTCGCCGCGCACAGCCCGGTCGCCACGTCGCCGAGCTGGAAGAACCGGTGGTACGGCTGGTCCCGCGCGGCCAGCTCGCTGAGGTAGCTGTCGATCGGCCCGAGCCCCGGGTTGAGCACCGGGCCGAGCAGCCAGGAGGCGTAGCAGACCGCCGCCAGCGCGAACGCCACCGCCGCCACGGTCCGGGCCGCCGACGACGTCGGGGCGACCGGCGACCTCGGGGCGGTCGAGCGCGGTGTCCCGGCCGCCGCCGACTTCCCGGCCGCCGACTTGCCGGTCGACGACTTGCCGGCCGACGACTTGCCGGCCGACGAGCGCCACGTCCGGACTGGCCGGGGCCGGTTCACGAGGACTCGCGGACCATCGGGAACGGCAACGTCTCCCGGATGGACCGGCCGGTCAGCAGCATCACCAGCCGGTCCACGCCCAGCCCCAACCCGCCGGTCGGTGGCATCGCGTACTCCAGCGCGGTGAGGAAGTCCTCGTCCAGCTCCATCGCCTCCGCGTCGCCGCCGGCCGCCTTCAACGACTGGGCGGTCAACCGCCGCCGTTGCTCGGTCGGATCGACCAGCTCCGAGTACGCGGTGCCCAGCTCCATCCCGAACGCCACCAGGTCCCACCGCTCGGCCAACCGGGGATCGGCACGGTGCTGACGGGTCAACGGCGAGACCTCGGTCGGGAAGTCCAGGTAGAACGTGGGTACGTCGGTACCCGCCTCGACCAGCCGCTCGTACAGCTCCAGCAGCAGCTCGGCGCGCTCCCAACGCGGGTCGTACGGCACTCGGGCCGTGTCGGCGAACCGGCGCAGGGCGGCCACGTCGGTGTCGACGGTGACCTCCTCGCCCAGCGCGGCGGAGATCGCCTCGTGCACCGTGCGCACCGGCCACGGCCCACCGATGTCCACCAGCTCACCGGTCCCCGGCCGGCGGGCCAGCGGGGCGTCGTGCACCGCCACCGCCGCCGCCACGATCAACTCCCGGGCCAGCTCCCGCATGTCGTGGTAGTCGGCGTACGCCTGGTACGCCTCCAGCACGGTGAACTCCGGGTTGTGGCTGAAGTCGACGCCCTCGTTGCGGAACACCCGGCCCAGCTCGTACACCCGCTCGACGCCGCCCACGGCGAGCCGCTTCAGGTACAGCTCGGGGGCGATCCGCAGGGTCAGCCGCAGGTCGTAGGCGTTGCTGTGGGTGACGAACGGGCGGGCGTTGGCGCCCCCGTGCACCCGTTGCAGGATCGGCGTCTCCACCTCCAGGAAGTCCCGCGCCACCAGGGTCCGCCGCAGGCTGTGGAGGGTGGCGCTGCGGGCCCGCAGCAGCTCCCGCGCCTCGGTGCTGGTCGCCAGGTCCAGGTAGCGCTGGCGGACCCTCGCCTCCGGGTCGGCCAGGCCGTGGTGCTTGTCCGGCAGCGGGCGCAGGCATTTGGCGGTGAGCCGCCAGTCGGCCACCCGCACCGACACCTCGCCGCGCCGGGTGGCGTACACCTCGCCGGTCGCGCCGACGTGGTCACCGATGTCGACGGTGGCCCGCCACCGGTCCAGCTCCTTCTCCAGCACCAGCTGCAGGTCGCCGGTGCCGTCCCGGACGGTGACGAAGCAGACCCGGCCGTGGTCGCGGACCAGCAGCACCCGCCCGGCCACCGACACCGTCTCCCCGGTGCCGGTGTCCGGGGCCAGCCCGGCGTGCCGCTGCCGCACCGCCGCGCAGCCGTCGGTACGCGCCCACCCCACCGGGTACGGCTCGACGCCCTCCGCCCGCAGCCGGTCCAGCTTCGCCCGGCGGACCCGGACCTGCTCGGGGAGCTGCTCGCGGGCCGGTTCCGGGCTGACCGCGTGCACCGCCCCGGCCTCCGGCGGCACGAACCCCACCCCGCCGCCCGCCGGGGGCGCCCCGTGCAGCGGGGACGGCCGGCCACCGGGCAACGCCAGGAAGCCCTCGGCGACGGCGGCGGCCAGCCCCACCCGGGCCAGTTCCCGCCGCTCCCCGAAGCACAGGTAGCGGGGCGTCCAGTGCGGCTGGTACTTGGCGTTGGACAGGTACAGCGACTCCAACTGCCACCAGCGGGAGAAGAACAGCAGCGTACGCCGCCACACCCGGATCACCGGGCCGGCGCCGATCCGGGCGCCCTGCTCGAAGACCGACCGGAACACGGCGAAGTTCAACGACACCCGTTCGACGCCCAGCCGGGGCGCCGCACCGAGCAGCGCGGCCACCATGAACTCGGTGACCCCGTTGTCGGCGGTGCGGTCCCGGCGCATCAGGTCCAGCGACAACCCGTCGACGCCCCACGGGCTCAACGACAGCAGCGCCCGTACCCGGCCGGTGCCGTCCCTGGCCTCGACCAGCACGCAGTCGCCGTCGGCCGGGTCGCCGAGCCGGCCCAACGCCATCGAGAAGCCGCGCTCGTGCTCGGTGTCCCGCCAACGGGTGGCCAGCGCGGCGAGGTCGGCCAGTTCGTCCGGCGGGATCTCGGCGTGCCGGCGGACCCGGGCGGTGTGGCCGGCCCGCTCGACCCGGTGCACCGCCTGCCGGACCGGACGCATGTCCCGCCCGTCCAGGTCGAACTCCCGGGCCACCAGGATCGCCTCGTCGCCCAGTTGCAGCACCTTCAGCCCGTGCCGGTGGTACGCCCGCGCGCCGGCCTCGCTGGCCCCCATCACCGCCGGGGTCCAGGCGTACTCGCGGGTCTGCTCCAGCCAGGCGGTGATGGCCGGCCCCCACGCCTCCGGGTCGCCGACCGGGTCGCCGCTGGCCAGGCTCACCCCGTTGACCACCCGGTAGGTCAGCGCCGCCTTTCCGCTGGCCGAGAAGATCGCCGCCTTGTCCCGCCGGGTGGCGAAGTAGCCGAGCGAGTCCTGCTCCCCGTACCGGGCCAGCAGCTCCCGGATGCGCTGCTCCTCGTCGGGGTGCAGCACGGCGGCGGCGCGCTGCGAGCGCAGCAGGGTGAACAGGCCGGCGAGGAAGGCGATCGCGCCCATCCCGCCGAGCAGCAGGTTGACCCAGCCGGGGGCCTGACCGTGTCGGGTGACGTCCAGGGTGATCGCCCCGCCGAAGACCTTCTCGATTGCGTACCCCAACCGGTCCAGCCAGCTGCGCAGGCTGCCGGGCACGGCGGTGAGCAGCAGGTAGCCGAGCCCGACGGCGGCCGTGGCGAGGCCGAAGAACACCCCGAGGGCCCGGCGGGTGCTGCCGCTGCGGACCCGGGCGTAGAACTCCCGTCGGGCGGCCAGCAGCAGGGCCAACGCGGCGGCGGCGAAGCCGATGCCCACCCAGACGCCGACGGTGTCGACCAGGTCGAAGATCCGCCGGCCGGCGTCGTCGGTGAGCCGGTCCGCGCCGACGGTCACCAGCAGCAGTCCGGCCAGCCCGCCGACGACCAGGCTGAGGGTGAAGTAGACGACCAGCACCCAGTACGCCAACCGCTTGCGCCGCAGCACCGCGGCGGCGAGGGTGCCGATGAACACCGCGTACGCCAGGTTGGCGGGGGCGGGCACCAGCAGCGTGTCGATGGTGGTCCGGACCGGCTGGAACTCGGCGTTGGCCGCGCTGCTCACCGCCGCCAGCGCGCAGATCGCGGCGATGAACCACAGCATCGCCGCGAAGATCCGGGGCACCTGCCGCCGCCAGTCCGCGCCGGCCTGCCGGGCGTCGCCGCTCCGGCGAGCCGGCGGTGGGGGCGCTACCCGGGACACCGTCGTCGGGGTCACCTGACCTCCCTCACGTCGCCGCCCCGACCCACCCGGTCGGGCGGGGGTGCGGCACGGCACCGGTCGGCGGACCGGGCCATGGTAAGCATCCGGCGCGATGACCCGCCGTGTCGCGTTTTCTCCGCCGGACACTCTGGGTAATGGGCCGGACAGCAGCGCGGCGAAACCCGCCGCGACCGGGACGGGACGGACGGTGATGGCGATGACCAGTGGGGTGGCGGCCGGGGAGGTGGCTCCGGAGCGGGCCGGGGTCGACCGGCTCACGGTGGGCGTGGAGGAGGAGTTCCTCCTGGTCGATCCGCACACCGGTGCCGCGGTGCCCGCCGTCGACCTGGTCATGGCGCAGGTGCCGGCCGAGCTGCGCGGTCAGGTGGAGCGGGAGTTCCAGACCAGCCAGATCGAGATCGGCAGCCCGCCCGGGTTGGAGCTGAGCTCGATCCGGCACTCGCTGGGCGTGCTGCGCAACGCGCTGGCCGACGCCGCCGAGCGGGCCGGCGTACGGGTGCTGGCCATCGGCACCGGACCGGTGGCGGGTCCGGTGCCCCCGGTGGTCGACAAGCCCCGCTTCGACCGGATGATCGAGCGGTTCCGGCTGCTGGTGCCCGGTCCCGGCAACAACGGCATGCACGTGCACGTGGGTGTGCCCGACCCGGACACCGGGGTGCGGGTGCTCAACCACATCCGGCCGTGGCTGCCGGTGCTGCACGCGATGACCACCAACTCGCCGTTCTCCGAAGGCGTCGACACCGGCTACGCGAGTTGGCGGTCGGTCGAGTGGGAGCGCTGGCCCTCGGTGGCGCCCACCCCCTACCTGGAGTCCTACGAGCACTACGAGCGGCTGATCCGGCAGTTGATCGCCAGCGGGGTGATGCTCGACGAGGGAATGCTCTACTGGTACGCCCGACTGTCGGCGAAGTACCAGACGGTGGAGGTCCGGATCGGTGACGTCTGCCCCTCGGTCGACGACGCGGTGCTGGTGGCAGCGCTGGTCCGGGCGCTGGTCGCCACCGCGATGAACGACGTGGCGGCGGGCCGCCCAGCGGTGAACACCGATCACCACCTGCTGGTGGCCGCGCACTGGCGGGCCGCGCACGACGGGTTGGAGGGCGACGGCGTCGACCTGTCCAACGGCGAGCTGCGTCCGGCCTGGGAGCTGGTGGACCGGCTGGTCGAGCAGGTGAGCCCGGCACTGGTGGCGCACGACGACCTGGCCGAGGTCTCCGAACTGCTGGCCGGGCTGCGCCGGCACGGCAGCGGGGCCGCCCGGCAGCGGGCCGTCTTCGCGCGGTCGGGTCGGCTGGAGGACGTGGTCGCCGAGGTCGCCCGGCAGACCCGTGGCTGACCGGCCCGTGGCTGACCGGCCCGTGGCTGACCGGCCCGTGGCTGACCGGCCCGTGGCTGACCGACGCGTCGGTGACCGGCCCGTGGTCGACCGGCGCGTGGAAGACTGGGCGTCGTGGCAGAGCGGCTGATCGTCGTCGGTGGGGACGCCGCCGGGATGGCGGCGGCCTCCCAGGCCCGTCGCCGCCGGGACGCCGACGACCTGGAGATCGTGGCGTTCGAGCGGGGACACTTCACGTCGTACTCGGCGTGCGGCATCCCGTACTGGATCAGTGGGCTGGTCGAGGAGCGGGACGCGTTGATCGCCCGCGACCCGGCCACCTTCCGCGACGACTTCGCCATCGACGTACGGCTGCGTACCGAGGTCACCGGCATCGACCTCGACCGTCGGGAGGTCACCGCCCGCCGGCTCGACGACGGCGGCGAGGTCCGCGAACGGTTCGACACCCTGGTGTACGCCACCGGCTCGGTCCCGAACCTGCCCGACTGGGCGGCCGGCGACGTCGACGGCATCTTCGGCATCCAGACGCTGGACGACGGGGCGGCGCTGCGTACCTGGCTGGACGGCACACCGACACCCCGCCGGGCGGTGGTGGTCGGCGGCGGCTACGTCGGGGTGGAGATGGCCGAGGCGCTGATCCAACGCGGGCTCGCCGTCACCCTGGTCGAGCAGGCCGAGCAACCGATGGCGACCGTCGACGAGGACATGGCCGGCCTGGTCGCCGAGGCGATGCGCGAACTGGGCATCGAGATCCGTACCGGCGTCACGGTGGCCGGGGTCGAGCAGCGCGACGGCCGGGTGTCCGCGGTGGTCACCTCGGCGGGCCCGGTGCCGGCCGACGTCGTGGTCCTCGGCCTGGGGGTACGCCCCAACACCGCGCTCGCCGCCGCCGCCGGCCTACCGCTCGGCCCGACCGGCGGGGTACGGGTGGACCGGCGGATGCGGGTGACCGGGGTGCCGGGCGTCTGGGCGGCCGGTGACTGCGTGGAGACCCTGCACCGGGTCACCGGCATGTCGGTGCACATCCCCCTCGGCACCCACGCCAACAAGCAGGGCCGGGTCGCCGGGATCAACATCGGCGGCGGATACGCCACCTTCCCCGGGGTGATCGGCACCGCGGTGACGAAGGTCTGCGACCTGGAGGTGGGCCGTACCGGGCTGCGGGAACGGGACGCCACGGCGGCCGGCTTCGAGTTCGTCTCGGTGATCGCCGAGTCGACGAACCGGGCCGGCTACTACCCGGGGGCCGAGCCGATGACGGTGAAGCTGATCGCCGAACGGCCCACCGGGCGGCTGCTCGGCGCGCAGATCGTCGGCCGCTCCGAGGCGGCGAAGCGGATCGACGCGCTGGCCGTGGCGTTGTGGAACGAGATGACGGTGGACGAGATGACCGCCCTCGATCTCGGCTACGCCCCGCCGTACGCGCCGGTCTGGGATCCGGTGCTGATCGCCGCCCGCAAGGCTGTCGACGCCCTCGACCGCTGACCATCCGCTTCCTTCCTGCCCTACCCCGCCCCACGCTGCACGCCCCACACTGGTCCGCCCCACACTGGTCCGCCCGGCGCTACCGCGCGCCGGCCCGACACGCCGCTGACTGCCCCGCACCGGCCCGCCAGGCACATCCGCCGGACTGACACGCGCCGGCTGCCCCGCACGTACCGGACCGCCATGCACTACCCACCATGCGCTGGCCCCACCCGCCACGCGCTGACCGCCACGCGCTGACCGCCACGCGCTGACCGCCACGCGCTGACCGCCACGCGCTGACCGCCACGCGCTGACCGCCACGCGCTGACCGCCACGCGCTGACCGCCACGCGCTGACCGCCACGCGCTGACCGCTACGCGCTGACCGCCACGCGCTGACCGCCACGCGCTGACCGCCACGCGC